>CACXDS010000191.1 GCA_902766425.1 uncultured Lachnospiraceae bacterium
ACAACCGTAAAATTGGGACTTTTTGATGATAAGGCAAAGGTACTGGATAAGTGGGAGATTCCCACCCGCAAGGAGAACAGTGGGGCGGAGATCCTGCCGGATGTTGCAAAGAGTATTCTGGCCAAAATGGAAGAGAAGGGCATCAAGGTTTCAGAGGTCAAGGGGATCGGTGTAGGGGCGCCGGGAGCTGTAGATGAGAATGGAACCATGGTGGGCGGCGCCGTGAATCTCGGCTGGGGTGTACTCAATATTCCGGAGATTCTGCATAAGTATATAGATGTACCTGTCAGAGCAAATAATGACGCCAATGTAGCTGCTCTGGGCGAAATGTGGCAGGGAGGCGGCAAGGGTTATTCCAATATGGTGGCCGTGACACTGGGAACCGGTGTGGGCGGAGGTATCATCATCGGAGGAAAGATCGTGACGGGGGCCAACGGCGCAGGCGGTGAGATCGGTCATATCCATATCGAGGATCATGAGACGGAGGTTTGCGGCTGCAAAAAGAAGGGGTGTCTTGAGCAGTACGCATCTGCAACGGGTATTGTTCGCCTTGCAAAGAGAAGACTGGCCAAGGATGAGGAGCCCAGTGTGCTCAGAAGCGGTGAGATTTCTGCCAAAACAGTATTCGATGCGGTAAAGGCCGGGGATAAGGTGGCCATTGAGATTGCAGAACAGTTTGGAGAGTATTTGGGGAAGGGTCTGGCGGCTGTGGCGGCCGTGGTGAATCCTGAGGCTTTTGTTATCGGCGGCGGAGTATCCAAGGCCGGGGACATTCTCCTTAGCTTTGTGGAGCCTGCTTTTCAGAAATATGTGTTCTATCCCTGCGGCAATGTAAAATTCAAATTAGCCACCCTGGGCAACGATGCCGGCATCTACGGTGCCGGTGCTCTGATCGAAGATTTGTAAGCAAATCTTCGACCCGAGCATAGCAGAAGGAGGGGCCCACACCGCCCAGCGGAAGGGGGACCCACGAAGTGGGGGATACCTTCGCAAAGGCGGTGGGGGAGGATACCTTCGCAAAATAATAGTATCAGCTATGACAGAAAGAGGTTTGACAGTATGATCAGTGAGGCAGTGATACAGGCGATCAGGGGATATACGAAGGAAGAAAACATTCACTTGGAGGAGCCCATGGCCGGTTGTACCACATTTCGGGTGGGAGGGCCGGCGGACTGCCTTTTGGAGATCAGTGACAAGGAGGAGCTTCGGAAAATATGTGCCTATCTGGATCAGGTGGGCATTCCCTTTTTTGTGATGGGGAATGGAAGCAATCTGCTGGTGAGCGATGAAGGCTATCGGGGGGTGATCCTGCGCGTGGGAAACGGTATGAGAGAGATCCGCATCGCGGGGAATCACATTGTAGCCCAGGCAGGAGCTACATTGGCAGGGGTGGCCAGAGCGGCCATGGAGCATGGACTTACGGGAATGGAATTTGCTTCCGGTATCCCGGGGACGGTGGGCGGCGGTGTAGTGATGAACGCTGGGGCCTACGGTGGTGAGATGAGTCAAGTGGTAAAGAGCGTTGAGGTGCTGGGTCGGTCCGGTGAGTTTTGGACATTGGATAACGAGACCATGGAATTCGGATATCGGAAAAGCAGTATCAAAGGGCATGAATATATTGTGACGGAAGTGGAATTTGAATTAACTCCCGGTGATCAGGAGAAAATCAAGGCAACCATGGCGGAGCTGGCCTTAAAACGGCGGGAGAAGCAGCCTCTGGAATATCCCAGTGCGGGCAGCACCTTTAAGCGCCCGGAGGGACTTTTTGCGGGAAAGCTGATCCAGGATGCGGGGCTTAGAGGGTATCGGGTCGGTGGTGCGCAGGTGTCGGAAAAGCATTGTGGATTTGTGGTAAATGTGGTGCCGGGCGAGACAAAGGCCGGAGATGTCATGCAGGTGATCAGATATTGTCAGGAGCAGGTAAAGGAAGCCTTTGATGTGAAGCTGGAGCCGGAAGTAATTTTTTTGGGGGATTTTTAGGTTAGGTTTTCGGAAGGTTCCGAGGATAAAAGAGGGGTGAACAAACCCAACGGGGGTGGACATATGAGATTTGTGGTGGTTACGGGAATGAGTGGCAGTGGTAAGACCACAGCAATGAAAATGTTGGAGGATGCAGGGTTCTATTGCGTAGACAATCTTCCTCTTTTACTTGTGGAAAAGTTTGTGGAAATGCTGGCCGAGCCGGAGAGCGAATTTAATAAGATCGCTCTTGGGTTGGATGTCCGGGCGGATATTCACTTTGAGGAGGCCAGTGACATCCTGAAGTCCATTAAGGAGAGCGGGATTCCTGTGGAAATCCTTTTTCTGGACAGTGATGATCAGATTCTGATCAACAGATACAAGGAGACCAGACGGGTTCATCCTCTGGCGCCGGATGGACATGTGGAGGATGGCGTTCAGAAGGAGCGTCAGATTCTGGAGGAGATCCGAAAAAATGCGGATTATGTGCTGGACACGACCAATCTCCTGACCAGAGAGCTGAAGCTGGAGCTTGACCGAATATTTGTGAAGAATGAGGCGTACAATAGTCTCATGATCACAGTGATGTCCTTCGGGTTTAAATATGGGATCCCGACGGATGCCGATCTGGTGCTGGATGTCCGTTTTTTGCCGAATCCATATTATATTGATGAGTTGCGGGCAAAGACGGGAAACGACAAGGAGATTCAGGATTATGTAATGAGTTTTCCGGAGGCAAATGAATTTTTGGATAAGCTAACGGACATGCTGGAGTTCCTGATCCCGAATTATGTGAAGGAGGGAAAAAATCGTCTTGTCATTGCCATTGGGTGTACGGGCGGTAAGCACAGAAGTGTGACTTTGGCCAATGCTTTGTATAATCGTCTAAAAGATCGGGGAAATTATGGCATAAAATTGGAGCATAAGGATATTGACAAGAAACGCGGATAGGGATAAAATGATGTCGTTTTCGAGTGAAGTAAAGCAGGAATTATCAAGGCAGTTCAGTGGTGCGAGGCACTGTCAGCTTGCGGAGCTGGCGGCTATCATGCATTTTTGCGGGCAGCTTGGCAGGGATGGAGAGGGGCATTATACCATCGGGCTTCAAACCGAGAATGAATGGACTGTCAGAAAATGCTTTACATTATTGAAAAAAACATTTAATATAGACACGGACGATTGGATTGAAGAGGAGAAAATGCAGGAATTCCTTGGGACGATCGGGAAACTGGACGGACCTGTGGATGAACTGCTGATCAAGAATGCCTGCTGTCAGAGAGCTTTTCTGAGAGGGGCATTTATGAGCGTCGGTTCCATCAGCGATCCCAATAAGGGGTATCATCTGGAATTTGTCTGCGACCGGGAGGATATGGCTTTACAGCTTCAGTCGGTCATGCATGGCTTTGATATTCAGGCAAAGATTGTCAAGCGGAAAAAGTATTCGGTGGTCTATCTCAAAGAGAGCGAAGAGATCGTGGATCTTTTGAATGTGTGCGAGGCCCATGTCAGCTTGATGAAGCTGGAGAATCTGCGTATTCTGAAGGATGTCAGGAATCATGTCAACCGGAAGGTGAACTGTGAAACGGCCAATATCAGTAAGACGGTGAGTGCGGCTACCAGGCAGATCAATGATATCGAGTACCTCAGGGATCATTACGGATTGAACAGACTTCCGGAGCCGCTTAGGCAGATGGCGGAGGTCAGACTGGAAAATCCGGATACACCGTTGAAGGAGCTGGGGCAGCTTTTGGATCCTCCTGTGGGAAAGTCCGGTGTGAATCACAGGCTGCGTAAATTGAGTGAATTGGCGGAGACGCTGAAACAATAAAAGCTGAGTCTTTTTGGGGTTTTGGTTTGAAAGGAGTGACAGTATTATGGTAGTAAAGGACATCTTGGTGAATCTGGAGAACAGTATGGATGCGAGACCCATTGCTCTCTTGGTGCAGGAGGCAAGCAAGTATGACAGTAAGATTTACATTCAGTCAAAGGATCGCCGAGTGAATGCGAAGAGTATTATGGGGATGATGACCCTGGTACTGTATAATGGGGAGACTCTGGAGGTATCAGCGGACGGCTCCGATGAGCAGAACGCCATGAACGGCATTGAGCACTTCCTCAGCGGAAAGTAATCAGGATAAAGCAGGGAGAGAACGGCAGAGTCGAGGGAGCAGCCTTGATCCTGCCGTATTTTTTTCGCAAGCAGCGATGAAAGTGACTGCCGGGCGGACGGGGTGCCGTGCTTGCACGAGCACACCGTTAGGCCGTCAGTCAATTGAGGAGCGCCGCGAAATCCCGGGATTGCGAAGCAATTTCGGGACTGTGAGGAGAATAAGATTATGGAAAAGAAAATGCTTTTTGTGTATAATCCGAAGGCCGGTAAGGAGCACATCCGCGAGAGCCTGGCAGATCTACTGGATGAATTTGCAGCAAGGGATTACCGGATCACGATCATACCCACCCGAAGAAGGGATGAGGCCAGGGAGGTTGTGGCCGGACGGGGGGATCAATATGATCTTGTGGTCTGCAGCGGTGGGGACGGCACTCTGGATGAGGTTGTCACCGGTGTGATCGAAAGCGGGATCAGAACACCCATTGGATATATCCCCGCAGGGAGCACCAATGACTTTGGAGAGAGCCTGGGCCTTCCAAAGGATCTTCTGGAGGCGGGAGTGATTGCTGTGGATGGTAGGGAGTTTTCCTGTGACATGGGGTCTTTTAACGATGATGTTTTCGTGTATATCGCGGCATTTGGGTTGTTTACGGATGTCTCCTATGAGACGGATCAGGATATGAAGAATGTGCTGGGGCATATGGCCTATATTCTGGAGGGAATGAAGAGATTATCCTCTGTGAAATCCTATGCGCTGAAGGTGACCAGCGGGGATCTGGTGATCGAGGACGAATTTATTTTCGGCATGATCACAAATTCCAGATCCGTGGGCGGTTTTAAGAACATCACCGGAAAAAATGTGGAATTGGACGATGGAGAGTTCGAGGTGACGCTGATCAAAATGCCCCACAATCCTGTGGAGCTCAACAGTATCATGGTCTCGCTTTTAAATCGAGATATTGATTCC
>CACXDS010000192.1 GCA_902766425.1 uncultured Lachnospiraceae bacterium
ACCAGTGCTTATTTCGTAGGCGTGGCAGCCATCGTCATTTCCGGTATCATTTTGAAGAAGACAAAGATGTTTGCAGGAGATCCCGCTCCCTTCGTTATGGAGCTTCCCGCATATCACATGCCCACCATCGGCAGCATGCTCCGTTCCATGTGGGAGCGCGGATGGTCCTTCATCAAGAAGGCAGGTACCATTATTTTACTCTCCACCATCGTGCTTTGGTTCCTCATGAGCTTTGGCTGGGGCGAGGAAGGCTTCGGCATGCTGGAGGCTGAGGAGCTGGACGCCTCCATTCTGGCAAAGATCGGCGGCGCCATCGCCTGGATCTTCAGCCCCTTGGGCTTTGGCGACTGGAAGATGGCAGTGGCGACTGTCACCGGATTGATCGCAAAGGAGAATGTGGTTGCAACCTTCGGACAGCTCTTCCTGCATGTGGCAGAGGTCAGCGAGGAAGGCGAGGAGGTATGGGCAGAGCTGGCAGCATCCTTGACACCTCTTGCCGGATATGCATTCCTGGTATTTAATCTGCTCTGCGCTCCCTGCTTTGCCGCTATGGGTGCCATCAAGAGAGAGATGAACAATGCCAAGTGGTTCTGGTTTGCGATTGGTTATCAGTGCCTGTTTGCCTATGTGATCTCCCTGATCGTATACCAGATCGGTGGACTCTTTACCGGAAACGGCTTTGGAGTGTTCACTGTTGTGGCATTTGTTTTGCTGGCCGGTCTGATCTTCTTGCTGGTGAGACCCGCAAAGGAAGTAAAGACTTTAACGCTTGACACAAAGAAAGCGGCCTGAGTCTATGGCAAACATGACGAAGGAAAGAGAAAAACAGCTTGGCGCCGGAGGAACGAAAACCTACCGGCGCGGGCAGATGGAAAAAGAGATCATCGTGGAGAAGCTAAAGGCAAAGGGGTGCCGCATCACAAAGCAGCGACTCATGCTTTTGGACATAATCCTGGAGGAGGAGTGCTCCAGCTGCAAAGAGATTTTTTACCGAGCCTCCAAGCAGGATAAGGGGATCGGAACGGCCACGGTGTATCGCATGATCAATACTCTGGAAGAGATCGGAGCCATCAGTCGTAAGAATATGTACAAGATAGCCTGTGGTGTGGCTTGTGATGTGGAGAATGCCTGCACCATTGAATTTGAGGACGGTTCCCTCCTGGAGCTCTCCGCTAATCATTGGCATCAGGTGATCAGGGCAGGCTTGACGGTCTGTGGCTATGGCAACGGAAAGAATGTGAGCAGTGTTTCGGCTGTGGCCTGCGACTGCGGAAAATGTATGTGAAAATGGAGTAAGGACTTTGGGACGCAGTTCTCAAAGTCCTTTTTTCTTCGCTTTATGATTGACGAAGCTTACCGGAATGTTATAGAATAGTAGGGATAGGAGGCTTAGGTCGATCATGAATTGCAAGAATTGTAATGCAGTGATGCGTGTTGATACAGAGAAGAAAGTATTTGTGTGCCCTTATTGTGATACTGTGGAGCCCTTTGAGGGGCTTTCCAATCAGGCGCTGAAGGAAGAACTGAAGGGGATCGTGAGCGAGGCAATCCGGGATGCCAATCAGAATGGGCTGGGCGCCGGGATGGGGACTGCCGGGACTAATTCCAACGCTAAAGCGGGGGAGCATCGCAGTAAAGGGCTGAAGGCAAAGGATGTGGCGATCCTTATCTTGCAAATCTTTTTTTGCGTGATCCTGTTATTTCCTTCCATTCTGGTGTTTGAGGACGGTTTTCATGCTGTTGGGCTGATCGCGTTGATCCAATTGATTCTCATGATCGTTTCCATTGCATGTAAATTAAAATACCGTAAGAATGGCAACAAGGAGCTGAAGAAGCTATCGGGACTCTGTGCCATAGTTGTGGCCGTGCTGGTTTTTGTGTGGTTTGGGGTACTCATGGCGGAGGAAAACGGCGGTGGCGTTATTGGGGGATCAGGCGAGGAAGTAGTCTGGCCGGCTCAGGGTATGGGAAGCGAGCTGCCCGTATTGCCCGGAACACTGAAGAGGGCATACTCCGGCAAGGATAGTTTTAATGCTACCTCAAAAAATGTGAATGCGAAGGATTTTCAAGCCTATGTGGATGCCTGCAAGGAAGCGGGATACAAGATTGACGCGGAGGCGGGTAATACGGAGTACCTGGCCTATGATGAAAATGACAATAAGCTGAAGATCGATTATTGGGCTTATTCCAATGAGATCAATCTGCAATTGTCGGAAGGGATCAAGCTGGAGAGCTTCCAGTGGTATGATCAGGGAGTGGCGGCCCAGGTTCCAAAGCCCACAGCGGAGAAGAGCTATACGGAGCAGTACAGTAAGGATCACTATGAGGTTTATGTGGGGGATGTGACCAGAGAAGAGTTTGTACAGTATGCGGAGGAATGTATCCGGGCGGGCTTTGACGGAAGAGTACATAAGGATGAATTTTACGGAACCAAGGTACTGGGAGAGAAGGATAATCTGCACATCAGCATTGAGCTTCAGCGGGGCAGGATCATGTACATCCGTATTTATGAGTCGGACTACTAGGGGGATGACTCTAACACTTGGAAAGCTCATTCAAGCGAGTTTACAACAACGGGTAGGGGAAAAGGTTCTCCTGCCCGTTATTGTATGGTGTGACAGCTATCAAAGCTCGCTCATGTCCGTCTCCGGGAGGGATTTCTGGATGGTGATCCCATTGACCTCCACAGTGCCGTCCAGGGCGATCACAAGGCATTCCCTGCCGCCGATGACACGGGTCTCGATGAGATCGGTGCGGTCGGATTTTACCTTCACCACCACATCCGGTGTCTTTACCTCGAAGCTCTTGGCGTTCATCACATTGCTCACATACAGGGGGGTGTCCTCCCCGGCGGTCTCCTCATAGTGCTCCTCAAAATGCTCCAGCTTTTCGTTGGAAACGCCGCTGTCTGCCAGGATGGTCTTTACCTCATGCTTGTCCAGAATCAGAGGCTCGGCAATCTCCTTCATCTTGTGATCCTCCACCAGCTCGGTGAGCTTTTCGTGAATGTTTTTAACCAATTCGATATCGCAGGTGTCCTCCAGCGTTTCTTCGATGATGGCGTGGAAGGTTTCCTTCTGATTGCCGGCAGAGAGCGGAAGAGGGCAGCCGAAGAGGGCGTCCACCAGTCCGTCCTTCAGATCCTCTCCGTCCTTGGTATAGTAGAGAACGCTGTGGAGATCCGTGCTGCGATCATGGAAGGCGGGGAAGAGGAAGCCCATCTGGGGCAGGCTTACCACCCAGTCCCGGATACGGTTTTGGAATGCGTTTTCCGTGGGATTATAGGAGAGGCCGGGCTTACTGAGCTCCACGGGGCAGATGCAGGCCAAAATATATTCATAGACCTCCTCCGAGGCATCCTCCATCTCAATATTATCCGTGGTCCTGCCGGGCACATCATAATTGTCATGAATGAGCAGAATGAGATAATTGCCCACATATTCATAGGTGCTGATGATCCTGTCATAGAATTCCTCCAGCAGGGCATCGTCCTTCAGCCCGCTTTCCTTCAGACGATAAAGGAATTCCTGGGTGCCACCGGCCTCCTCGCTGGAGAGAGGAAAGTCCAGAGTCAGCAGATTCTTTCCGATGCTGCCGGAAAGGGACTTGCGGAAAATCTCAAAATATTTGAACATTTCGTCCTCGGGCAGTGCCAGAAAGGATTGGGCAAATTCTGTCTTTTTATTTTTTTCTCCATCCACATAGCAGCCGCAGATCCTGTCGATGGAGCATTTCTTAGGTGTAAACAGCTTTTTGATCTCAGAGATCTCTTGTTTGATCATAACGATTTCTCCCTTCGTATGGATTTCTCTTGTATCCCAGTATAGCGGAAAATGAAAATCAGGGCAAGAGAAAAGCACGGGGGAAAGCGATTTTACAAATGCAGCCGCGAGGGAGCACTGAATTTGACGAAAGAGAAAAATATGGGGAGGAAGGGGGCGGATTTTGGCAGGAGCTGTGTTTTTCTGCGATGGAATAAGGGCCCACGGCTCTTGTCGAATGGGCCGAGAATCGTTACAATGGATACGAAGAAAGCAAGAAAACCTAAAAATTCGGAGGTATTTCTCATGGAGCAGTTGAATCTTACTTCCACCAAGGATAACGAAAAGGTACGCAAGATGATCACAGAGCTTTTGAATACCAATAAGGAGTTTCAGATCATGATCACAGTACCCTCCTCAAAGCAGGCGGAGAAGGGGGAGAAGGAGCCTGTTCCCAAAAAGGAAAAGCCTGTCAGGGATCTGGAGCAGGATGTGACAAATATGATCCATGAGATCGGAGTGCCGGCTCATATCAAGGGATACCAATATCTTCGGGAGGCCATCATGATGGCGGTGGAGGATACGGGCATGATCAGCTCCATCACCAAGATTCTGTACCCCACCATCGCAAAGAGGTTCCAGACCACGCCCAGCCGGGTGGAGCGGGCCATCCGCCATGCTATAGAGGTGGCGTGGAGCAGAGGAAAGATGGAGACCTTGGAATCCCTCTTCGGATACACCATCGACACCAGCAAGGGGAAGCCCACCAATTCCGAGTTCATCGCCCTGATCGCAGACCGGATCCGCCTGTCCTACAGGTAAATCCTTTTTTGTCTATTTTGTACATTTTTTGGGAAAAACAGGCAATCCTCTTTATTATTTTTCAATTTTGTAGTATACTAAACTTGTATTGCAAGTATTGATTGGTGGAGGGTTCAAATGAAGAAAATATTATTTGCTGCATCGGAGGGAGTTCCTTTCGTGAAGACCGGCGGTTTGGCAGATGTGGTCGGTTCCCTGCCAAAGTGTATCGACAAGCAGTATTTTGATGTGCGCGTGATTCTGCCCAAATATACCTGCATTAAGCAGGAGATGAAAGACAAGATCAGCTTTATCACCAATTTTTACATGGATTTTAATTGGCAGAGTGTATATGTGGGGATCGAGGAGGCCACGGTAGACGGGGTTCACTACTACTTTATCGACAACGAGCATTATTTTGGTGGGCCCAAGCCCTATTGTGACGATGCCTGCTATGAGATCGAAAAGTTTGCTTTTTTCTCTAAGGCGGTATTGTCGGCGCTGCCCCTCATCGGGTTTCAGCCGGACATCATCCACTGTCATGACTGGCAGACAGGTCTGATCCCTGTCTATCTCAAGGAGAGATTCCGGGGAGATCTGTTCTTTACCAGCATGAAGTCCATCATGACCATTCATAACCTGAAATTTCAGGGAAAGTGGGATGTGAAGACGGTGCAATCCATCACGGGACTGCCGGATTATTATTTCACACCGGATAAGCTGGAGGCCTATAAGGATGCCAATCTCCTAAAGGGGGGGATCGTATTTGCGGATGCTGTTACCACGGTGAGTGAAACCTACGCGGAGGAGATCAAGACGCAGTTCTACGGCGAGGGCTTGGACGGATTGCTTAGGGCCAGAAAAAATGATCTCAGAGGAATTGTGAACGGGATCGACTATTCCGAATTTAATCCCACAACGGATAAATATATCGTAAATCCCTATGATGCCGTAAATTTCCGCAAGGAAAAGGCTAAGAATAAGCTGGCACTGCAGGAGCAGCTGGGTCTGGTGAAGGACGAGGGCAAGATGATGATCGGTCTTATTTCCAGACTGACGGATCAGAAGGGCCTCGATCTGGTGGCTTATGTCATGGATGAGCTTTGTCAGGATGACATACAGTTTGTGGTGCTGGGAACCGGCGAGGATCGCTATGAGAATATGTTCCGGCATTTTGACTGGAAGTATCAGAATAAGGTTTCGGCCAATATTTATTATTCCGAGGAGCTTTCCCATAGGATATATGCGGCCAGCGATGCGTTCCTGATGCCATCCCTCTTTGAGCCCTGTGGACTCAGTCAGCTCATGAGTCTGCGGTACGGTACCATCCCCATTGTCAGGGAGACGGGCGGCTTAAAGGATACGGTGGAGCCCTATAATGAGTACGAGAGCAGGGGCACGGGATTTAGCTTTACAAATTACAATGCGCATGAAATGCTACATACCATTCGATACGCAGAACATATTTACTACGATAAGAAGCGGGAATGGAATAAGATGGTGGATCGTGCCATGGCAGCCGATTTCTCATGGGATGTTTCGGCGAAGAAATATCAGGAGATGTATGACTGGCTGATCGGATAGGCTGAAAGGTTTTGTTTTTGCTTGGCATGAATAGTTCAAATCAAAAGAAGGACAATTTTATAGTGCAGGCCGGCATTTTGGCAGTGGCAGGCATTATCACCAGAGTCATAGGACTTCTCTACAGAAGTCCTATGACTGCTGTTATAGGGGAATTGGGACTGGGGTATTACCAGGCAGCGTATAATTTTTATGTGATCGTGCTTCTGGTATCCTCCTACAGCATTCCCTCCGCCATTTCCAGGTTGATCGCGCCCAAATTGGCCCTGCGGGAGTACCGAAACGCCCACCGGCTTTTTTATTGTGCATTGGGATATGTATGCGTGGTTGGGCTTGTGGCCAGTCTCTTCCTCTTTTTCTCGGCGGGAGTGTTTGTGGAGGAGGCGGCGATCCCCGTTCTTCGCACTTTTGCTCCGACCATCTTTTTCTTTGGCATTCTGGGTGTGCTTCGGGGATACTTCCAGGCGCATAAGACCATGGTGCAGACCTCGGTCTCCCAGATCCTGGAGCAGATCGCCAACGCCATTGTCAGCGTGGGCGGCGCCTGTCTTTTGATCAAGTGGAGCCTTGGCAGTCTGGAGATGCCGGAGCAGGAAGCGGATCAGGTGAGACGGGCCACCATGGGTGCCATCGGCAGTGCCCTGGGAACGGGAACAGGGGTGGTGGTGGCCCTGCTTTTTATGGTGGGGATCTATTTTCTGAATCGGAAGCTGATACTGAAGAGAGTGGCGCGGGACAGACATGTGAGCACGGATTCTTATATCAGCATGGTCAGAACCATCACGCTGGTGGTAACCCCCTTTATCCTGAGCACGGCGATCTATAACCTGAACGGGACTGTGATGAGCTATCTCTACACAAAGCTCTTGCCCAATCTCCGGGGCCTGGACAGCAATCAGCAGTATATCAACTATGGAATATATAACGGTCAGGCAATGACTGTATTTAATATCCCCATCGCCTTTGCCACAGCCATGGCCTCCGCCATGCTTCCCTCCGTGGCACAGGCCTGTGCGGCGGGAGAGATCGGGCAGGCGAGGGAAAAGATCTCTGCGGCGGTAAAGGCCACCATGATCATTTCCATTCCTTCCGCGGCGGGTTTGTTTGCACTGGCTAAGCCTGTGATGTACTTTTTGTTTCCAAGGTCGGATGAGGTGGTGACTCTGGCGGGGCGCCTGCTCATGGTGCTTGCAATCTCTGTGGTGTTCTATGCCATGTCAACCCTGACAAATTCCATCCTGCAGGGGCTTGGAAGGATCAATGTCCCGGTGATCAATGCGGGAGTGGCACTGGCGTTGCAGGTGTTGGCTTCCGTTATCCTATTGTTCCACACGAATTTGGACCTATACGGGCTGGCCATCGCCAATATTCTCTATTCCGGTGTCATCTGCTTCTTGAACCAGTTTGTTTTGTATAAGAGCATTCGGTACAGGCAGGAGTGGAGAAAGACCTTCCTGCTGCCCGGCGCAGCGGCAGTGGTGATGGGGGGAGCGGCCAGAGGAGTGTATGAGCTTTTTTATCTGCTGACGGAGTCCATGCGGATCTCGCTGATCCCCGCAGTGCTGATCGGGGTGATTGTGTATTTTGTCGCACTGATGGCGCTGAAGGCCATGTCCGAAGAGGAGCTGAGGGGCCTTCCCAAGGGATATCTGCTCGTGAAGGTGGCCAAGAAGTGCAGATTGCTGTAGGAAGAGCTTGGTGCTGCTTACGGGTACAAGCAGATCCGGCGCAGAGGATTAAGCCTCTGCGCCGGGTAAAATCAGATTTGTTGCAGATCGGAGATGTCGCTGGATACTGCCATGGAAAAATTCGTATAATAGACTACAAAGCCCGGTTTTGCCCCGCCGGGCTTTTTTACATGCTTTTTTTGGACGTAATCGATCTCCACCTTTTCCTGCTCACGCCCCTTGGAATAGTATGCGGCCAGGCGTGCCGCCTCCTCAAAGGTGCGATCCGGCAGCTCCTTCCCCTCGGTCTTTACCACTACATGGGAGCCGGGGATCTTTTTGGCATGGAACCACCAATCATTTCCGCCTGCAAACTGGAAGGTGAGCTGGTCGTTCTGGAAATTATTCTTTCCCACATACATGTGGAACCCGTCGCTGCTGATATAGTGGAAGGGCTTGCTGGTGATCTTTACCTTTTTTGCGCCGCCCTTTCGGTGAATATAGCCGCTCTCTGTCAGTTCCTCCTTGATCTCCGCCAGATCCTCTTCCTTCAGGGCAATGTCCAGAGAGGTGGAGATGGATTCCAGATGATCGATCTCCGCCTTAACCTCGGTGGTGAGCTGGGAGAGGGCCTCAAAGGTGCGCTTGAGCTTGCCATAGCGGTCAAAGTATTTCTGGGCGTTCTCCTTGGCGGACAGGGTGGGATCCAGGGGGATCGTAATGGTTTCGTTGGTGTAATAATTCAGAGCCTCCAGGGATTTTGCCCCCGGCTGGGCACTATAGCCGTAGGTGTTGAGGAGTTCGCCATAGACACGATAGTTTTCGCGTTTCTCCGTATCCTTCATCTGCTGGAGCTGAAGGTCATATTTTTTCACATTGCGCTCTAAGGCCGTCTGCACGATGCGACGGAGATCCGCGGACTTCTGGCGGATCCTGGTGAGAGTGTTCTTCTCTGCGTAATAATGCTCCAACAGGGAGGACATATCCGGTTGGAAGCTCAGGGAATCCCCGTATATTGTCAGGGGGATGGCGGCGTATTCCAGGGGCTTTTTGCCGTCATAGGCCACATTTGGCCGGAATGTGCCCGAGGTGATCACCTCCTTTAGAGCCTGCAATTCCATGTAGAGACGACTGTAATCTGCCGCCTGAAGCCCTGCTGTGGGCAGATCGGCGTCTATCCCGGCCCTGTGGCAGAGTTCCTGAGCCAGAATGGGAGAAATGCCGGTGACGCTGCCGTAAAGAGCCTTGTAGGTCGGCTGCGGTTTGGCGGAAAGCGCGTCCCGAAGGTTTTTTTCCTCACAGGTGAAGAGATCAAGCTTATCCTGTGTCCGGGCGATAAAATAGGGGCGCCCGGGCAAAACCTCTCTGACGCTGCTCACGGCGGCGGAGACATGCTTGATGCTGTCAAGGATCATGTCGTTCTCATTCACAAAGATGATATTGCTGTGCTTTCCCATAAGCTCCACCACCAGGGTCTTGCGGCAGAGATCCCCCATCTCGTCCAGATGCTCCACATCGATGTGGATGATCCGCTCCAGTCCCGGCTGGGAGATGCCCAGGATCCGGCCGTTTTGCAGATGCTTGCGCAGCAGCATGCAGAAATTCGGGGCTGTCATGGGGCTGGGTTTGTTTTCGTCAGTCAGATAAAAAAGAGGGAGGGAGGCGTCGGCAGAGATCAGGAGCCTTTTTTGACCCTCCACGGTTTTTATGGTGAGGAGCAGCTCGTCCGACTCCGGCTGGGCAATCTTATAGATCCGCCCTCCGGTCAGCTCGCGGTTGCTCTCATATACTAGATTTGCTATGGTAAGTCCGTCAAAAGCCATGATGATGTTCTCCCTTACTTACTTTTCGGTTTTTGCAAAAATCATTTCTTATTCCATGACGGTGGTGCCCAGATACTTTTTGGAGCTCTCGGTATTTTCATACAAGATCTCGGAGCATTGAAAATATTTTAGAAGAAGTGAATGATTTTTGCAATATTTATTTTAATTTTTACAAAGACATGCTATTTCCAAAAGAATATAATTTATTTCGCAGACGGATTTTGTGAGTCAGAGCCGGGCGTATTTAGGAGGGGAGCTCATAGCGCAGGTCCCACTTTCCGGAGGTGGTATTGTAGAGCAGAACGATGGATTTTTCTCTGCCAAAGACATGGATCCGGCAGTCAAAGCGACGCAGGGTTCTGGTGGCGCTGATGGCATTCGGCAGGGTAAAGGCGGCCTCCCCCGGACTGCATTCCCGAAAGCTGAGGATCCGGTATTGCTGGTATTCTCCATCCTCATCCGCAAACCGGATCTTAATGGGCAGAATGCTGCCATCGGCCTTGTGCTGGCAGATGACTTCGATATTTTTTCCCATTGTATTATCCAATGCCTTATCCATGAAAGCGGCCTCCTTGTCAGGGTGAGTGTTCGGTGTTCTTCTCTTACTGCAAACCAAGAGTGGTTCATCGATGAAAATAATTATAGAACATATGTTCTGAAAAATCAATAGAGAATGCCGGACTTCCAAAATTTGATTGAAATTGAGGGCCAATTATATTATGATGATGTCAAAGTAAAAACAAATTGCACTTCATGGTTGAAGGAAGATGGAAGCACATAAATTCAGGGGCTTGGAGGATATTTATGAATTCGGAATTAGAGCAGGTTGTAATACAGGTAGGTCAGGTGGTCAAGGGGAAGGACGATGTGATCCGGAAGGTTTTGGCCGCTGTTCTGGCGGGAGGGCATGTGCTCCTGGAGGATATTCCCGGGGTGGGTAAGACCACTCTGGCCATGGCGCTGGGAAAAGCCATGGAGCTGGATTATCGCAGAATGCAGTTTACACCGGATGTGCTACCCAGCGACATTGTGGGCTTCACCATGTATAATGGGGCCCAAGGAACCTTTGAATATAAGCCGGGCGCCATATTCAGCAATCTCTTTCTGGCGGATGAATTGAACCGGACATCCTCGAAGACTCAGTCTGCTCTTTTGGAGGTAATGGAGGAGGGGAAGGTCACGGTGGATGGCGTGACCCATGCGCTGCCCAGTCCTTTTACTGTCATCGCGACGGAAAATCCCTATGGCTCCTCGGGGACACAGCTTTTGCCGGAGTCCCAGCTGGACAGATTTCTGATCTGTCTTACCATGGGATATCCCTCCCATAACGCGGCGGTGGAGATCCTGCGGGAGAGCGCCGGAAAGGGTCTGGAGCTGGTGAAGCCGGTCCTGACGGGGGAAAAGCTTTTGGAGCTTCGGGAGCAGACCAGGCAGCTCCATGTATCGGACAATATGAATGAGTATATCGTAAATCTGACGGAGGAGACCAGAAAGGATCCAAGGATTGCCCTTGGCGTCAGCCCCCGCGGCAGCATTGCGCTGCTTAAGATGGCCAGAGCCATGGCACTGATCCGCGGAGGAGAATATGTGATCCCGGAGGATGTGCTTTCTGTAATCCCGGAGGTTTGGGCCCACAGGATCCATTTGAACGCAATGGCAAGGGCGGAGGGGACAAGTATCCCCGGTGTGATCAGGGAGATCACGGAAAGGATTCGTGCGGTCTGATGAAGGGAAAGCTGGAATTCCGTATCCGGGGAGCACTGAGGTATCTGATCCTTCTTGTCTGCATTTTCGGATTGTGGTGGTATTTTCGCACCTACGAGCTGTTTATGATGATGGTGCTGGTCATTTTGTTTCTGCCCCTGTCCCTGTATATGCTGTTGCGCTGTCGGGACGGCTTTGGCATGCAGGTGATCCTGCCGGGAACCGGGATCGGAAGAGAGCGGGAGGTTCCGCTTACGATCCGCGTGCGAAACAGGAGTCCTTATCTGGGCTTTTCCGCCGAGATGAGCTATCAGGTCAAAAATATGTTTACAGAGTATGTCCAGACGGAGAAGGAGCGGCTGTGGGTGGCGCCGGGAACCAGGGATATGCTGGAAAAGAATCTGCTCAGCCACCACATGGGACGCATGGAGGTGGATGTCACGGAATTCCGGGTGAACGATTGGCTGGGGATTTGGAGCCTGCAGGATGATCGCATCAAGACCGGCTGGGTCATGGTGGGTCCCGTGCGCACGGAGGCGCTTGCAGAGGATATTGCAGCCTGTGTGGAGAACTTCCCGAACGAGAATGAGACAAAAAAGCGGGGAACGGATATCAATCCGGATTATGAGATCCGGGAGTATATTCCCGGGGATGATCTGAAGAATATCCATTGGAAGCTGACGGCAAAGACCGGGCGGACCATGGTGCGGGAGAGACTTGCAACGGGCAGGGAGAAAATCAATGTTCTGCTTGATCTGACAAAGGATGTGGCGGAGAATGATGAATTGATCTCTTCGCTGCAGAGTCTGGGGATTTTGCTGCTTGACAAGGGATATCCCATTCGCCTCTGCTGGCTGGGGCACGGCAATGTCCTGCAGGGCCGGTATCTGGCGGAGGAGGGGGAGCTTGCCACTGCCATGGATGAGATCCTCAGCGTGAGTGGTCTGAAGGAAGAAGGCATGGCCAGGGCGGCCATGGAGGCAGAGTATCCGGGGGAGAGTTATATTGTTGTCAAGAATGGCACATTTAAGGGTGCCTATATTCGATAGGAAAAACTATGGCGGAGCATTTTGCGTTTCTGCGGGGGAAAAAGAAGGAAAATCCCCAGGTGGAACTGACGGAAACTACAAAAAAGAAGAAATATGATATTCTGGCAGCGCTTTCCAAGGCACTGCTGGTTTTTATGCTCTCTTTTGGAGCAGTGGGGGGATTTTTATCCGCCTACGATATGGATTACAATCGTTTGATCTGCGGGGCGGCAATCCTGGGCCTTTCAATGCTCCTGTGCCTGATCTACGAGACGGGGAGAAAATGGTTTACCAATCTCTGCGTCATCGGAATCTTTCTGATCTATGCCTATGTGGCAGTCAGCCAGTTCTGGATCTTAAACAGCGGCGCCTATGCGGTCATCAACCAAATGTATGAGGCGGCCCAGAGCTATCTGGGTATTGTGGGCGGCGGTCTGTACAGTCTGCGGGTGGAGGATACCTATCAGACAGTGACGGCCATTGCAATTTTTGTCGGGGTGGTACTGGATATTCTCTTTGTTCTGCGGCTGCAGTACAAGGCCAGTCTGCCTCGTACTGTGCTGATGACCTTTACTCTTTATCTTGTACCCATTTACTTTGAGAGAACGCCGGAGCTGTTTTATCTTTTCCTGTTGCTGGCCGGCTATGTGGCCATAGGAATTTTGCAGTGCGGGAATGTGAGGACTCATATTTCCGGGCAGGTGCGATATGCCCTGCTTGTGGGGATGGTGGTTTCTGCGGCCGTAGTGCTGCTTTTTGGCGCACTGCTTCCGAAGGTCAGATATCGGGGAATGGTCCCCAAAAACGCATCGAAGGCTGAAAGTGAAGGCTCCGCTGTGCTTTATGCTCAGTACGGTGTCATGGCGCTTTTAATGAATCAGAATGCCGGAGGCGGACTCAACGAGGGAAGATTGCTACAGAATATTTCGGTGACACCGAACAATGAGACGGATCTGATCGTGAGATACACACCCTACAGCATGGAGCCTGTATATCTGAAGGCATATACAGGACTTCGATATGATGGGAGCCGGTGGACGGATGCGTCCCAGAATCAGGACGCGGATATCTTCCTGTCCAGGGAGGGCAGAGCCAGAAGAAAACTGTACGAGCAGGACAGCTCGAAGCAGTCCAGGGGCATTATGGAAGTGATCAATGTGGATCCGAATATAGAATATGTTTTTTGGCCGTATTATACCGATACGGAGAGTGTTCAGCGCATGGAGACAGATCGGGAAACGGGACTGGGGGTTCGATACACCTACTACCCGGTGGTGAGCGATGCGATTTTGGCTGATTATGTCGGTGGAGAGGTGGACGAAGCCTATCTGGAGGTGCCGGCCGTCTGCAGAAACGCTGTGCAGAAGGCTTGTAAAGCGGCAGGCCTTTCAGGAACGCCGGAGCAGATCGCAGCTCAGATTTTCCGCTATTTCAGCACGGAGTTTTCCTATACCCTCCGCCCGGGCTTTTATTTTGGCGGAATGGATTATATCAGCTATTTTCTGGAGAGAAATAAGAAGGGCTTTTGTACCCACTTTGCCTCGGCGGGAACCATGCTCTTTCGCAGCATGGGGATTCCGGCCAGATATGTGGAGGGCTATGTGTTCACCTATACGGATGTGGTGACGGATGGTGAAATTCTGGAGAATGAGGCTTACGAGGATTATTATGACGGGTATTCGCCTCTGGGGGAGACTGCACTGGTGGAGGTGGAGGTGCCGGATGCGCAGGCACATGCATGGGTGGAAATCTATCTTCCGGACCGGGGCTGGACCTTGGTGGATGTGACTCCGGCCGCCAGTCTGGACGAGGAGGAGACGGAATCCTTCTGGGATGCGATCCTGTCGGGGAGTGCACGAAACAGAGCGACTGAGGATCAGGCGCAGGAGGCTGCGGATTATCTGGAAAATGCCCTGACAGGGGGGGCAGGTATTGTGGGAATCCTTCTGGCAGCAGTCATTGCCTTTTGGGTGACCAGGTGGTGCATTATAAGATATCGTGAAGCTAAACTGCCCGGGGCCGAGAGGGTAAAGCTGGAATACGGAAGAATGACGGATATGCTGAAGGAACGGGAGGAAACCTTTGCCGTACTCACCACGCCAGAGGAGGAGCTGAACTGGATCAGGGAGTGGGGACATGTTGAGGTGCCGGAGAGCCTTCAGAAGGAGTTATATCAGATATTCTTCGGCCCCGAGCAGGAGCGGGATTATGAGGGAATCCGGAGACAGCTGATCCGGATCCGGAAGACAGTGAGGAGGAATCGATCCAAGTCTTGACGGGTGGGAGAAATTAGTCTATAATAAATTGGATTGTGCAATTGGGGTATTTTGAAACGGGTATAAGAAGGGGTAAGAGCATGATTAAGAGCATGACCGGATTCGGCCGGTGCGAAGTAACGGAGAACAACAGGAAATTTACGGTGGAAATGAAGGCGGTGAACCACCGTTATCTTGATATCAATATGAAAATGCCCAAGAAGCTTAATTTTTTTGAATCCTCCATTCGGGGAGAGCTGAAGAATTATGTTTCCAGAGGCAAGGTGGATCTTTTTATCACTTATGAGGATCTGTCCGAGAATACCTCCAGCGTCCGCTATAACAAGGAGCTGGCGGCGGAGTATCTGAGATATCTGCGTCAGATGCAGGAAGAGTTTGGACTGGAGAACGATATCCGTGTCTCCACGCTTTCCAAATATCCCGATGTCTTTGTTATGGAAGAGGGGGATAATGATGAGGAGGAGCTCTGGAAGGAGCTGAAGAAGACTCTGGACGGCGCTGCGGAGATGTTCGTGCAGAGCAGGATCACAGAGGGAGAAAACCTGAAAAGGGATCTGGTGGAGAAGCTGGACGGCATGCTGAAGTTGGTGGATTTTATTGCGCAGAGGAGCCCGCAGATCATCGCAGAGTACCGTCAGAAGCTACAGGATAAGGTCAATGAAATGCTGGGTGACAATACGGTGGATGAGGCGAGACTCATCACCGAGGTGACCATCTTTGCGGATAAGGTCTGTGTGGACGAGGAAATGGTTCGTCTTCGCAGCCATATCGAAACCATGAAGGAAGCGCTCCTGACCGGGGGTAGCATTGGCAGAAAGCTGGATTTCATCGCCCAGGAGATGAACAGGGAGGCAAACACCATCCTGTCTAAGTCTAACGACCTGGAGATCTCCAACTGCGGGATCGAGCTGAAAACCGAGATCGAGAAGGTGAGAGAGCAGATCCAAAATATTGAATAACAGGAAACCATGGGCCGGTAGTCCGGCATGGTGTGAGCGGGTGAAAGGATAAGAACTATGAACAAACTGGTTCACATCGGATTTGGCAATATTGTGAATATGGATAAGATCATTGCCATTGTGAGTCCGGAGGCTGCGCCCATCAAGCGACTGGTGCAGCGGGCCAAGGAAGCGGGTACGGCGATCGATGCCACCCAGGGGCGCAAGACTAAGTCCGTATTGGTGATGGAGAACAGTCAGGTGGTTCTGTCGGCGCTTTTGCCGGAGACCATTGCAGGGCGGGCTCAGGATACCCTGGACAGTGAGGAGGAAGTGTAGGCATGGAGAAAAAGAAGGGAATTTTGCTGGTGATCTCCGGCTTTTCCGGAGCGGGAAAGGGAACGATCGTCAAGGAGCTTTTAAAGCATTATGACAATTATGCCCTGTCCGTATCCATGACCACCAGAAAGCCCAGGGAGGGCGAGCGCGATGGCGTGGAATATTTCTTTGTGGACCGGGAAAAATTTGAAAAAACCATTGCAGAAAACGGCTTGATCGAGTATGCTACCTATTGTGACAATTATTACGGCACGCCCAAGGACTTTGTGGAGAGCAAGCTGGAGGCCGGAATGGATGTCATTTTGGAGATAGAGATCCAGGGAGCACTTCAGATCAAGGAGAAGTTTCCGGAGTCCCTGCTCCTGTTCATTACACCGCCCAGTGCGGAGGAGTTGCGGAATCGCCTGGAGAAGAGAGGGACGGAGACAAAGGAAGTGATCGCGAAGAGATTGTCCAGAGCCTGTGAGGAATCCGAGGGCATGGATGCTTATGATTATATCGTGATCAATGATGACCTTGAGACCTGTGTCAGGGAGCTGCACGCCATGATCGAGGCAGCCCGCAACGAGCCGGTAAGACGCGGTGATTTTATCAAGAGGATCCGGGGAGAGCTGAAGGCTTTTCATCTGGGAGCCGAGAGCGGGGAGAAATGATTTTCGCAAAGGAAATATGAGCCTTTGGATGTAGCTTTTGCGAATGGATGGAAAAAGAGTAGAATAAAAATTGCAATAGAAAAGAAAGGTAGGGTGAAGTTATGTTACATCCGTCTTATACTGATTTGATGAAAGTAGTAAACAGTGAAGTGGAGCCCGGTGAAACACCTGTTGTCAACAGCAGATATTCCATCGTTATGGCTACAGCGAAGAGAGCACGCCAGATCATCGGCGGGGATGAGCCGCTGGTTGATGCAAAGGGGAAGAAGCCTTTGTCCATAGCCGTGGATGAACTGAACGAGGGAAAAATCAAGATCCTGGGCGATGATGAAAATACACCTGCAGTGAAGTGATTTTGGCTGTGCCGGAATGCATTTCAAAGGAGTGGAGAGGCCGGAGCGAATAGCCCCGGCTGTTTTTCCATAGGAGAAGCATTGGGAGGAAGGCATTGAAGATTTTATTTGTGTCGCTGGGGTGCGATAAAAATCTGGTGGATACGGAGATGATGCTGGCGCTTCTGGAGGAGAAGGGCTATTCCTTTACGGATGATGAGCAGGAGGCGGAGGCGGTGATCGTCAACACCTGTTGCTTTATCGGAGATGCAAAGGAGGAGAGCATCAATACTCTTCTGGAGTTTGCCGACCGAAAGCAGGCAGGGGGATTAAAGGCTCTGATCGTTTGCGGCTGCCTGGGACAGCGATATCGGGAGGAGGTCCAGAAGGAGATCCCGGAGGTGGATGCCATTGTGGGAACCAATGCCATTTCCGATATTGTGAATGCGCTTGAGGAGGTTTTGAACGGAAAATCACAGAACCATTTTCGGGATCTGGCTCTGCCGCCGGTTGCGGGGAGGCCGCAAAGTCTCACTACGGGGGGACATTTTGCATATCTTAAGATCGCCGAGGGCTGTGATAAGCATTGCACCTATTGTATCATTCCGAAGGTGCGGGGCGGATATCGGAGTATTCCCATGGAAACTCTGGAGGAGCAGGCAAGGGACCTTGCCGGGAAGGGCGTGAAGGAGCTGATCCTGGTGGCGCAGGAGACCACGCTGTATGGTGTGGATCTCTACGGGAGGAAGGAATTGCCTGAGCTTTTGAGAAGATTGGCAAAGATCTCGGGGATTTATTGGATCAGAATCCTTTATTGCTATCCGGAGGAGATTACCGAGGAGCTGATGGATGTTATGGCGGAGGAGCCCAAGGTATGCCATTATCTGGATATACCGATCCAGCATGCTTCCGACAGTATTTTGCGTAAGATGGGACGGCGTACGGATCAGGCCTCGCTGCGGGCGATTATCGAGAGACTGCGGGAGAGAATCCCGGACATCTGCTTGAGAACCACCTTGATCAGTGGGTTCCCGGGGGAGACTCAGGAGGATTTTGAAGAGCTATATCGGTTTGTGAATGAAATGGAATTTGACCGGCTCGGGGTTTTCCCCTATTCGCAGGAGGAGGATACGCCTGCGGCTCTGATGGAGGAGCAGATCGAGGAAGAGGTGAAGGCCTCCAGACGGGATGAATTGATGGAGCTGCAGCAGGAAATTGCCTTTGAGAAGGCGGAGGCAATGGTCGGGCGTGTGCTGATGGTGATGATCGAGGGGAAGGTGGCCGATGAGGATACCTATGTAGCCAGAACCTATCGGGATGCACCGAATGTAGACGGATATCTTTTCCTGAATTCTTCGGCAAATCTGATGACGGGGGATCTGGTCAAGGTATTGGTGACGGACGCCAATGAATATGATCTGATTGGAGAAATCTATCATGAGTGAAGCGGAAAAGAAAAGGGAGAAAATGAATCTCCCCAATAAATTGACGGTATTTCGTGTGATTCTGATTTTGCCCTTTGTGCTTTTATTGTTGGGGAGTGCGCAGGGGTGGAGCTGGTTTGGAAGCCTTTTCGGAGAAGGAAGCTATGTGCCGGAGTATCTGGCCCTGGCAGTCTTTATCGTAGCCAGTCTGACGGATATGCTGGACGGGAAGATTGCCAGAAAGTATAATCTGGTCACTAATTTCGGAAAGTTCATGGATCCCCTGGCGGATAAGCTTTTGGTGTGCGCAGCCATGATCGTGCTGGTGGAGATGGGTAGGATCCCATCCTGGATCGTGGTGATCATCATCAGCAGGGAGTTCATCATCAGTGGGTTCCGGCTCATTGCATCGGATAAGGGGGTTGTGATCGCGGCCAGCTACTGGGGGAAGTTCAAGACCACCTTTCAGATGATCATGATCTGTCTGATGATCGTGGAGGATGCACCGCCCTTTGCAGGGCTTGGAAACGGGAGGATATTCGGGATCCTGACGGCAGTCATCATGTGGGTGGCTCTTGCGTTGACCGTAATATCACTGGTGGATTATATCGTTAAAAATAAGGATATCATGAAGGATACAAAGTAAGGCGTAATGTGGTGCACAACAGAGGATGGAGGAAACATGAAGGCTGAGATCATTTGTGTCGGGACAGAACTTTTGCTGGGGAATATTGTAAATACCAACGCCGCGTGGCTGGCGGAGAGGCTGGCAGGGCTGGGAGTATCCTGTTTTTATCAGACTGTGGTAGGTGACAATAGGGAGAGGCTTCTGGAGACGCTGGGGATTGCGGCAAAGAGAAGCGAGATTATTCTGCTCTCCGGCGGACTGGGGCCGACTCAGGATGATATGACTAAGGAGACTGTGGCGGAGTTTTGTAAAAAGAAACTGGTCATGGATGACAAGAGCAGGGCGCATATAGAGGAATACTTTGCTGCCAGAGGCATGAAGCCCTCTGAGAATAACTGGAAGCAGGCCATGGTGCCGGAGGGGTGCAGGGTTCTTGATAATCACAACGGAACGGCGCCGGGAATGGTGGTGGAAAGCGCAAAGGGAAGGTTTATCCTGCTTCCCGGGCCGCCGGAGGAGCTGCACTTGATGTTTGAGGAGAGCGTAGCCCCCTATCTGAAGGCTCTTTCCCCCAATGTGATCCTCTCTCAGACAGTAAAGACCTGCGGCCTGTCGGAGAGCGCTGTGGAGGAGCAGATCCGTGATCTGATCGACAAACAGTCCAATCCCACCATTGCCACCTATGCCAAGACCGGTGAGGTGCATATCCGGGTGACGGCCGGCGGAGAGACGGCAAAAGAGGCGGGTAAACTGATCAAGCCCCTTGTCAAGGAATTGAAGAACAGATTTGGCAATGATATATACACCACGGAGGATGAGGTGACGCTGGAGAAGGCGTTGGCGGATCTTCTTACCAGCGCTGAGCTGACCATCAGCTGTGCGGAATCCTGTACGGGAGGATTGGTGTCGGCAACACTGATCAATGTGCCGGGGATATCCGAATTATATAAGGCAGGTTTTGTCACCTATTCCAACAAGGCAAAAAGACGACTCCTGGGAGTGAAAAAGGGAACGCTTCAAAAATATGGCGCTGTGAGCAGCCAGACAGCGGAGGAAATGGTGAAGGGGCTGTTGGCGGAGACCAAGACGGATGTGGGAATCGCTGTGACCGGAATTGCGGGACCGGATGGCGGAACAAAAGAGAAACCGGTTGGCCTGGTTTATATCAGCTGCAATGTTAAGGGAAAGATCACGGTAAAGGAATGCCATTTTAAGGGGGATCGTGAGAAGGTACGCAGATCCAGTGTGACAGCTGCACTGATGCTGGCCCGCAGCTGTGTGCTGGAGTATCTGAGCAAGGTCACCTTCGGAAAGTAATTCCTTAAATAATTATAAAATGTATCATATTTCTTGCATAGAGACGGGAAATATGGTACATTTTTTTTGTCTGAAAGATTCTGAATTGCTAAGACCATCCGGCGTCTCGCCAAAGTCTCAGAAAAATCAGAAATGCTTATAGAAATGCTAAAAAAACTGAAAAAGAGAGGAAGGGATGCCTTTGAGGGAGGATTAATGTACATAATATGAATTAGGATGGTAACTGTAGAACAGAGAAAGAAAAAGAAGAAAAACAGAACAGAGATGGAAAAGTAAAAGGGCGGAACAGGGAGAATTGAAAAAAGTAGTTGACAGAAGCGAACAAATGTTTTATATTTAATTGGACGAACACCTGTTCTTTTTTTGAGGGGGGGACGAGGTCTAAACTGAATTCAAACAGATTGGTCCTCTGAAACGGAAAGATATTAAAGAAGCCATGAGGTGAAAGGGCTCTGGGGCCACAGAAATAAAAACAGTAACAATAAAAACAGTAACAATAAAAAGCAGTAACAAAAAAAGTCAGTAACAATAAAAATGTAAAACGGAGAAAGTAAATTATGGAAAGAGAAGAAAAATTAAAAGCATTGGATGCGGCGTTGAGCCAGATTGAGAAACAGTATGGAAAGGGTACAGTGATGCGGCTGGGAGATCCTTCCGCACGCATGAATGTGGAGACCATACCCACCGGTTCCTTAAGCCTGGATATTGCATTGGGGTTGGGAGGTATCCCAAAGGGTAGAATCATAGAGATCTATGGTCCGGAGTCCAGTGGTAAGACAACGGTTACATTGCATATGATCGCTGAGGTACAGAAGCGGGGAGGAATTGCCGGTTTCATTGATGCGGAGCATGCACTTGATCCTGTTTATGCCAAGAATATCGGGGTAAACATAGACGATCTCTATATTTCACAGCCTGACAACGGCGAGCAGGCCATGGAGATCACGGAGACCATGGTTCGCTCCGGCGCTATGGATATTGTAGTGGTGGACTCTGTCGCAGCTTTGGTTCCAAAGGCTGAAATCGATGGAGATATGGGTGACAGCCATGTGGGTCTGCAGGCCAGACTAATGTCCCAGGCGCTCCGGAAGCTGACGGCAGTGATCAGCAAGTCCAATTGTACCGTAGTGTTTATCAATCAGCTGCGTGAAAAGATTGGCGTGATGTTTGGAAACCCTGAGACTACTACCGGCGGACGCGCACTGAAATTCTATGCTTCGGTCCGTTTGGATGTGCGCCGGATCGAGTCCTTAAAGCAGGGCGGAGAGGTGATCGGTAACAGGACCAGAGTGAAGGTTGTGAAGAATAAGGTGGCACCTCCCTTCAAGGAGGCCGAATTTGATATCATGTTCGGAGAGGGAATCTCCACAGTGGGTGACATTTTGGATCTGGCAGCCTCGATCAATATTGTGAATAAATCCGGTGCCTGGTATGCCTATAAGGGAGAGAAGATCGGGCAGGGAAGGGAGAATGCCAAGCAGTATCTCAAGGATAATCCGGCGGTATGCGATGAGATCGAAGAGCAGATCAGGGCGCACTTTGGTCTCAATGGGGAAGGCGCTACTGCTGAGGGTGAGGAAGAATGATAAAAGGAATGCGTGAAGCGGAATGATTGTCACGGGAATTGAAGAATTTACGAAGTCACGCAGCAGAGTTTTCTTGGATGGGGAGTTCGCCTTTGTGTTATACAAGGGCGAACTCCGTCATTATCATCTGAAGGTGGGAGAAGCAGTCAGTGAGGCTGATTACGGACAGATCATGGGAGAGCTTCTTCCCAAGAGAGCAAAGCTACGGGCGATGAATCTTCTCTTGAAAAAAGATTATACCACCGCTCAATTGCGGGAAAAGCTCCAAAAGGGGGAGTATCCTGCGGATATTGTCCAACAGGCATTGGATTATGTGGAAGCGTTTCATTATACGGATGATCTGAGATATGCCACAGACTACATTACTTATCATCAGGACAGTAAGACGAAGCTAAGGCTGGAACAGGATCTCAGGGCCAGGGGGATTCCCAAGGATGTATTGGAGGAGGCATGGAAAAGCTGGGAGCAGGCGGGAGGCTGTCAGCATGAAGAGGAAATGATCGGAGAGTTGCTCCGCAAAAGGGGCTATGATCCGGAAAACGCCACACCCACGCAGCAAAAGAAGGAATATGGCTTTTTGATGAGAAAAGGGTTTTCCGCCGAGAAGGTGAGAAGAGCAATTTGGGGACGCTCGGAAATGTGGGGGGAGTGACTCCTTATCATGCAAAATATACAAAAACAGCTTGCAAAAATATACAAAAAAGATACGGTTTTACTTGACAGACTCTTCAACCTAGTTTAGAATCAAAGTGTTGTGAATTGCTTGTGAACCATGAAAATTTCATAAGAAAACTTCATAAGGAGGTGCTCCAGAAATGCCTGATTTTGTATGGCTAATGATTGTTCTGGTTGCAGTTGCCGTTACCGCTGTAGTGGCCAGTATCCTCTCCGCATCCAACACAAAGAGAAAGATTGAGGAGACGATCGGCAAGGCGGAGGACAAGGCAAGGTCCATTATCGATGAAGCTTTGAAGACTGCGGAAGCAAAGAAACGGGAAGCGTTGCTTGAGGTCAAGGAAGAGTCCATTCGCACAAAGAATGAGCTTGACAAAGAAATCAAGGAGCGCAGAGCGGAGGCGCAGAGATCCGAGCGCCGCTTGCAGCAGAAGGAAGAGAATATCGATAAAAAGGCAGATGCGATCGAAAAGCGCGAGGCGGGGTTGACAGCAAAGGAGGAGTCTCTCAATAAGCTCAAAGAAGAGATATCCAAGCTGAATGAGCAGCGCTTGAAAGAACTGGAGAGAATTTCAGGATTAACCTCTGAACAAGCAAAAGACTACTTATTGAAAATTGTTGAAGACGAAGTGAAACATGAAACGGCCGTGATGATCAAGGAAATGGAGAGTCGGGCCAAAGAAGAAGCAGACAAGAAGGCTAAGGAATATGTGGTGTCTGCAATTCAGAGATGCGCAGCGGATTATGTCTCTGAATCCACGATTTCTGTTGTTCAGCTGCCCAGCGATGAAATGAAGGGTAGGATCATCGGTCGTGAAGGCCGTAATATCCGTACTCTCGAGACGCTGACTGGTGTGGATCTGATCATTGATGACACGCCGGAAGCAGTTGTCCTTTCGGGATTTGATCCTGTTCGTCGTGAGGTGGCGAGACTTGCGCTTGAGAAGCTGATCGTCGATGGCCGGATTCATCCCGCCAGAATCGAAGAGACAGTTGAAAAGGCACAAAAAGAAGTGGAAGTGATGATCAAGGAAGAGGGTGAGGCAGCCTTATTGGAGGTCGGCGTCCATGGTATTCACCCCGAGCTTGTGAGATTGCTTGGCAAGATGAAGTTCAGAACCAGTTTTGGACAGAATGTATTAAAGCATTCCATCGAGGTGGCACATTTGTCCGGACTGATGGCCGCAGAGTTAGGGCTGGATGTCAGACTGGCTAAGAGGGCAGGCCTGCTTCATGATATCGGTAAAGCCATTGACCGAGAGATGGAAGGCTCCCATGTACAGCTCGGTGCTGAACTCTGCCGCAAGTATAAAGAGAATGCCATAGTGATCAATGCGGTGGAATCCCACCATGGCGATGTGGAACCCACATCCCTGATTGCATGTATTGTACAAGCCGCTGATACAATATCTGCAGCAAGACCCGGTGCTAGAAGGGAGACTCTGGAAACCTATACTAGCCGTTTAAAGAAACTAGAAGAAATAACAAACAATTTCAAAGGTGTAGAAAAATCTTTTGCTATTCAGGCAGGTCGTGAAGTTCGAATAATGGTTGTACCCGAGCAGGTATCCGATGCGGATATGGTGCTGATGGCACGAGATATCTCCAAGCAGATCGAAGCTGAAATGGAATATCCCGGACAGATCAAAGTCAATGTCATCCGCGAAAGCCGCGTGATCGATTATGCAAAGTAGGATCATCCAGTTTTGATTAAAATTTCATAAGACCTTAAACCGTCGTTCCGATATACACAGAACGGCGGTTTATTTTTTTGAAAAAAACACTTGTGAAAATAAGAATCATATAGTATGATAGTCGAGATGTATGATTGTATACCATTATCCAAACAGATGAAAAAGGGTAAAGCTTCTCATCTGAGAGGATGAAAAGAGAAAGTGAAATTCAGAAATAAGAGAGGTATGCTATGAAACCATTTCGGGAAATGACCAAAGCGGAGTTGTTGGAGCAGAAGGATGAGCTGGAGCGCGCATTCGGCGTGGTAAAGGAGAAGAAGCTTTCTTTGGATATGTCCAGAGGGAAGCCTTCTGTGGCACAATTGGAGATGGGAATGGGCTTGATGGACGCATTGAATTCAAGCAGCTCCATGAAGACCGCAACAGGCACGGATACAAGAAATTACGGGCTTGTGGATGGAATTCCCGAGGCAAAGCAGCTGATGGCGGATATGATCCAGACCAAACCTGAAAATGTGATTGTGTGTGGCAACGCCAGCCTTCCCATCATGTTTGATATGGTTTCCCGCTCCATGACCCACGGGGTGGTGGGGGCTACGCCCTGGTGCAAGCTGGAGAAGGTGAAGTTTTTGTGCCCGGCGCCCGGCTATGATCGGCATTTCGCCATCACACAGTATTTTGGAATTGAGATGATCACGATTCCCATGACACCCCAGGGACCGGATATGGCTCTGGTGGAAGAGCTGGTATCCAAGGATGCGGCTGTCAAGGGAATCTGGTGTGTACCTAAGTATTCCAATCCTCAGGGCTATACCTATTCCGATGAAACGGTGCGCCGGTTTGCGGCCTTAAAACCTGCAGCAGAGGATTTCCGTATCTTTTGGGACAATGCATACGCAGTTCACGATCTGTATGAGGATCGCGCAGATCATCTGTTGGATATTTTAAGCGAATGCGAAAAAGCAGGAAATCCGGATATGGTCTATGAGTTTGTCTCCACCTCCAAGGTAAGCTTTGCCGGATCCGGAATTGCAGCTGTTGCATCCTCCAGGGCAAATCTGGAGTGGATCAAGAAGTCCATGTCTGTTCAGACCATTGGCTATGACAAGATCAATCAGCTCAGACATGTGGCATATTTTAAGGATATTCAGGGAATCAGGGCGCAGATGATGCGTCACGCCAATATACTGCGGCCAAAATTTGAGGCGGTTCTCCGAGTGCTGGAGGATGAATTGGGCGGTTTAGGCATCGGAGAATGGACCAAGCCCAACGGAGGATATTTTATCTCTTTTGACGCCATGGAAGGCTGTGCAAAGGAGATTGTTGCAAAATGCAAGGAGGCGGGTGTTGTTTTGACCGGCGCCGGTGCCACCTTCCCCTACGGAAAGGATCCGAAGGACAGTAATATCCGTATTGCACCTTCCTTCCCCACACCGGAGGAAATGGCGCAGGCCACGGACCTTTTTGTGCTTTGTGTGAAGCTGGTAAGTGTGAATAAGCTTTTGGAGAGCATGTAGAGAAGGGCCGGAAGGAATCTTCGCCAGATTAGAAGGGCGCGGAAGACAACCGTAACAAAAGGTTCTTTGTGCAAGACCGACTGCATAGAATAGAGGGACAGGGCTTCGGCCGGGAAAGGAGAATCTGATCCGTGTGGAGAAGGTTTGAAAAAATTCCGTTCCTTCTGCTTTGTGCAGTCGGTTTTTTATTGGGTTGCTTTGTGGCAGTACTTGTAAGGGGAAAGGGCAGTGTGCTGGCTCCGGACAATCTGTGCCGGATGAAGGGCATGATATTGGATCAAGGTGCCTATGCCTATGATGTTATAAAGCTTCGTGGGGGAATGGTTCTTTTCATTATAATAGCCGGCACCACATATCTGGCACCGGCTGTCTGTATGCTTTCTGCAGTTTGGATCGGTATGAGTCTGGGCTGCTTCCAGACGATGGCGATCGCTCAATACGGACTGAAAGGGATTCTCCTGCTCCCGGCGGCTGCAATGCCACAGTTTTTGGCATATCTGCCGGCATTTTTCTGCCTTTTGAAATGGAGCACCAGACTCTATCATGCGATTTACAAAAAACAGAATTGGAAAAAGGGAAGCGCCCTGTCCGGTCTGATCCTGATCCTGGCGGCTTTTGCCTGTGGGATTTTTATGGAATGCAGGATCGCACCAGGGACGCTGCAGCAAGTTTTACAAGCTTTTTAAGATTCGGATTGCGCAGAAGCTTAACTCACTGGCATTTCAAGTGCAATCCGCACCGAAGCATTCGGCACAAGTATTTCAAGTGCAATCCGCGCAGGGCTTTACTCAAAATCTGCAATCTCATAGATGAGACGCTCGGTATCCGCCCAGCCCAGGCAGGGATCCGTAATGGATTTGCCATATATGCCGCCGCCGACCTTTTGGTTACCCTCTTCAATATAACTTTCGATCATGAGACCCTTTACCAGGGAATGAATCTCGGGATTTACCTTTCTGCTGTGCATGACCTCTTTCGCTATGCGGATCTGCTGTGCAAACTGCTTGTTGGAATTGGAGTGGTTGGTGTCGATGACGCAGGCGTGATTCTTCAGCTCCATTTTATTATACATCTCCAACAGATGTACAATATCCTCATAGTGATAGTTGGGAATATTCTGACCATGCTTATTGGTGGCACCCCGAAGTATGGTATGAGCCAGCTCATTTCCGGAGGTGTTCACCTCCCAGCCGCGATAGATAAAGGAATGACCGTGCTGGGCCGCATATACGGAATTTAGCATAACGGCCAGATCACCGCTGGTGGGGTTTTTCATCCCGGCAGGGACATCAAAGCCGCTGACAGTAAGTCTGTGTTGCTGGTCCTCCACGGATCTGGCGCCGACAGCCACATAGGAGAGAATATCGGAGAGATAACGAAAATTCTCGGGGTAGAGCATTTCATCCGCAGCTGTGAGCCCTGTTTCTTTCATGGCGCGGATATGCATTTTGCGGATAGCAATCAGACCGGCCAGAAGATCCGGTTTTTTTTCGGGATCCGGTTGATGAACCATTCCCTTATAGCCTTCTCCGGTGGTGCGGGGCTTATTAGTGTAGATGCGGGGGATCAGTACGATACGATCCCGAACCTTATCATAGATGGAGGCAAGTCTGCTCACATAATCACAGACGGAGTCCTCATTGTCCGCGGAGCAGGGACCGATGATCAGCAGGAACTTATTTGATTTTCCTGTGATCACATCCCGGATCTCGGCATCCCGCTTTTCCTTTAATTCAGCCAAGCCTGCAGGGAGAGGATACTCCTCCTTGATCTCGGCGGGGGTGGGAAGCTTCCTGATAAATTCAAAACTCATGGGTTTATCCTCCTATGGTTAAATGCGTCGAAAGGCCTTGATGGATATTTACAACCTGCTCAGGGCCCCATTGTGAGTCTGCAACATCATAACATTTTGGCTGCCTGCGATATCATTATACTTGCAACCTTGCAACATTATATAGTAGGAAATAAAAATTTGCAAGAAAAAATTTTACGGTTTAAAGCATTGAAGTCAAAAAGACGAATTATGAAGCAAAAACTGAGGATAAATGGCAAAAAAGGGAAGCTGAGCATCGAGATCTGAAAAGGGCCAAGATCTGAAAAGGGCGAAGAAGAAAAAGAAGACTATATAAAAAGAAGACTATATAAAAAGAAGATTATATAAAATAAAGATTATATAAAATGAAGATCATAAAATGGCAATGAAGGGGCAGAAAAGGAAGAACAAAAAGAACAAAAGAATGGTAAGATTGAGAAGAATGGAGAAGATTGAGAATATAAAAAAGCATATTTACAAGAAAAAAGAAATGTGTTATACTACAAAAGCGTGAGCAAACCGACGCTCGGATCAGGGAACGCTCTGACCCGGTCTTAGTGTCAGGTGATACCGTAACAGATCAGAAAGAGGATTGAAAGGAGAAAGAGCAATGATTTCTAAGGAGAAGAAGACAGCAATTATGAACGAGTATGCCAGAACACCTGGTGATACCGGTTCACCCGAGGTACAGGTAGCGGTTTTGTCCGCAAGGATCCAGGAGCTTACCGAGCATCTGAAGGAGAATCCCAAGGATCATCATTCCCGTCGTGGTATGCTTAAGATGGTAGGTCAGAGACGTGGTCTTTTGGCTTATCTGAAGAAGAAGGATCTTGAGAGATATCGTGCATTGATCGAGAAGCTTGGCTTGAGAAAATAATTGCGGTAAAGAAGCGGAGGATGCCCGGTTCCGGGCACTCCGCTTATGTTTGTCTAATTTATGGTAAACCCAGAACGGATGGAGATTTCCGAGACCGCTGAAAAGAGTGTGATAGAAGATCATGTTTTTTTCAGTAGTTTCGGTATCCTCCGTTCTGTGTAAAAAATATTACAAGAAGTGAAATAAAGGAGGTACTATGTACAAGAGTTATGAATTAGACCTTGCCGGCCGCAAGCTTGTGGTCGACGTAAACAGAGTTGGCAAACAGGCC
>CACXDS010000193.1 GCA_902766425.1 uncultured Lachnospiraceae bacterium
ATTATCTGGATACCAGCATCTTTATATTTTTTGAAATATTTCTCCGGTGCGGTCCCATATATCACAATTGCCGATAAATATTTTTTTGCAGGGGTAGAAAATCATCTTTTTGTCGGTAATTTGGGTCACTGCCCAGTCACAGAATGCAAAAAAATCCCGCGAGCCCTTATTTATAAGGGTTCGCGGGAAGTTGGTACTATTCCCACTCAATGGTTCCGGTGGGCTTCGGCGTCAGATCATACAATACTCTGTTGATGCCGGGGACCTCGCTGGTGATACGGCTTACGATCTTTCCAAGGAGCGCATAAGGAATCTCCTCGATGGTAGCCGTCATGGCATCCTTGGTGTTGACTGCACGTATAATGCAGGGCCACTCAAAGCTGCGCAGATTATTCTTTACTCCAACGGACTTATAATCGGGAACAATGGTGAAGTACTGCCATACCTTCCCCTCAAGACCCGCCTTTGCAAATTCTTCGCGAAGGATGGCATCGGATTCGCGAAGTGCCTCCAGGCGGTCTCTGGTGATGGCGCCTGTGCAGCGAACGCCCAGTCCGGGGCCGGGGAAGGGCTGACGCTCTACCATGCCGGTGGGAAGGCCAAGCTCGCGGCCGATGACACGAACCTCATCCTTGAACAGAAGCTTGATGGGCTCCACAAGTCCCTCAAAATGGATGTCCTCGGGAAGACCTCCCACATTGTGATGTGCCTTCACGGGACCGGATTCCAGAATGTCGGGATAAATGGTTCCCTGTGCCAGGAAATCTACATCAGTCAGCTTTCTTGCCTCTTCCTCAAATACGCGGATAAACTCCTCGCCGATGATCTTACGCTTCTTTTCGGGCTCGGCAACACCTGCCAGCTTGTCCAAAAAGCGATCTGTCGCATCAACATAGATGAGGTTAGCGTCCATCTGATTCTTGAACACTTCGATCACCTGCTCGGGCTCACCCTTGCGAAGCAGACCGTGGTTTACATGCACGCACACAAGGTTCTTGCCGATGGCCTTGATCAGAAGCGCCGCCACTACGGAGGAGTCAACGCCTCCGGAAAGGGCAAGCAATACCTTCTTGTCTCCCACCTGTTTCTTCACTGCCTCCACCTGCTCCGCAATAAATGCCTTTGCCAGCTCGGGAGTGGTGATTCTTTCCATTGATTCCGGTCTTACATCAGCCATGTTTTTTCTCCTTTTCTCTTTTTGTTATTGATTGCTTTTATCTTTTATTTCTTTTATCACCTTTATCATTTATCTCTGTCGTCGCTTATTTCTTGTGTTGTTTATGTCTTTTGTCATCTCCCTTTTCAGGTTTGTGTTTCCTATGCTCAATCCCAATATTTTGATAGGTCTTACAACTATTGACATTGTCTCAATTTTTACACTCTACATGGTACACTGCTCTAGCTTCGTCCCTCTTTCTTTTACACTTTTTCAGATCCTTTTCCTGTATTCATCGACCGGAAACACAATTACAAAAAGTAAATCCGACACAAGCCACCTAAATTAAGATCACCATATCATATTCGTGTCCAATCCGCAACCGGACTTCTCATGCAAATCGTTCAAATTTCCTGATCCCCAAAACGCTTGTCCTCTCATTATGCCCTGAGGAAAATCCTTTCGCATGGTTGATCATGCCATTCCACGCTCAATACAAAGTGGGTTGCAGGCTTCCGTACTCCTTGAACAGCTTTAGGCACGCCTCCCGATCCATTTCTTCCAGATAATCCCTCAGCCTCTCCCTGCCGCCCAGCAGCTCGTCAAATCTCTCATCCCGGAAGCCTATTTCGGAATTATCCTTTATTGTGCAGCCATAGCAGACATGCTCTATATTGGCCCACATGCATGCGGTCAGGCACATGGGACATGGCTCGCCGGTGGTATAAAGCACACATCCCGAAAGATCATGTGTCTTAAGCTTGCGCTCGGCATTGCGGATGGCTTCCATTTCGCCATGACAGGTAGAATCTTTTTTCTTCAGGACACAGTTGTGACCTCTTCCAACCACCTGACCATCCTTTACGATCACGCTCCCAAAGGGACCCCCGTCCCCGTTGTAAATACCCTTTCTGGCTTCATCGATGGCCATCCGGATGTACGCATTTTGCGCCCGGTAGCCAATTTTCGGTGCTCTGATCCTCTTTTCATCTGCCATACCTGCGCATTCTCCTTTTCTTTTCATCTGCCATACCTGCGCATTCTTCTCTTGAGTTTCCTATACTCCATCCCTACGATCGGTCGATTAGCCTAATATTCCTTCGCGATTTCTTTTAAGCCATAGCTTTTCAGAAAATCCCTCAATTCCTCTTCCGAGCGGATAAAGGCCACCTCTGTAAAATGCCCGGTCTTTTTATCCTTAAAACCCGCCACCTGCTCACCGTTGCAGATGCTGCATTTCAGAACCGGGATCTGCGCCTCGGGATCATAAACCACTGCGGGCGTTAGATTCTTTTCTTTCTTCCTTCCAAACATGATTATCGCTTCACGCCGCCCTTTGCACCGCCAAAGCTTGCGGTATTTAAGATATTAGTGTCAAAGGTAAAGGTCAGGGCACTTTCCGTTCTCTGACGCTTAAATGCCAACTGGATCATGCGGTCAAGGAGGTCCTTATAAGGAATCCCCACAGGCTCCCAGAGATAAAAGGCCAGGGACCCGGGAATGGTATTGATCTCATTAAAGTAGAGCTTTCCGGTGTTTTCGTCGATCATAAAATCAATTCTGGAAACACCGTTACAGCCCAGAGCTTTAAACGAACGAACCGCCAGCTCCCGCACTTCCTCTCTCTTTTCAGGGCTAAGGTCTGCGGGAATCTTTCTTGCAACACTGGCCATGCCCTTGGAGCCACTCCCCTTGGCATTGCTCACATATTTATCCTCATAGCTCAAAATATCCTTGGTGTGCATGGGTTCCTCACACTCCGAAGCAATGGCCTCATTCTC
>CACXDS010000194.1 GCA_902766425.1 uncultured Lachnospiraceae bacterium
AACAGAAACAGAGCAGTTGCGAGGCGAAAGGAGGAAACATGCCATGTTCATAAAAGCTTGTCGAATGTGTAGCTCCCAAGGATTGATGAGAGGAACATGCATGCGATGTTCACGAAGCTTTGCTTGGGAGAAGCTATAAAAGGCTGGAAGGCTAAGAAGCCTTATTTGAACTAAAAGGAAAAATCAGAAAGATTGGCAAGTAAAGCCCACAAAATCGGGAATTATGAGAATAGATCCCCGAAGAGAGCAGGCAAAAGAGAAGCTAGAAGCTGTGTGAATGCTTCAAAAGAAAATTAAAACTAGATTTAAGAAATAACAAGAAATACAGAGAGAAAAGAAAGAGAGGATACAGATATGAGCGATTATAGATTTGAGACTTTACAGTTGCATGTGGGCCAGGAGGAGGCAGATCCTGCTACGGATTCCAGGGCAGTACCTATTTATCAGACAGCGAGCTATGTATTTCATAATTCCGCCCATGCTGCAGCAAGATTCGGGCTGGCTGATCCGGGTAACATTTACGGGCGTTTGACCAATTCCACGCAGGATGTTTTGGAAAAGAGGATTGCCGCTCTGGAGGGCGGCGTGGCAGCACTGGCACTTGCTTCCGGTGCGGCAGCAGTAAGCTACACCATAGAAGCCTTGGCAGCAGCAGGAGAACATATTGTCGCTCAGAAGACCATCTATGGAGGAACCTATAATCTGCTGGCACATACCCTGCCCCTTCATGGCATCAGCACCAGCTTTGTGGATGCACATAATCTTCAGGAGGTGGAGGATGCGATTCAGGAAAATACCAAGGCAATTTATCTGGAGACCCTTGGCAATCCCAACAGTGATATTCCTGACATTGACGCGATTGCGCAGATCGCTCATCGCCACGGAATCCCTCTTGTGATCGACAATACCTTTGGGACACCCTATCTGATCCGTCCGATCGAGCATGGCGCAGATATCGTAGTTCATTCAGCCACCAAGTTTATTGGCGGACATGGAACTACACTGGGCGGTATCATTGTGGATTCCGGTAAATTCGATTGGAAGGCCAGCGGAAAATATGCGCCCATCGCAGCACCCAATCCCAGCTATCACGGGGTAAGCTTCGTGGATGCAGTTGGTCCGGCAGCTTTCGTGACCTATATCCGGGCGATCCTGCTTCGCGATACCGGAGCTACTATTTCTCCCTTTAACGCATTTATTCTGCTACAGGGCGTTGAGACGCTGTCTCTGAGGCTGGATCGCCATGTGGAGAATACCAAGAAGGTGGTTGAGTACTTAAGCAAGCATCCCCTTGTAGCACATGTGAATCATCCCTCCCTGCCGGAGCATCCCGATCATGCTCTCTATGAGAAATATTTCCCCAATGGCGGAGCGAGCATCTTTACCTTTGATGTCAAGGGAGGGCAGAAGGAGGCTCACGCCTTTATTGACAGCCTGAAGCTCTTTAGTCTGCTGGCGAATGTGGCCGATGTGAAGTCCCTGGTGATCCATCCTGCTACCACAACTCACTCACAATTGAGCGATGAGGAGCTGGCAGATCAGGGCATCCATCAGAGTACCATCAGGCTCTCCATCGGTACAGAACACATCGATGACATCATTGAGGATCTGGAGAGAGGATTTGCAGCGCTCAAGGCTTAATAAAATAGTAAATAAAGAAATAAAATAAACCTCCGGTGCGAAGGCAGATGTCATGGCAGAGCATAGGAGGTTTTTTTATGTGAAAAATCATTGACAAAACAAGGAGTATCTGTGGCATAATGGAAAAAGATGTGGTATACTCTGCATATTGATATTTTGAGAGAATGAATAGGACCATAAAATAAAGGAGGGTCTCAAAATGTATTATACCAATGTATTGGATCTGATTGGTAACACGCCCCTGCTTAGTTTAGAGCAATCCACGGGGTGCCAGATTTTTGCAAAGGCGGAATTCCTGAATCCCGGAGGAAGTATCAAGGATCGCATTGCGCTGAATATGATCGAGGATGCGGAAAAAAGCGGTAAGTTAAAACCGGGAATGACGATAATCGAACCCACTTCGGGAAATACGGGCATCGGTTTGGCGCTCTGCGGCGTGCGTAAAGGGTATAGGGTGATCATCGTAATGCCCGAAAACATGAGTGAAGAGAGGAAGAAGATCATTCATGCCTTGGGGGCAGAACTGGTGCTGACGGATCCTAAGCTCAGTATCGATGGAAGCGTAAAGAAAGCTATGGAGCTGGCCGCAGAGTCGGATGATTATTTTGTGCCGCAGCAGTTCCAGAATCCCGCCAATCCGGATATGCATTATCGTACCACTGCAAGGGAGATTGTAGAGCAGCTGGATCGTAAGATTGATATCTTTGTTTCCGGAATTGGCAGTGGCGGTACGCTTCAGGGAATCGCACAATATCTGCTGGAAAAGAATCCTGATTGTAAAATAGTTGCTGTGGAGCCTAAAAATGTCAGCGCTCTTTTGGGAGATGAGCCAGGTCTGCATCAGATTCAAGGCATAGGAGATGGTTTTATTCCGGATATTTTGGATACGAAGATCATTACCGATATCGTGGAGGTGAGCGATGATGACGCCATCAACACGGCCAGAGAGCTTGCGAGAGTACAGGGCCTGTTGGTCGGCACATCATCCGGAGCCAATGTATGGGCGTCAAAACTCATGGCTCAGAAGTATGGCAAGGACAAGGTGATCGTGACCGTATTGGCTGACCGGGCGGAGCGATATTTCAGTACTGCGTTGATCTGATCAAAATAATTATGATTTAAAATAAAGAACGAAATTTAATTTGTGAAAAAAGGCATTGTTATTCAAAAAAGAATAACGATGCCTTTTTTATTTTTATACTTAAGATTGGTATTCAATAAAGTATTCAATAAAG
>CACXDS010000195.1 GCA_902766425.1 uncultured Lachnospiraceae bacterium
CTCTATGAGACTCTGCAGTTTCCCTTTAGCTATCTTGCTACAGATAAGGATCTGGAGCTGGTGGAGGCATGCAAAAAGGCGGATATGGGATTCATTGCCATGAAAGCGTTATCCGGAGGTCTGATCAATAATTCAGCCGCTGCCTATGCCTATTTGAATCAATTTGAGAATGTGCTTCCCATCTGGGGGGTACAGCGGGAAGCTGAGCTGGAGGAATTTTTATCCTATATTGGACAGGCCCCCGAGATGAGTCCGGAGATCGAGGCATTGATCGAGAAGGATCGAAAGGAGCTGCTGGGAGAATTTTGCAGGGGATGCGGATATTGTATGCCTTGTCCGGTTGGGATTGAGATCAATAATGCCGCCAGAATGAGTCTGATGCTGCGCAGGGCTCCCTCCAAGAGCTGGCTGACACCACAGTGGCAGGAGAAGATGAAGCTGATAGAAAAATGTCTTCATTGTAATCGCTGTAAGGGAAAATGTCCCTATGGGCTGGATACTCCAAGCCTTTTGGAGAAGAATTATGAAGACTACCGGAATGTATTGGCCGGAAAAGTCACAGTATAAGAAAACAGGATCGGAATATTTTTCCTCGCTTGTCCATATACTATAGTATAACGGCGGCAAACAGAGCCGGCGATGGGAAAAGGAGGGAATGGGGAATGGCAAGAGGGCCAAGAAAGACTTTGGAGGAGAAGATTGAGGCCAAGAGGTCTCTGATCGAATCGCTGGAGACCAGACTGGAATCGGAAAAAGCCGAGTTAGAGGAGATGCTTCGGGAAAAGAAGCTGCAGGAGTTATCCGCTGTGAGCGAGCTGATCGATGAGAGCGGTTTGGAGCCGGAGGAGGTGGCAGGTATTCTGAAGGAGTATATCAGGGAGCAGAGTGCATAAAGATAAAAGTGGCTGAGAGTATAAAAAGCAGAAAGAATACAGAGTGCATAAAAAGCACGGGGAATGAAAAAACATAAAAAGCATAACAAAAACACCGTCCAACCCTCAGGAGCTGGAACGGTGTTTTTTATTCAGGCATCTTTCTTTTCTCTAATGGCTTTTTGTGCGGTAGAGAGCATCAGCTTGATACGATTCAGCTGGTTCACCTCACTGGCACCGGGATCGTAATCGATGGCTACTATATTAGACTCGGGATATGCCTTCCGCAAGGCCTTGATGACCCCCTTACCAACCACATGGTTGGGCAGGCAGCCAAAGGGCTGGGTGCAGACGATATTGGGCACATCATCGTGGATCAGTTCCACCATCTCACCGGTTAAGAACCAACCCTCGCCGGTCTGATTTCCAATGGAGACAATGGGCTTCGCAAAATCCACGATCTCGCGGATGGGAGTGGGGGGGACAAAATGCCTGCTCCTTTGAAATTCCTTATTGGAGCAGCCGCGAACAATATGTTCAATGGCCCAGATCCCGAAGGCGGAAAGCCTTGCAGCTTTCTTGCTGGTGCCCAGATTTTCGGCCTTATAAATCTGATTGTAGAAACAGTACAGCATGAAATCCATCAGATCGGGTACGACAGCCTCCGCCCCCTCGCTCTCCAAAAGCTCCACCAGGTGGTTGTTTCCTGCGGGAGAGAATTTGACAAGGATCTCGCCCACAATACCGACTCTCGGCTTTTTGATATCCAGCAGTGGAATCTGATCAAAATCACGGATGATCTGTTTGCACAGGCTGTTAAATTTCAGAAGATTAATGTGTTTTGCAGACACATAGTCCTGCACAACCTTCAGCCATTTTTGATGCACAGCATTGACACTGCCCGGGGTGGCTTCATAGGGGCGCATGCGATAGACACAGCGCATGAAGATATCGCCAAAGGCCGCACTGAGGGCACCGCGAAGCAAAAGATCCGTGTTGATGGGGAAACCGGGATTGGTCTCAATGCCGCCCAGATTCAGGGAGATCACGGGAATCTGCTCCATACCGGCCTTCTTCAGTGCCCTTCGTATAAATCCAATATAGTTGGTCGCACGACACCCACCCCCCGTCTGGGTAATGATGACAGCGGTCTTATTCAGATCATATTCTCCGGAAAGCAGCGCTTCCATGATCTGGCCTACCACAAGAAGGGAGGGGTAGCAGGCATCGTTATTGACATATTTCAGGCCCACATCCACTGAGTGCTTATTATCGTTTCCCAGTACCTTGAACCGATATCCTATGGAGGCAAAGGCAGGCTCCATGATGTCAAAATGAATGGGAGACATCTGGGGGCAGAGGATGGTGTAATCCTTTTTCATTTCCTCCGTAAACTGTACCTTGACGATATTGGTGGGGCGGATCTCTCTCTCCTTTGCCAGCTTTTCTCTGACACGAATGGCGGAGAGCAGGGAGCGCACGCGGATCCTTGCAGCACCGAGGTTATTGACTTCATCGATCTTCAGGCAGGTGTAGATTTTGTCCGACCCGGAAAGAATATCATTTACCTGGTCCGTGGTTACGGCGTCCAGACCACAGCCGAAGGAGTTGAGCTGGATCAGATCCAGATTTTCAACGGTTCGTACATAGGTGGCCGCAGCATAGAGTCTGCTGTGGTACATCCACTGGTCTGAGACGATGAGCGGACGATCCGGACAGCCCAGGTGGGAGATGGAATCCTCTGTCAAGACGGCAATCCCATAGGAGGTAATGAGCTCGGGGATGCCATGGTTGATCTCCGGGTCGATATGATAGGGGCGTCCCGCCAGCACAATGCCACGCTTGCCTGTTTCCTTCAGATACTGAAGGGTTTCCTCCCCCTTCCTTCTTATATCGGAGCGCACTGCATCCAACTCCTTCCAGGCCTCCTCGCATGCAGAGCGGATCTCCGTCTCGGGAATCTCTGTGAACTCCTTGACCAGAGAAGAACAAATGGTATCCACACTGGCAAAGGACATGAAAGGATTGCGCAGGCGTACCTTCCCGTTAGAGATGGATTCGACATTATTTTTAATATTTTCCGAATAGGATGTGACAATGGGGCAGTTGTAGTGATTGTTTGCCTCCGGCGTCTCATTTCGCTCATAAAACAGAGCGGGATAAAAGATGAAATCCACATTCTGCGCGATTAGCCATTCCACATGACCATGGGCCAGCTTGGCGGGATAGCATTCCGACTCGCTGGGGATGGATTCGATCCCGAGCTCATAAATTTTGCGATTGGAGCTGGGAGAGAGGACCACGCGATATCCCAGCTTGGTAAAGAAGACATGCCAAAAGGGATAGTCCTCGTACATATTCAGCACTCTGGGGATTCCGACCGTGCCCCGGGGAGCCTTGTCCGCATCCAGAGCAGGGTAGTGAAAAAGTCGCTGCAGCTTATACTCAAACAGATTTGGTACATTCTGTGAGTTCTTCTGACCGCCGATGCCTCGTTCACAGCGATTTCCGGAGATGTACTGTCTCCCGCCGGAAAACTTATTGATGGTGAGACGGCAGTTATTGGTGCAGCCCTTACACTTTGCCATGGTGGTCTCAAACTTCAGAGCGCAGATCTTTTCGTAGGAGAGCATGGAGGTCTCATAGCCCTCCTCATAGCGGTCCCTGGCAATGAGCGCTGCACCGAAAGCCCCCATGATCCCGGCAATGTCAGGTCGGATGGCTTCACAATTTGCTATTTTTTCAAAGCTGCGCAAAACGGCATCATTATAGAAGGTTCCGCCCTGCACGACTATCTGGGAGCCCAGCTCCGAGGCGTCGGAAACCTTGATCACCTTAAAAAGGGCATTTTTGATCACGGAGTAAGCCAGTCCGGCGGAAATATCGGAGACGCTGGCGCCCTCCTTCTGGGCCTGCTTTACCTTGGAATTCATAAATACAGTACATCTGGTACCCAGATCGATGGGATGCTCCGCAAAGAGGGCGGCCTTAGCGAAATCCTGTACACTATAATTCAGGGATTTGGCAAAGGTCTCTATAAAGGAGCCGCATCCGGAGGAACAGGCCTCGTTGAGCTGGACACTATCCACAGTGTGGTTTTTGATCTTGATACATTTCATATCCTGGCCGCCGATATCCAGAATACAGTCCACATTTGGGTTAAAGAAAGCAGCAGCGTTATAATGTGCCACAGTCTCCACTTCGCCGTCATCCAGCAAAAAGGCAGCCTTCATCAGTGCCTCTCCGTATCCGGTGGAGCAGGAGCGCACGATCTTCACATCCTCCGGAAGGGTTTCAAAGATCTCCTTCAGAGAGGTGATAGCGGTGGTCAGGGGACTTCCGCCATTGTTGCTGTAAAATGAGTACAATAAGGAACCGTCCTCCCCAACCAGTGCGATCTTAGTGGTGGTGGAGCCGGAATCTATGCCCAGAAAGGCTTTGCCGTGATAGTCCGAAAGCCTGGCTGTCTGAACATGGCTTTTGCTGTGCCGCTCCTGAAAACGATCATATTCTTCCCGGGAGGCGAAGAGGGGTTCCATACGTTCCACTTCAAATTCCATGTGGATCTCTGTGGAAAGCTTCTTTACCATTTCCTCAAGGGTATAATGGATCTTTTTATCACTCTCTGCAGCATTCATGGCACTTCCCATGGCAGCAAAGAGGTGGGAATTCTCCAGATCGATGATATGCTCCTCATCCAGCTTCAGGGTGCGGATGAAGGCAGCCTTCAGCTGATCCAAAAAGTGCAGGGGCCCACCTAAGAAAGCCACATGTCCGCGAATGGGTTTCCCGCAGGCCAGACCGGAAATGGTCTGGTTCACCACTGCCTGAAAAATGGAGGCGGCCAGATCCTCCCTGGTGGCTCCTTCGTTGATCAGGGGCTGGATATCCGTCTTTGCAAATACGCCGCAGCGAGCAGCGATGGTGTAGAGAGAATGGTATTCCTTGGCATATTCATTCAGACCGGAGGCATCTGTCTGGATCAGAGAAGCCATCTGATCGATAAAGGAACCGGTTCCTCCTGCGCAGATGCCGTTCATTCTCTGTTCCACATTGCCACCCTCAAAATAAATGATCTTGGCGTCCTCACCGCCAAGCTCAATGGCTACATCCGTCTTAGGCGCCAGAGCTTTCAGCGCAGTGGCAACTGCGATCACCTCCTGCGTGAAGGGAACCTGCAGATGATTTGCCAGAGTGAGTCCGCCGGAGCCGGTGATCATGGGGTAGAGGGTCATGTTTCCCAGCTTTTCATAGGCTTCGCTCAAAAGAGCGGAAAGAGTCTCGCGGATATTGGCGTAATGCCTTCTGTAATCCGAGAATAATAATTCGTCTTTTTCATTTAAAATAGCGATCTTAACTGTGGTGGAGCCGATATCAATGCCAAGAGTCGCTTCGTTCAAATTTTGTTGCATCGCTAAAAAACCTTCCTGATCTCACAAGCATTTCGCATGATCTTTTATGACATTCTTTTTGATTATACTTCAATTAATGACAAATTGCAATCGACAAAAGATGGTTATTCTCTAAAGGAATTGTTAAAAGAAAATAAATTTCATCGCCTTCGGTTTACTTCTTTACGGGATGATGATACAATTAGCAGAAGGAGGTTGCACGACATCCGGGGGATGTCGGTTTTGCAACGACCGAAGCGAAGCGTAGAACCGATTCGCGCAAAGCGTGAATTGGGAAGATGCCTTCGCGTAAAATGCAAAAAAAGATAGAGAGTGTGCTGATATGAGTAATTTTGAAAAAAAATTCGGTAAATACGCTATTCCAAACCTGACGCTGATCCTGATCGCCTGCTATGCGTTGGGTTATTTTATTGAATTGGTAAACGCTGACTTTTTTGAGTACCTTACCTTGGATCCCTATCGGGTCATAATGAAGGGGCAGATCTGGAGGATCTTTACCTGGCTGGTGATCCCACCCTCGGATCTGGGAATCTTCACCCTGATCATGCTCTTTTTTTATTACAGCATTGGGACAACCATGGAGAGAACACTTGGCACCTACAAGTATAATGTATATCTGATCCGGGGAATGTTTCTGACAGTCTGCGCTGCGTTTCTTTGTCTGGGATTATGCTATCTTTTCCCGCAGCTCATGCTGGGGATTGTATCGGATGAGTATAAAGAATACATCCGATATCTGTTGACAAATCTTTCCGCAGCGGATAAACAGGCCTATGTGAATGAGATGCTGACGCAGGCCTTCAGTCGTTGCGCTTATTATTTCAGTACCTATTACATCAATATTTCTATTTTCCTGGCCTTTGCAGTCTGCTATCCGGATATGCAGGTTCTTCTCATGTTTGTGATCCCTGTGAAGGTGAAATGGATGGGGATTCTGGATCTTGTGCTCCTGGGTTATTCCTTTGTCACAGGCAATATTTTTGTCAAATTTGCTGTTGGAACAGCACTGCTGAATTTCCTGATCTTTTATCTGACCTACCGGAATCTGAGCCATTTAAGACCCTCCCAGATCAAAAGGAGAGCAGAGTTCCAGCATAAGGCCAATGAGGGCCGAGCCATGGTCACCAAGCATAAATGTGCCATTTGCGGGCAGACGGACGAATCCAATCCGGAGTTAGAGTTCCGTTTTTGCTCGAAATGTAACGGTAATTATGAATACTGTTCCAACCATCTATATACCCATGAGCATGTGAAATAAGATGAAATGACAAGATGAAATGATAAGATGAAATGTTATGAAAAGGAAAGGAGCTTTGACTTGAATAAAGAGGAAGCATTCCGCGAAAAGCTCAGGAAGGTGGTGGAGCTTGCGCGGTCACAGGGAAATGAGATCGGTCAGGAGCAGGTGATAGAGGCTTTTGACGGACTGGAATTAAGCGGTGATCAGTTGCAGATGGTCTATGATTATCTTCTGCAGAATAAGATCGGCATCGGCCAACATCTGACACCTGAAGATTATCTGACAAAAGAGGAGCAGGACTATCTTGCGGAGTATCTTGCTGCCATTCGGGAGATCGGAGAAATATCCGAGGGAGAGAAGGAGGCAGTATTTCTTTCTGCCATGGCGGGGGACCCGGACGCACAAAGGCGCCTTACGGAGATTTACTTAAAGGAGGTGCCGGAGATCGCAAAGCTCTATGCCGGACAGGGGGTCTATCTGGAGGATCTGATCGGTGAGGGGAATGTGGCACTTACCATTGGGGTTTCCATGCTGGGCAGCCAGGAGAATGCCCGGGAGGCGGAGGGCGTCCTGGCCAAGCTGATCATGGATGCCATGGAGCGGCATATTCAGGAAAACGCGGATGCCAAAAAGATCGACAAAAGAGTGGAACAAAGGGTGAATCTGGTGGCGGACAAGGTGCAAGAGCTCCGGGAGGAGCTTCGGCGCAATGTGACCATCGAAGAATTGATCCGGGAGACGGGACTTTCGGAAAAGACCATTCGGGATGCCATTCGCATGAGCGGGTTTAAGATTGAGGGGATCGACATTGGATAAACACAGAGCCTATGAAAACGGAAAATATGTCATGCAGGATGTGGGTACACTGTATGTGGGAGCTAAATACCTGATGGGAGAGCTTCTGGAGGATGAGGAGGTACCCTTTAAGTTTAGAATGCTGGTACACCGCTATGTCCTGCCGGAGTCGGATCCGGAGGATTCTCTGGAGACACATCTGTATTATCTGGACAAGTCCAGCTTTTTGGTGAAGATCTATGGTCAGCTTCGGGCTAAGGTGAAGATCAATTGTCTCGAGGAGAGAAAGCACCTTGGCAGGGAGGCGGAGCCGGAATATGTGACCAAGAACCTTACGGTGGAGGAGCTGGCAGCCATTTCTCCGGCAGATAAAGAAAAAATGGGACTTGTGGTGCAGGAGCTTTCGGTGAGTAAATTTGCCATGCTGGCGATGTGATCTGAAAGAACTGCCTTCGCTTGCGAGTAAACACACCGAGGAGTCGGGGGTGAAAATGCAAGCAAAATATTAGCAGAAAATTCTTTTTTGATAGTAGCATAGTAGCAGAAAAAGCATAAGGAGAGGAAAGGAAATAAGATGAAGTTAGAGGAATTAAAAAGTTACGAGCTGTTAAAGAGTCAGGAGATCCATATCGGAGCCTTTCAGACAGGTGCCAAGATCCTGCAGCATAAAAAGACCGGAGCCAGAGTGGTGCTGATGGACAATGCGGACGAGAATAAGGTGTTTTATATCGGCTTCCGCACCCCGCCAAAGGATTCCACGGGGGTGGCCCATATTTTGGAGCACTCGGTTCTCTGCGGTTCGAAGAAGTACCCTTTGAAGGATCCCTTTGTGGAGCTGGTGAAGGGCTCGCTGAATACTTTTTTAAATGCCATGACTTATCCGGACAAGACAGTTTACCCTGTGGCCAGCTGTAATGATAAGGATTTCCAGAATCTTATGGATGTCTATCTGGATGCGGTTTTTCATCCCTGCATCTATGAGAAAAAGGCTATTTTCCTGCAGGAGGGCTGGCATTTTGAGAAGGATGAGGAAGGAAAGCTCACCTATAACGGCGTGGTCTATAACGAAATGAAGGGTGCATTCTCGGATGCCGATGAAGTGTTCCAGAGAGAAATTCAGAATGCACTTTTCCCGGATACCTCCTATGGTGTGGAGTCCGGTGGGGATCCTGCCGTGATCCCAAGCCTGCGGTATGAGGATTTTCTGGCGTTCCATCAAAAATACTATCACCCCTCCAACAGCTATATCTTCCTCTATGGAGATATGGACATGGCGGAAAAGCTGGATTACATCGACAGGGAGTATCTGGCAGCTTATGATCGGATCACAGTGGATTCCGAGATCAAGAGCCAGAAAGCCTTTGCGGAGCCCGTTCATGTGGAAAAGGTGTATCCCGTGGATCAGGGGGAGGAGCTTGGGGAGAAAAGCTATCTTTCCGTCAACTATTGTATCGGAGACTGCATGGATCCCGAGCTGAGCATGGCTTTCAAAATTCTGGACAGAGTGCTCTGCAATAACAATGGAACACCCCTTAGAACCGCTCTTTTGGATGCGGGGCTTGGAAAGGATGTCTATACCAGCTATGACGATGGGATCAAGCAGCCCACCTTCAGCATTGTGGCAAAGGATGCGGATCCGGGGAGGGAAGAGGAATTCCTTGGGATTGTCAGGGATACCCTGCAGAAGGTGGTGAAGGATGGCCTGGATAAGAAGGCCCTCACCGCAACCTTGAACAATATGGAGTTTAAATATCTGGAGGCAGATTTCGGGCGTTATCCCAAGGGTCTTATGTATGGACTTCAGGCGCTGGATACCTGGCTGCATGATGATATGGCACCCTTTGTTACCTTGGACGCCAATCATTTGTATGCATCCATGCGTGAGAAGGTGGAGACGGATTATTTTGAGCGCTTGATCGAGAAGTATCTTTTGCAAAATCAGCACAGTGTCACTCTGGTAATGAACCCCAGCGAGGGTTTGCTGGATCGCCGTGAGGAACAACTGGAGACGCAGCTGAAAAAGATTGCAGAAGGCATGACCAAGGAAGAATGGGACGGGATCGATGAGGACCTGGCCAAGCTTTCCGCATTCCAGGATCAGGAGGAGACCAGGGAGGAGCTGGAGAAGCTTCCCATGCTGAAGAGGGAGGACCTGAAGAAGGAGACGCTGGAGCTTCGAAACGAGGCGGGTACCATCGCAGGTGTCCCCTTCCTGTATCACCCCATTTTTACCAATGGGATCGGTTATCTGAATCTGACCTTCAGCTTAAAGAGCCTTCCGGAGGAATACTTCCGTTATATCGGCTTTTTAAAGCTCTTATTGTTTGATGTCAGCACCGAGAATTACAGCTACGGAGATCTGTCCAATGAGATTGATTTTTATACGGGCGGCATGTATGCCGGTCTGGGAGCTTCCTGCAAATATGAGGATATCAAGGATTGCAGTACGGTGCTGAGCGTGCAGGCGAAGTATCTGACCAGAAATCTCAGCAAGGTGATGGAATTGCTGAGGGAAGTAACTCTTACCAGTAAGGTGGAGGATGAAAAGAGAATCTTAGAGATCCTCAGAGAGTATATCACCGATGCGCAGCAGACCATGATGTCTGCCGGGCATTCTGTTGCGGTAGATAGAATTTTGGCTTATGAGAATTATCCCGCCGCTTATCATGA
>CACXDS010000196.1 GCA_902766425.1 uncultured Lachnospiraceae bacterium
AGCAGAAGGAGGGGCCACCACATTCTTCAAAAGGTTTGGAAAGGGGTAGGTTATGAACGAGAATATTGTAAAACGGAATGCACTATTGGCAACAAAGGTCATAAAGGGCCTGGAATCCCGCAATATGTCGGGGTATTATTGCGCTGATAAGGAGGAGGCTCTCAAGAAGGCGCTTGAACTGATCCCGGAGGGCAGCAGCGTTACCATGGGCGGCTGTATGAGTGCCCATGAGATCGGTCTGGTGCAGGCGCTGAAGGAAGGCAATTATGATTTCATTGACAGGGATGCCTATGAGGATAAAAGAGCGGCCATGCTCGCAGCATATGATGCGGATTTCTTTTTGTCCAGCGCCAATGCCATTACGGAGGACGGTGTGATGATCAACATAGACGGGAACTCCAACCGGGTTTCCGCCATAGCCCAGGGGCCTAAAAAGGTACTCTTTATCGTGGGAATGAATAAGGTCTGCAGTGATATTGATGGCGCCATGAAGCGGGCGAGAAATGTGGCAGCCCCCATCAATGCACAGCGTTTTGGGCTCTCTACACCCTGTGCGAAAACCGGGTCCTGCTTTGACTGTAAATCGCCGGACACCATCTGCTGTCAGTTCCTGATGACCAGGTTTTCCAGGCATAAGGACAGGATTCATGTGATCCTGGTGGGCGATAATTTAGGCTTTTAATAAGAGAAGGAGTCTTCGAAAGAGGGATCTGGAGTAAACTGCATAAAAGGTTTCAGGAATCCGGGAAAAGCAGACCTGTCAGGAAAAGGTGACAAATGTCATGCCGGATTTCTTTGGTTGATGACATCTTCCACTTGGCGAAGGGAGGCTGCGGCAGTAGTATAAGGATAAAGAATCGGATAGAATCCATTCGGACGGGAGGGGATATCATGAAACATCATGTTGGATTTAGGGCGCTTGCAGGCTTTTTGTGCCTGCTGGGAATGGGCTTTTTGCTGCCCGGCTGCAGCTTGGATCCGAATTCTGTAAAGCTTCACACAAAGGAAGAAATCATGAAGCTGGTGGAGGAGCGGTACGGGGATGCGGAATTTGTCAGCATGGAGGAGGTGGAAAGTCCTAAGCATAAGATCATTTTCACCTTTCGGGATACAAAGTACGGATTTACCTATCAGGTGACCTCCAGACCCAACAGTGTGGGGATGGATGGCTCTACATTCTGGTATGACGGGGCAGCCGTGGGGGATGAGTACAGGGATGCCTTTCTCCAATATTTCATGGAGCAGGAACAGGAGAATTTTAAGAAGCATGGGATCGTGCTGTGTGACAAGGTAAAGGTGGAAAGGGTTTTTGATGATAACAGGAGATTTAGCCTGGAGGATAAGCGACTTCTTTCCACCACATATCGCTGGAAAGAGGATCTGAAATTTGTCTGGGAGCGGGTGCACGCTTATAAGAAGATCCCGGGGCTGACGGAGAACTATCAGATCGATGTGTATGACGCGGAATTGGTGGAGTTCTACGGGACACAGAAGGAGGAAGGCTTTGTTACAGCCGAAGAGCAGCAGATCGAATATTATATGAATCAGGCAAGGGAGCTTGCGGGTGTTCAGGATATCACTTATCTGCGTCGGGAAAAGAAGAAGGTGAGTGAGGTGCCGGGCTTGTCTGAACAGAACTTTTATGAACCGGAGTTGAAGGAACAGGACAGGAAGGTGATGGTCTATTATTTTTCCTATGAGGGAAAGGAGTATTTCATCACGGATAACTGGGTGGCTCAGTACAGGGATCCTGACGGGAGCGGAGGAATCTTTCAGTTCTACCAGAACTATAAATATTATAAGCCTGTGGAGGATTAGCAGAGGAAAAGCATTCGGAAAAGACTCTTGACAAATGGCAATACAGGATGTTCTGGAGAATGTGTCTACCAGAGTGGTGATGCTGGTATGCGAGGGAGTGCTCACCACAAGCCTGATCATTGTCATGCTGTTTTTCTTTGACTGGAGGATCGCTCTGGTATTGCTTCTGGGCTTTGCACTGTTCTTTCTTGCAAACGCATGGCTTCAGTCAGTGGCAGGCAAGCTGGCACCCCGAAAGATCGCAGCGGATGAAAAGCTGGTGGAAAAGGTGCTGGAATACCTTCAGGGTATGACGGAGGTAAAGGCGTATCACCTCAAGGGCAAGGAGAGCGCAGAGCTGAATGCGGCTATTGCAGAGAACAGTAAGATCAACACGGATATGGAGCTTGCACTGATCCCCAGAATGTCACTGCAGACTCTTTTGGCTAAGCTGACGGGAGTGGTCATGGTGGCCCTTAGCTGTGTGTTTTATTGCAACGGGAGCATGGATGCACTGACAGCGGTGGTAATGGTGATCTCAGCCTTTATCATCTACGCAAGTCTGGAGACGGCGGGAAGCTATTCCGCACTCCTGCGTGTGGTGGATGGCAGCGTGGATCGGGCAACAGCCATATTGAACACGCCGCAGATGGATATCACAGGGGAGGCTATCGTTCCGGAGAACCGGGATCTCTCCGCAAAGGAGATTGAGTTTTCCTATGAGAAGAGAAAGATCATTCAGGGCGTTTCGCTGGAAATCCCGGAGAAAACCACTACAGCCATTGTAGGTCCATCCGGCGGTGGAAAGACAACCCTGGTAAACCTTCTGGCAAGGTTCTGGGATGTGGATGGAGGAAGGGTAAGTCTGGGAGGACGGAATGTAAAGGATTACGACTACGACAGTCTGATGTCCAATTTCAGCTTTGTGTTCCAGAATGTCTATCTCTTCCACAACACCATTGCCAACAATATCCGGTTCGGTCGGCCGGAGGCCACCATGGAGGAGGTGATGGCGGCAGCGAAAAAGGCCTGCTGTCACGACTTTATCATGGCGCTTCCGGAGGGCTATGAGACGGTGATCGGCGAGGGCGGAGCCAGTCTGTCCGGAGGGGAAAAGCAGCGGATTTCCATCGCCCGGGCCATGATGAAGGATTCCCCCATTATCTTCCTGGATGAAGCCACTGCCAATGTGGATCCGGAGAATGAGAATGAACTGACTAAGGCGATTCAGGAGCTTACCCGGGAGAAAACTGTCATTATGATCGCCCACCGGCTAAAGACTGTGAAGGGGGCGGATCAAATCCTGGTTGTGGATAAGGGCAGGATCGTGCAGAGAGGAAAGCATGAGGAGCTCATGCCGCAGGAGGGAATCTATAAGAGCTTTGTCAGCGAGAGGCAGGAGGCTGTGAGCTGGAAAATCTGACGGAGGGCTCGAAGGAAGTGCAAAGTTGTAGGCTCTGACAGAGAGCCCGGATGTAGGGTTCGGGTGGAGCGGGGAGAATTCGTTCTGCTCACCGGACCCTCCGGATGTGGAAAAACCACTATCCTGCGGCTCATCAATGGGCTGATTCCCCAACACGGAAAGATGAAAAATCTCCAAAAGCTGGGGACAACGATCCTCATTGTGACACATGACTGTGAGTTGATCAGGAGCTGCTGCGGCAGGGTGTTGCCGCCCAAGGAATAGTATTTGTGGGGATATGAGGCCGGTATGAAGAAAACCATACCGGTCTTAATTTCTGTCCGGATCCCGTCATAGCACAGCACATCCCTGCCCTTTGTGCAGTAGAAGATCTGCGGAAATCCATATCATCTATTGATTTTATTGTCATCTGAAATATAATGAATTGTGAAGATATTTTTAAAATGGTCAGGAGGTGGGAGAGTTGGATCAGAGACTGGTCTCGGTGGTGCCAAGCGAGAGGCAGGTTGCCTTTCAGAAGACGGAGTTTTACGCTTTTGTGCATTTTACGGTGAACACCTTCACGGATAAGGAGTGGGGGGATGGCACGGAGGATCCGGAGATCTTTTATCCTGCGAAGCTGGATGCAGGGCAGTGGGTGAGCGCCATCCGGGATGCGGGAATGAAGGGCTTGATCCTGACCTGCAAGCACCACGATGGGTTCTGCCTGTGGCCCAGCAAATATACCGGACACACAGTGGCCCATAGTCCCTTTCGGAGGGATGTGGTGCGGGAGGTATCGGATGCCTGCAGGGAGCAGGGGCTGAAGTTTGGAATTTATCTCTCACCCTGGGATCGGAACTCCAAGCTCTATGGCAGGGGTCGGGAATATGACGATTATTTTATCCGCCAGCTGGAGGAGCTGCTGACGGATTACGGGGAGATTTTCTGCGTCTGGTTCGACGGAGCCTGCGGCGAGGGAGAAAACGGGAAAAAGCAGTACTATGACTGGGAGCGGTATTATCAGACCATTCGAAGGCTTCAGCCCGGGGCTTGTATCAATGTCTGCGGACCGGATGTGAGATGGTGCGGAAACGAGGCCGGGCACACCAGGGAGTCGGAGTGGAGCGTGGTTCCCGCAAGAACCCGGGATACGGAAAAGATTGCCGAAGAGAGCCAAAAGGAAGATAACACGGAGTTTCGCTTACGGAAGATCAGCGCCTGGGATGAGGATCTCGGCAGTCGGAAGGCACTGGAAAATGAGACGGAGCTGGTCTGGTATCCGGCGGAGGTCAATACCTCCATCCGGCCGGGGTGGTTTTGGCATGAGAGTGAGAATGGACAGGTGCGCTCTCTGGAGGAGCTGAAGCAGATCTATTATCACTCCGTGGGTGGAAATGCCACCTTTTTATTGAACATCCCGCCGACAAGGGATGGTCTGTTTCATGAGAATGATGTGCAGAGACTTCGGGAGATGGGGGACTTCCTGAAGAAGGCCTTTGCGGTTAATCTGACCGCAGATGCCCGTATCACCGCGTGGACTCCCCGGGATGCCGGGGACAAGCGGGGAACGAATGACTCCGGGGCGGAGGAAAATGCTGTTGATATCAAGCCTCTGGTGGTATCGGAGGAGGATGATGCCTGGTATCAGGGGGAAAAGGGGAGCAGCGCTGCGTGTATTCTGGCAAAGTGGAGTAAGCCTGTGAGCATTGGACACATTGTCCTAAAAGAAAACATCCGGATGAGTCAGCGGGTGGAGCGTTTTCGGGTGTCTGCACTTATGGGGGGCGAATTCCGCATAATTTACGAGGGGACGGTGATCGGCTATAAAAAAATCATCCCCTTAAAGCAGGGACTTTGGACCGATGCGCTTCGCATCGAGATTACGGATTCCCGCTGCGAGCCGACCCTGGCCTTCCTTGGGATCTATGCCGCTCAGGGGAACCTGGAGCATTAAAAGAAATGAATAAAAAGATATAACAAAAATATAGCAAAAACCAAAAACATGAATTGAACAGCGCAGATAGATCATAAAAAGAACATAAAAAGAAAAGGCAGGAAAGAAAAAAAGTTTGGGAGGAGAAGACAATGAATCTGGCTGCATTTGCCGGGGCAGGGACCCCGAAGTCACACATGATCTACCACGAGGATACGGAGCAGCTCCATGTGGGGACGCTTCCGGATCACGCTTATTTTATCCCCTTTGCCAAGGAGCAGGATCCCTTTGCCCCAAGAGAGGAGTCCGCTTGCTTTGTGCTCTTGAACGGGCAGTGGGATTTCCGGTATTATTCCAGTATTTTGGAGCTGGAGGATGATTTTATCCATCAGAGCTTTCCGGACAAAATCCCGGTTCCCGCCAACTGGCAGCTGCAGGGGTACGACAGGGCACAGTACACCAATGTGGTGTATCCCATACCCTTTGATCCTCCGTATGTGCCGGATGATGATCCCGTGGGCATTTATCAGCGAAGCTATGAGTACCGGATGGACGGGCTGCGCAGGATTCTGGGCTTTGAGGGTGTAGACAGCTGCTTTTATCTCTATGTCAACGATGCCTTTGTGGGTTATTCCCAGGTCTCCCACCACACCAGTGAATTTGATGTGACCCCCTTTCTGAAGGAGGGGGATAATAAGATCACCGTCGCTGTGCTGAAATGGTGCGATGGTACTTATCTGGAGGACCAGGATAAGATAAGGCTCTCCGGTATTTTCCGGGATGTCTATATGCTGTCAAGACCGGAAAAGAGACTGGAGAATTACCGGGTGAAGGCTGTGCCTGACGCAAAGGGCGAAACAGGCGAGTTTGAGCTGGAGATACAGGGGAGTGATGCGGAATTTGTTCTCCGGGATCCGGAGGGAAAGGCAATCCTTGAGGGTGCAGTAAAGGCCGGGGAGAAGATCTCCGCCGAGGTGAAGGAGCCCGTCCTCTGGTCCGCAGAGATTCCCGCTCTCTATAGTCTGGAGCTGAGAACGGATCGGGAGATCATCGGCGAGAAGGTGGGATTTCGCAGTGTGACTCTGGAGAAGGGAGTCATTTTGATCAATGGAAGACCTCTTAAGATCAGAGGGGTCAATCGACATGACAGCTATCCGGACACGGGATATGTGACGCCCGCAGAGAAGCTTCGCAGGGATCTGGAGCTGATGAAGCAGCATAATATCAATGCGATCCGTACCTCCCATTACCCCAACGCACCCATCTTCTATCAGTTATGTGATGAATACGGCTTTTATGTGATCGACGAGGCGGATGTGGAGGCCCACGGATGCGTGGATGTCTTTAATGATTTTAAGTGGAGCTGGGAGAACGGATATCGGGGTATTGCTCTTCTGGCCAGTGATGAGCGCTTTCACAAGGCAATTCTGGACAGGGAAAGGCTTCTGGTGACAAGGGATATCAACCGCCCCTGCGTTGTCTTTTGGTCCCTGGGGAATGAATCCGGCTACGGCACGAATTTCCGGGATGGCGCCCTGGAGATCAAAAGGATGGATGACACCCGGCTTGTGCATTATGAGAGCACCCACTGCCTGGACGATACCTCCACAGATGTGCTGGATATGGTATCCCAGATGTATCCCCCCACGGAGGGTATGCTGAAATTTCTGGAGAATAAGGATGAGAAAAGACCTCTGATCCTGTGCGAATATTGTCATGCCATGGGGAACGGCCCCGGGGATCTGGAGCAGTACAGGGATGTGTTCTACAGCAATGACCGCTTTGTGGGCGGTCTTGTCTGGGAGTGGTGCGATCACACAGTGCCCCTTGGGAAAACCGAGGACGGCAGGATCAAGTACGGCTACGGCGGAGATTTCGGCGAGAGGCATAATGACGGGAATTTCTGCATGGATGGGCTATGCTACCCGGATCGGACACCCCATACGGGACTGAAGGAATTAAAACAGGTCTATCGTCCCCTGCGGGTTTATTCCGGCGATCAGCCCGGCAGCTTTGTTCTGCAAAGCTTTCTGGCCTTTGAGAACGCGGGGAGGATCCTGGATGGAGGCTATGAGATCACTGTAGCCGGAAAGGTGGTTAAGACCGGAGCCTTTGACTTTTCGCTGGAGCCCATGGGTAAGACCGAGATCCGGGTGGATACAAAGCTGCCCGGCCGCAGTAAAAGCGGCGAGGAGAGCTCACCGGTGGGTGCTGCCCTGGAGGAAACCTGCCTTGAGGAGGCGTACATTCGGTTTGTCTTTACCGCCAAGAAGGATGAGCTGTGGTGCAGGAAGGGCTTCGAGGTATGCTTTGATCAGCTGGCTCTTTGCGGACCGGGATGGGAGACAGAGGGATCCGGGGAGGAAAAGAACGGAGATAAGAGTGAAGATAAGAGCGGCGAAAAGAACGGAGATCAGTGCGTAGAAAAGAGCGGAGAAATGAGCCGGGAGATCTCTGTGGCGGAGCAGGGCTTTAGCGCTGTGATCCGGGTCGGCGCCCTGGAGTATGTCTTTGACAAGAGGCTGGGGAGCTTCTCATCGATCAAAGTGGGCGGGGAAGAGCTACTGCAAAAGCCGCTTATGTTTAATTTCTTCCGGGCGCCTGTGGATAATGATACTATGCGGGGGGATTGGTATCGGGCTCACTTAAATGACTATGACACCAAGATTTATGACACTGTCATCGAACGGGAAGGAGCACAGGTAAAGATCACGGTGCAGGAGGCCTTTGGCTGGAATATGTACCAGCCCTTCCTTAAGGCGCAAACGGTTTATACCATTGATGATCAGGGGGCGCTGCGCATCGTCTGCGACGGAGAGACCTCCAATAAGGTGACCTTCCTTCCGAGGTTTGGTATCAGGCTTTTCCTGCAAAGGGACTTCGACGAGTTTTCCTATTTTGGATACGGGCCGGGCGAGAGCTATGTCGATAAGCATCACGCCTCCTATCTGGGTGAGTTTCACAGCAGGGTGGCGGATTCCCATGAGGACTATATCAGGCCCCAGGAGAATTCCTCCCACTGCGGCTGCAGATTTATGGCCATCGAAAAGAAAGGAGTGGCCATCAGCTTTACTGCGCCAAAGCCCTTCTCCTTTAATGTGTCTGAGTTTACGCAGGAGGAGCTGGCCGCAAAGAGGCATAACTTTGAGCTGGAGAAATGCGGGGATACGGTGGCCTGCGTAGATGGAATGATGGCGGGAGTTGGCTCCTCCAGCTGCGGACCGGCTCTGGCAGAGCGCTTCCGCATTCCTCTGCCGAAGCTCCATCTGGATCTGTGTATGAAAATCATGCAAAAAGCTTTCTGAGAAGAAGCGGAAAAACCATAGGAATCATCATGAAGGGGGAGAACGGCTTAGCCGATCTCTCCCTTTCTTACGGTGGGAAGATTGCTGAGGTTATTGTCCTCCGTATCGTCAGGCAGGGATTTCAAATATTCGGTATCCCCGTTGTGGGCGATACCGACGCCGCGGATCTGACCGTTTTTGGCAAGGGCTACACCTTCCTCACGACTCACAAAGCGATCATTGGAAAGGCGGTAGCCGGAGATGGATCCATTTTCCTTCACCAGTCCGGTAATGGTCAAGGCATCCTGTCTTGGGGTTGGGATTTCATCCATGGCTGCACGGGGCAGCTCGGAGGAAGGAATATTGCTGTTTACATTCATTTTGACACCTCTTTCTGATTTTGTTATACTGAATCTGATCAAAAGCCCTGCAAGGACTTTTGGGACTTTGCAGGGCCTTTGAGGATTTCAATGGAAGTATGTCCGGTTTTGGAATTTTTATACAGGAGAATGACCAGGAGGAAAAAAGGCAGGGCATAAGAGAAATGGGACAAGAGTCAAAAGGCATTCAAGAAGTGAAGGACGGACAAGAGGTGAAAGACGAAAAAGGAGCTTTGGGGTCAGCGGTGCAAGCTGAGAGTATTCGAGTTGAGAATATGCGGGCGGAAAAGGAAAAGGCCCTGCGAAATAAGACCATAGATTTTGAACTAGACAGTGAGGAGGGGAGAAAATATGCTTCCCGGAGCTTAAGGCTTGGGGCCGAGGGTGGGGCTTCTGAATTATCTGTCCGAACGCTTCTCGATCGCATCATTCTGGGAGACAGTCTGGAGATCATGGAGAAATTACCCCGGGGCTTTGTGGATCTGTTGATCGTGGATCCACCCTATAATCTGGCGAAGGACTATCACGGCACAAGGTTCCAGCCAAAGAGCTGGGAGCAATATCGGGAATACACTGAAGGATGGCTGGAAAGGGCACTGCCCTTGCTAAAACCCACAGCCAGCGTTTATGTGTGCTGCGACTGGAAGAGCAGTCCGATCATCGGTGAGGTGCTCCACAGATATCTGAGGGTTCAAAATCGCATTACCTGGCAGCGGGAGAAGGGACGGGGAGCTAAGAACAACTGGAAGAACGGAATGGAGGATATCTGGTATTGTACCATGAGCAGCAAATATACCTTTCATCTGGAGGATGTGATGGTGCGGCGGAAGGTGAATGCTCCCTATAAGGTGGAAGGAGTTCCGAAGGATTGGGAGGAGACTGCGGAGGGGAATTATCGCAATACCTGTCCCTCCAATTTCTGGGATGACATTTCCATTCCATACTGGTCCATGCCGGAGAATACGGCTCATCCCACCCAGAAGCCTGAAAAGCTCATGGCAAAGCTGATCCTGGCCAGCTCTGATAGGGGGGATGTGATTTTGGATCCTTTCGCAGGCTCGGGTACCACAGCGGTGACTGCCGGCAAGCTGGGAAGGCATTTTGTTGCCGTTGAGCAGAATGAACTGTACTGTGCCTGGGCGCAAAAACGCCTGGAAATGGCGGAGGAGAATCCGGTCATTCAGGGCTACCGGGACGGCGTTTTTTGGGAGAGAAACTCCTGGGCGGAGCAACAGCGCCGGAATTCTGAAAAAAATAAAAAAAGTACTTGAAGGTGCCCTTGGGGCACCTTTTATACTGTCTATAAAGCACAAGAAAAATGAATTTCCAAAGTCCTTTTGAGAATCGTAAAGTTGACAAAGAACAGGAAAGGAGGAGCTATGAAACTATTTGTGACGGGCGTCGGAGGACAGCTGGGACATGATGTGGTAAATGACGCTGTGGCCAGGGGACATCAGTGCATCGGCTCCGATCTTGCAGAGGCCTATGCAGGCGTGGCCGACGGCTCCGCAGTGACCACAGCTCCTTATGTGCAGCTGGATATCACGGATCGGGACGCTGTGGGAAAAAAGATCAAAGAGCTAAGGCCGGATGCCATTATTCACTGCGCAGCCTGGACGGCTGTGGATGCGGCGGAGGATGAGGAGAACCGGGAAAAGGTGGACCGGATCAATCATCTGGGGACAAAGTACATTGCGGAAGCTGCGAAGGGGATCGATGCGAAGCTTTTGTATCTCAGCACGGATTATGTCTTTGACGGAAAGGGGACGAGACCCTGGGAGCCGGATGACAAGTGCTATTCGCCCTTAAATGTATATGGACAGTCCAAGCTGGACGGAGAGCTGGCTGTGAGCGAAACGCTGGATAAGTTTTTTATCGTCCGCATTGCCTGGGTATTTGGATTAAACGGTAAGAATTTTATCAAGACCATGATCAATGTGGGGAAGACGCATGATACGGTCAGGGTGGTGAATGACCAGATCGGCACTCCCACCTATACACTGGATCTGGCAAGGCTTCTGGTGGATATGATCGAGACGGAAAAATATGGGTATTATCACGCCACCAACTCCGAGTCGGAGCCCGGGGGATATATTTCCTGGTATGATTTCTGTGTGGAGTTTTATAAGCAGTATGGACTCTCCACCACTGTCATACCCGTTACCACGGCGGAGTATGGCCTGAGTAAGGCGGCCAGACCCGAAAACAGCAGACTTGATAAATCGAAGCTGGCAGCAGCCGGGTTTTTGCCGCTCCCCACATGGCAGGATGCGGTGAGTCGTTATTTGAAGGAGGCGAATTTATAATGGGATTTACATTTGAGAAGACAAAGCTGCCGGGAGTGATCATTATTCGGCCCAAGGTCTTTGGGGACAGTCGCGGCTACTTTATGGAGACTTATAAGAAGGGGGATTTCGCGCAGGCGGGGATCGATAAGGAATTTGTCCAGGACAATGAGAGCTCTTCCACCAAAGGGGTGCTGCGGGGGCTTCATTTCCAGAAGGAGCATACCCAGGGCAAGCTGGTGCGCGTGACCCACGGGAAGGTATTTGATGTGGCAGTGGATGTGCGGCCGGGCTCTGAGACCTATGGCCAGTGGGTCGGGGTGACGCTTTCCGCGGAGGAAAAGAATATGTTTTATATTCCGGAGGGCTTTGCTCATGGCTTCTTAGTGCTCTCGGATACGGCGGAATTCGTGTATAAGTGCACCGATGTCTATGATCCCGCTTCCGAGGGCGGCGTGCCCTGGAATGATCCGGATATCGCAGTGGAGTGGCCGAAGCTGGATGTTCTCTATAAGACCAGCGAGAAGGACGAGAAGCACGAGGCCTTTGCAAAGCAGGACTTTGGCTGGGCAGCAAGGTGGAACTAAAAAGAGAGAGCAGACTCTAAAAGGAGGAGCAAGGATATGAAAGGAATTGTATTGGCAGGAGGGAGCGGAACCCGTCTCTATCCTTTGACAAAGGTGACATCGAAGCAGCTGCTTCCGATCTACGATAAACCCATGATCTATTATCCCCTGAGTACTTTGATGCTGGCGGGGATCAAGGATATCCTGATCATCAGCACGCCGGTGGATACGCCGAGATTTGAGGCTTTGCTGGGGGATGGATCCCAGTTCGGCATAAAATTAAGCTACTGCGTACAGCCCAGTCCGGACGGGCTTGCCCAGGCGTTCATTCTGGGGAAGGAATTCCTGGCAGATGAGGCAGGAGCCATGGTGCTGGGGGATAATATCTTCTTCGGCAACGGCTTCCGTTCCATGCTGAAGGCAGCGGTAAAGGATGCGGAGGAGGACGGCCGGGCAACGGTGTTCGGTTATTATGTGCCGGATCCGGAGCGCTTCGGCGTGGTGGCCTTTGACGAGAAGGGGCAGGCCACCAGCATAGAGGAAAAGCCCAAGGAGCCCAAGTCTAACTATGCGGTCACCGGACTGTATTTCTATCCTGCGGGGGTGAGTGAGCGGGCGGAGCAGGTAAAGCCCAGCGCCAGGGGCGAGCTGGAGATCACAACCCTGAATGAGATGTATCTGCAGGAGGGCCTGTTGGATGTGCAGCTTTTGGGACGGGGCTTTGCATGGCTTGACACCGGCACCATGAGCAGCCTTTTGCAGGCGGCGAACTTTGTGGAGACAGTGCAGAGCAGGCAGGGAATCGTCATCAGTGCGCCGGAGGAGATCGCCTATATCAACGGCTTTATCGACAAGGACAGACTGGCAGAGAGTGCCAAGGCCTATGGGAAGAGCCCCTATGGGGAGCATCTGAAGGCTGTGGCAGAGGGCAGAGTGCGGTACTAGGATCGAGGGCTTCCGATGCGATTGCGGGCAAGACTGAGGAAGCCGGTGGGCCGGATGCTTGTAGGATTTACCGGAATGAAAATAGATTGATAGAATAAAGGAGAGCGTTATGAATATTATAGTGACCGGAGGCGCCGGATTTATCGGCAGCAATTTTATATTCCATATGTTGAAGAAGTATCCGGATTATCGGATCGTTTGTCTGGATTGTCTGACCTATGCGGGAAATCTTTCCACGCTGGCGCCTGTTATGGACAATCCCAATTTCCGCTTTGTGAAGGAGAGTATTACGGACAGGGAGGCGGTTTATAAGCTCTTTGAGGAGGAGCATCCCGACATCGTTGTGAACTTTGCCGCAGAGAGCCATGTGGATCGCTCCATCGAGAATCCGGAGGTGTTTCTGGATACCAATATCAAGGGAACAGCAGTGCTGATGGATGCCTGCAGAAAGTATGGCATCACCAGATATCATCAGGTTTCCACGGATGAGGTCTATGGGGATCTGCCCCTGGATCGGCCGGATCTGTTCTTTACAGAGGAGACCCCCATTCACACCAGCAGTCCTTACAGCTCCTCCAAGGCAGGGGCGGATCTGCTTGTACTGGCTTATCACAGAACCTATGGTCTGCCTGTGACCATCAGCCGTTGCTCCAACAACTATGGCCCTTATCACTTCCCGGAGAAGCTGATCCCGCTGATGATCGCCAACGCCTTGAACGATAAACCACTTCCCGTATATGGCGAGGGTCTGAATGTGCGCGACTGGCTGTATGTGGAGGATCACTGCAAGGCCATCGATCTCATCATCCACAAGGGACGGGTCGGCGAGGTCTATAACATCGGCGGTCACAACGAGATGAGGAATATTGACATTGTAAAGCTGATCTGCAAGGAGCTGGGTAAGCCGGAGAGTCTGATCACCCATGTGACGGACCGCAAGGGCCATGACATGCGCTACGCCATTGATCCCACCAAGATCCACAACGAGCTGGGGTGGCTGCCGGAGACAAAGTTTGCCGACGGCATCAAAAAGACTATTAAATGGTATCTGGAGAACCGTGAGTGGTGGGAGACCATTATCTCCGGGGAGTATCAGAATTATTACGAGAAGATGTATGGAAACCGGTAAGCAAAAAGGTAACGCTTATTGGCTTCGTGCGAAGGGGCGCCCCGACTGATTCGGGACGCCCCTTTTGCCGCTTTTTCTGCTTGTGGATACTTGTGGATACATTGACTTTAGCGATAAATATATTATATTATGAGTATTATGAGTTATCCCAGATGTTCGCAATGCGGGTACATAGATTATTCCCATCCCTATTGGCAAAATGATTTGGGATTGACTCATGACAGTTGTGGGCTGTAAATCTGTTAAATAATTTAGGGTAAAGGTATGGCGGTATGAAGAAAACACGAAAGTTGTTTTGGACAGTATGGGGATTCCTGATTGTTATTTTGTTGGAAGGCTGCAGCGGAAAGAATAAGGCAGAGAGTATTTCCGCAATAACCGAAAAATCGAATTATCAGTTTCTGGAAGAGGATGGAGTCGTCTGGGAGGACAACAGGGTGGATGACCTTCATGCCGTCGTTAACCTGCCCGTAAAGGTTGTTATGGCTAAAGGAGAACTGAAGGGTGGAAAGACAAATGTGTTTGTCGGCGAATGTGGATGTACGCGATTCAAGAATCATATTTATGAATTTTATAAGGATGGTTGGTCCGGTGTAAATGGCATTACAATGGATGGAAAGGAATTTGACTTAAAGGTGGAAGTGGACTCGGATCATGCAGATGCGGGAAATCAGATTTTTGAACTTGGTCCCGTATCCGGGAAAAAAGGATATGCTGCCTGTTACTATAAGTTTAACAGAGAGGGAAAAGTAGACGAATACTGGCTTTATGAACTCAATGAAAATTTTGAAAGAATTCATCGGGTTCAGGCTCAAATGAACACGGATGAGATATTGGAGTCTGTTATGGGGGACGCAAACGGAAACTTTCATCTGACCTATCGAAAGACCGGGGGCAAGTATGCCTATGTTATTGTATCTCAGGAAGGGAAAATACTTTTTGACGCAAATGCTGAACACAGTGCAAGGCTTTGCGCGTATGGGGATGGGAAGGTTGCACTTTGCGACGAACAGATTTATGATGACAAACCCAAGGAGCGGAGGTTTTATCATTACGATCTGTCTCAAAAAATCTTTGCCGAACTGGCTGTTTCAACGGATGAAACCATTCAGAAGGAAATGCGGAAATATGTCTATACGGTTTCTCCGCTGAATGACAACACGATTGCGTGGTGTACAAGAGCAGGTATCTGTGTATATGATGTGCAGAGCAAAAAAATAAAGAATATTTATAATTGGTCGAGCCATGGAATCATTCCTTCTATGGTATGGGACCTTGCGATTGTAGCAGAGGGGGACTTTGAAATTCTTTATGAAGACAGTGAAGGATTAAACTATATGCTGTTAAAACAAACAGGGGAAAAAGAAGAGTTAAAGTCCATAACATTTGCGGTGTCAGCAAACAATAAGGATTCTTATTTGTCTGCTGCGGCATATTTTCATAAGCATTATCCCACTTATGTCATAAATATTAAGGATGATTATGATGAAGTAAGTCTTTTGACTCAATTGGGGGGTGGGGATGGTCCCGTTCTGGTCGATACAGAGTTGACTGGTTTTGAATCCCTTGCGAAGCTTTGGCAGCCGTTGGATGGCTTTATGGAGGAAACGGGGCTTGTGAAGGAGATGTATCCGGAAACTCTCGAACTGGGAAAAATAGATGGCGTGACTTATGGAATTGTCAGAAATTTCAGCATTGAGACGCTTTTGGTACCGGAGTCGGGACCTTCGGACTGGAATTATGAAGTATTTTTGGACGCTTTAGATAAATTTGATGGATCCGCGCTTACCTATCGAGGAATTGAATTACCCTGTGACTGGAGGGAAAAATATTTTGACATATTAAAAAATAGTATGGATGACACTTATTTTCTGAATTGGGAGACGGGGGACATACTTTTTGGATCAAAAGAGTTTGAACGCGTTTTAAGGCTTTCCGAAAAAGCAAGGCAATGTCCGCCGGCAGAGGAGGGGAAGGCATTGCGGGAAGGAAAGGCGCTTTGTGAGCATTATGAACTGTTGGGACTTTGGGATGTGCTTCGTCTACACAGACGAATAGAAAAGAATGGGGAAAGGGCCATTGGATATCCAACAAGGGACGGTGCAAAACATCTTCTTATAGCGCAGTCGCCCATCGCAATGCGGTCCACTGCGACAGAGGAGGAAAAGAAGATCGGTTATACATTTTTAAGGTTTCTGCTTTCTGAGGAAGCTATGATGTTGCCTACAAATGGTAGCTTTTCGGTTCGTAAGGATGTTTTGGAGTATCAGTTAGATTGCTTCGAACAGACAGCGGAGAGTATGAAAGAAGATAATACTTTCGATCCGGCAATGGTTCCGGAACTCCATCGAGAAGAGGATGTGGAATTTTTTGAAAGTCTGATTCAAAACGCTAAAATAAAGAAACCATTTTCTGGTAGCATGGAGAGTATTTTGGCAGATGAGTTTGGGGATTATTTGGCCGGAGCAATCGATGCAAGGATGCTGGATGAACATCTGAAAAGCAGGGTGTGGTTATTTATGGAGGAATCAAAGTAG
>CACXDS010000197.1 GCA_902766425.1 uncultured Lachnospiraceae bacterium
GATATTTATCTTCATGTGGCACAAATGTTGGGAGTTAAGCCTGAAGAATGTCTTGTTTTTGAAGATATTATCCCCGGAATACAGGCCGGAAAAAATGCCGGAATGACTGTCTGTGCAGTGGCCGATGCTGATTCTGCGCTTTACAAGGAGCAGATTAGGGAAGCTGCAGATTATTATACCGAGGATTTTTATGACTTTTTGTAGCTTTTACAAATATGATTTTTGAAGCTACTGCAATGTGGTTTTGATAGAGGATATATTGTGGATGAAATTGTGAGGGATGCGGAAATGAAAATAGCGATCATTACGGGAGCGTCCTCCGGTATGGGCAGGGAATTCGCCCTTCAGATGGACCTGATTTTTTCCAATATTGACGAATTCTGGCTGGTGGCCAGAAGAGAAAAAGAGCTGGAGGAGCTGGCGGGAGCTCTGTTGCATCCCTGCCGGGTCTTTGCTCTTGATCTGACAAAAATGGGACAGGTGGAAAGGCTGGAATATTCCATAAAATTGGAGGGGGCAAAGGTCTGTGTTCTGGTCAATTGTGCCGGATATGGTATTATGGGCCCATTTGCTGAAGCCTCCCAAAGGGATACCATTGGTATGATCCAAACGAATTGTGAGGCGCTGACAAAGCTCACCCACGCATTAATCCCCCATATGATCAAAAACAGCAGGATCATCCAATTGGCCTCCAGCGCAGCATTTCTTCCCCAGGCGGATTTCGCTGTTTATGCCGCCAGTAAGTCCTATGTGTTATCCTTTTCCAGAGCATTGGGAATGGAGCTGAAAAAGCGTCAGATCTATGTCACAGCGGTGTGCCCCGGTCCGGTGGATACGCCCTTTTTTGAGATTGCTGAGAGAACGGGAACCACACTGGCACTGAAAAAAAAGGTGATGGCACAGCCGGAGGCAGTGGTGGCATTGGCACTTAGGGATTCCTATCACCGGAAAAGCATATCCGTTTATGGGCTTCCCATGAAGGCGTTTGCCCTTGTCTCAAAGCTTTTGCCCCATGAACTGATCCTGAATGTGGTAGAGGTGCTGAAAAAATGATTCATTTAGGCAGATTGTTTTCCACCGAGGGGTGGAAGGGGACACGGAATTATCTGAATACGCAGCGCAGCTACGAGCTGGTAAGGACCATCCTTTATTTTGGTATTTCCGGCGCTTTGTTTGCAGTCGGCTGGCTTAGCACAGGGAGCAGGAACAATCTCCTTACAATTGTGGCAATACTTGGCTGCCTTCCCGCCAGCAAAAGTCTGGTCGGATTTATTATGTTTTGCAGATATAAAAGTCTTTCTCAGGAAAAGGCAGAGGAGATCGCCCGGCATGTGGGGGCTCTGGAACAGCTCTATGATCTGGTATTTACCGGGCATGATGCGAATTTCTTTGTGGGGCATATGGTGATCAAGGGAAATACGGTATGCGGTTTTTCCGACCAAAAGGACTTTCGGGAGAGTAGCTTTGAGAAACATCTGACCCCACTCTTAAAGGCGGATTCTCTGGTCGATGTCAATATCAAGATCTTTACAGACCTTTCCAAATATTTGGCACGACTTGATCAAATGCGGGAGCTTTCCTGCGATGACAAGAACACAGGGGCTATCATAAATACATTAAAAAGCGTCAGCTTATGAGGATACTATGCAGGAGTTTCAGATTGGTCCCGGCGAGGCCGGACAGAGGCTGGATAAATACTTGAGAAAGCTTTTCCCGGAAGCGGGAAGCGGTCTTCTCTATAAACAGCTTCGCAAAAAAAATATCGTGCTGAATCGTGGGAGGGCTTCAGGCTCCGAATTGCTTTGCCCGGGCGACAGTGTCCAATGCTTTTTTTCGGAGGAGACTATTGCCAAGCTTCAGGGCAGGAGCGGCAGCCGGACAAAAGAGAATCTACCTATAGCGGAAGAATTAAAATCCAATTCAGATGGCTCTGCAAAAGAAAGCGATGCAGAATACAAAAAGGCGTTCCATGGAATAAAAAATGTGCAAATCCTGTATGAGGACGAGCATGTGCTTCTATTAAACAAGCCTCTGGGAATTCTCACCCAAAAGGCGGACAAAAATGACCTGACCTTGAATGAGTGGCTGATCGGCTATCTTTGTGATCGGGGCATAGTTACCCCGGCATCCCTCGCCATGTTCCGTCCCTCTGTCTGCAACCGGCTGGATCGTAATACCGGCGGAATAGTCCTTTGCGGAAAAACCTTAGCCGGAGCACAGGCCCTTAGCGAATGCTTAAAGCATCGTTATCTGCAAAAGTATTATCTGGCGATATGCCATGGCAGGATTGAATCGGAACAGACTGTGGATGGATATTTGATCAAGGATACCGTTGGGAATAAGGTAAAAATTTTCACAAAGGAATATGACGGGGCTTCGAAGGAGGCGGAGTGGAAGCCTTCTGCGTCCGCAGAGCATATCGTGACCAAGTATTATCCTCTCAGTGTACAAAAGGATTACACCCTGTTAAAGGTGGAGCTGATCACCGGAAAAACCCATCAGATCCGGGC
>CACXDS010000198.1 GCA_902766425.1 uncultured Lachnospiraceae bacterium
GGCACAATGTTGACCTCCTTCAAAAGATGCTCCCCGTTGATCGCGTGGGACTTCATCACCTCATACTCCTCGTCATTCAACCGCTCCGGTTTATTCAGGATTGCATCCGGAATACTGATCTTACCAATGTCATGTAATAGAGCGATATTATAATACTCATTGATCTTTTCCTGATTATAGCCCCGCTTTTCCGCAAGCCTCTGTGCCAAAAGTCTGGTATAATAAGCCACCCGGAAGGAATGCCCCTGATTCTGCTTATCCCTCATATCCACACATTTTGCAAAGGTATGCATGATCTGTGTGATAAACTTCTCATCCTCCTGCTGCTTCTTCAACAGGATGGCCTCCTTCTTCTGGAAATGCCTCCATATGAGCACCGTGGCGATCAGAATCCCCGCCGCCATTAAGAGGAACCAGAATACTACGCTCTCATAGGGTGAGGACTCCTTGGAAATGGGCAATGTAATACTCTTCTCCACCTGCCCCGTCTGGTCATCGATCACCTCCAGATGGAAGGTGTACTTCCCTCCATCCAGGTTGGTATACAAAACAGGCTGCATATCCTGCTTTGTGGTGTGGATGGCTTCCTTGTCAAACCCCTCCAGATAATAGCTGATCCTGGGATTACTCAGTCCAAAAGTCAGCGCATAGGCATTGATGACCAGTCGCTTGCTTCCGGCGGGGATAGAGATCCCCTTGCCATCCCGGACAGGGATCAGTCTGTCATCCAGCTCTACAGAGGGAATCGCCAGCTTCACAGCACTGTTCCCGTTGTCATCCGCATTGATATTGACACGACAGACACCCGTTGTTCCCGATATATACAGATTTCCGCTATCATCCAAAAAGCTTCTGGAATTTCCTGTGGCGATGTAGGGCAGGCCACTCTTTGTATTATAAAAATTATATTCGATCTCCTCACCACTCAGGAGCTCTGAAACCTTCGTCACATAGATACCGTTGGAAGAGAGGATCCAGGCGCCATCACTGTTATTAAAATAAATATCGTAATTGTTAGAATACGGGAATTTACTGATGGGCGTGATCTTTCCATCCTTCATGTACTCAATGGAATTGGAGGTGATGATCCAGAAGCCCTCCCGCTTTTCATCCCATTTGATCCGCATCACCACTTCACTGGTCAGACCATCCTCATAGCCGATGCGGGACACCTTATTGGAATCAATGACATAAATCCCGTCACCGTCGCTGCCCAGATACAATCTTCCGCTAAGATCCTCCTCCAGAGAAAGAATATCCGTGGTTCGGATTCCGCTGTCCTGTCCATAATGCCTGGTCACTTCATCCCCGTTGATGATAAACACACCATTCCCCGCCGTTGCCGCAGCGATACTGCCGTCCTGCCTCTCCAGCACCGTGCGGACACGATTGGCATCCAAACCGTTTTCTTCATTAAAGCACATTATCTTTTTCGTCTTTGGATTATAGCGCACCAGCCCGTTATCCCCATGGGTACAGAACCACAGATTTCCCTTGGAATCCTTTTTGACACACCGGATCCGGATCCCGGTAAGGAGCTGTGTCAGCTCATTGGTCACAGATGCATAGCTCTCCGAATCAATGATCTGAAGCCCGCGATCCGTCCCCAGATACAGGAGCTTACCATCCACGCAGGTAGAATTCACTACCACGCTCTCCAGCCCGGCATATTTACTGATATCGGTAAACCTGTCCGACACCAGCTTCATCACTCCCTGCCTTGTGGAGGTAAACCAGATATTTCCCTCATGATCCGTAATGACATTTCCGATAGAATTATTCATGGGGATATCATTCAGTTCATGGAACTGGGAATGCTCATCCAGATAGCCGATTCCGTTGGTCGCCGCAATCCACAGGATCTTTCCCACTCTAAGGATCGCATTCACATTACTGAGGGGCTGAACACTCTTACTGCTCTGCACCTGTACGGAGGAATTCAGATCAATGGTGAGAAGCTCTGATTCCGTAGTGCCGGCGTACAGAATACCTTCCCTTGCCGGGTCAGGGTACAGGCAATTCACCGGATTGCTGCCAAACTCACCCGCCTGATAGAATGCGCTGATCCTGCAGTTTTCCACCTGAAAGACCGCACCATTCTGCGTCAGTCCGAAAATATGCCCCTTATTATCTCTGATCAGCTTCGTGACATACTCCATATTTACCTGAGGATCGTCAATGACATGTACCTGGAGATCATCCTTCCCAACATAGGCAATGCCCTGGGTCGTGGCAATCAGAATATTGCCCTCCCCATCCTCCGAAATGGATCGGATGGAATAGGACTTCAGCCCCTCCACCCTGCCATATACCTTCATCTCACCATGATCATAGCAGGCAATACCGTTCTCATTCGTCCCGATCCAGATACGATCCTTGGAATCCACATAAAGACTGAATACACTGGAAATCCCATAGGAAGAATCAAAGCGATAAAAGTTCGACCCGTCATAGCGACTCAGACCGCTGTATCCGCCGATCCAGATAAACCCGTCCGAGCTCTGGACGATGGTATTGGCCTCAGAAGTGGGAAGCCCGTTGGTGGAATCATACAAAATGGCAGTATAATCCTCCCCGTTCCCCAGAAGATCCCTTCTCTCACTCCCTGCTGCCAGAGCCGACACAGGAAGGCTGATGATGACCAGACAAATGACCATAAGCAGGGCATAAAATCCTGTTATCCCCTCTCTTTTCCCCCTCCTTTTTCCGATCCGGTTCACAGCCCAAAGCATTCCCGTTCCTCCGCACTTCTTACTCCAACAGCTCATGTAACTCCTCCTGTTCCGACCGGCCTTCCGAGATTTTACAGAAGGCTTATTCATCAAAACCC
>CACXDS010000199.1 GCA_902766425.1 uncultured Lachnospiraceae bacterium
AACCGTTCTGGTACAGAAGGGTACTCTGCATGTGGGGGATTTTATCTCCGCAGGTGCATGCCATGGTAAGGTTCGTGCCATGGTGGACGATAAGGGCAGGAGAGTAAGGGAGGCAGGTCCTTCCACACCTGTTGAGATCCTTGGCTTGAACGATGTGCCAAGCGCAGGCGAGGTATTTCTGGCTCATGAGAATGATAAGACTGCCAAGAGCTTTGCCGAAACCTATATGGCACAGAATAAGGAGAAGATGCTGGAGGAGACCAAGGGCAAGATGTCCCTGGATGATCTGTTCTCTCAGATTAAGGAGGGCAATCTGAAGGAGCTTAACCTGATCGTGAAGGCGGATGTACAGGGTAGTGTGGAGGCTGTGAAGACTTCCCTGCTCAAGCTTTCCAATGAGGAGGTTGTGGTTAAGTGCATTCACGGCGGCGTAGGTGCCATCAATGAGTCGGATGTGGTTCTGGCCAGTGCATCCAATGCCATTATTATCGGCTTTAATGTTCGTCCCGATGCTGTGGCAAAGGCTACCGCAGAGCGGGAGGGCGTGGATATCCGGTTGTATAAGGTAATCTATCAGGCCATCGAGGATGTGGAGGCAGCCATGAAGGGTATGTTGGATCCCGTCTATGAGGAGAAGGTGATCGGGCATGCAGAGGTTCGTCAGATCTTCCGTGCTTCCGCCATCGGTAACATTGCCGGTTCCTATGTCATGGATGGTGTGTTCCAGAGAGACTGCCTGATCCGTATTACCCGCGAGGGCGAGCAGATCTATGAGGGCAAGCTGGCATCCTTAAAGCGCTTCAAGGATGATGTAAAGGAAGTTAAGACCGGCTTTGAGTGTGGTCTTGTGTTTGAGGGCTTTGATCAGATGCAGGAATTGGATATGGTTGAGGCATACATTATGGTCGAGGTTCCCAGACAGTAGTGAACCCGGCCGGTAAGGCAAGGTAGTAAAATGAGAAAAAATAGTATTAAGAATACCCGTATCAACGGGGAGGTCCAGAAGGTTCTTGCGGAGATCATCCGTAAGGACTTGAAGGATCCCAGGATCGATCCCTGGACAAGTGTGGTATCTGTGGAAGTCGCTCCCGATCTGAAGAGCTGCAAAGCGTGGATCAGTGTGCTTGGGGGCAAGGAGTCTGCGGACAAGACCCTGGAGGGCTTAAACTCTGCTATGGGGTATATCAGACGCCAGCTGGCTAAGACCATCAATCTTCGAAATACGCCGGAGATCACCTTCTTGATGGATCAGTCCATCGCTTACGGGGTAAATATGTCCCATAGGATCGACGAGGTCATCGCTGAGGACAGGGAAGCGGCGAGAGCCCGCGGAGAGTTGGAAAGTGAAGAGCTTCCGGAGGATGGAGCTGTCTCCGGGTCAGAGGCAGAAGATGGTATTTTTGCGGATGAGACATATGACGAAGGCGATCGGTCGGAAAGCGGACTTGAAGGCGGAGACGGGAAATAGAGGAGTAATTGAATGGATTTGGATTTGTTAAAGGAATGTGAGGGGGCAAAACGGATCGGGATCAGCGGACATCTCAAGCCGGATGGGGACTGCGTGGGTGCCTGTCTTTCCATGCGTTATTATCTGCAAAAATGCATGCCTCAAGCGGAGGTCTTAGTTTTTCTGGAGGAGCCGGATCCTGTCTTTGCAGAGCTGGAGGGCTATGGGGAGATCATCTCGGATTATCCGGAGCAGGAAAGGTTTGATGTGTTTTTTATCCTGGACTGCAATCTGGAGCGAATCGGGGAAGCAGGAAAATATGCGGCTTCCGCAGGGAAGGTGATCAATATCGATCATCACATGACCAATGCCTCCGGCTGCGGGGATGTGAATTATGTGAAGCCCCAGGTGGGCTCCACCTGTGAGCTGATCTATGATTTGATTGAAAAGGAGCGTTTGGATCAGGAGCTGGCGAAGATCATCTATGTGGGTATGGTACATGACACCGGTGTTTTTCAATATGAGAACACCACACCGGAAACCTTGCAAAAGGCAGCGCACCTGATCAGCTTTGGCTTTGATTTTTACAGGATCATTCAGCAGACCTTTTATGAAAAAACCTATCTGCAGGCTCAGATCATGGGGCGGGCACTGATGGAGAGTATCCGATTTATGGACGGGCGCTGTGTGGTCAGCATGATCGATCGCAAAACCATGGATTTTTATGGAGTGACAAATCGGGATTTCGAGGGGATTGTCAATCAGCTGCGCAATATCAAGGGCATCAGCTGCGCCATTTTTATGTATGAAACGGGTACATTGGAGTTTAAGGTAAGTCTCCGTTCGGATCAGACGCTGGATGTGTCCAAGGTGGCAGCTTATTTTGGAGGCGGCGGTCATGCCAGAGCGGCAGGCTGTAATATGAAGGGGACCTTCTATGACTGTGTCAATAATCTTTCTGCGGAAATTGTGAAGCAGTGGGAGGCTTGACTTTTGATCAGGGCGGAAAGGTCGGTGCGATAGTTATGCTGGATGGAATCATTGTTGTGCGGAAGGAACCGGATTTTACCTCCAATGATGTGGTGGCGAAAATGCGGGGAATCTGCAGGCAGAAAAAGATCGGTCATACCGGAACGCTGGATCCTGCGGCCACGGGGGTTCTGCCCCTGTGCCTGGGAAGGGGCACAAAGCTCTGCGACATGCTCAC
>CACXDS010000200.1 GCA_902766425.1 uncultured Lachnospiraceae bacterium
CTCATAAAAGGCTAAAATGTTTGAATTTACTGTAGAATATAAAATTTTCAAGATTCGATAACGGGGCTTTTGACCCCAACATCATAACATACTTACGCATTATACTACGTTGGTTTTTATAATGCAATTTTTTTGTAAATTTTTAAAACCATCGCACGGATGGTTGTGATGAAATGGACAGCGCGGTTTAACGTTGATGGACCATTTCCGGTATGTTACAATCATAAATGAAACGTAGGAAGAGTTTTTGAAAAAAGGACAGGATGAGCATTGAGTTTTGAGGCGGGGAAAAAATTGAAAACACTTATTTTAAATGGTTCGCCAAGAGCTCACGGAGATACGGTAAGCCTTGAAAAGGGTTATTACGCCGTTCAATATGAGTCGTTCACAACCGCATACTTCTTCTGGTCATCGACAAACAAGTCTGAATCTGACATAGAGTGGAGCGTATATCTTTCCGACAAGGAACTCTCGGATGACGAAGTCAAAGAGCTATCTAAAACAGAACCGTTGGCAGTTAACGAAGGCTCGGATGCAATATGTCGGGGACAGTGGATATATGTCCTTTGCAGCTTAAATAAAGAGACTGCATCCAACCCGGTCGACTCGACGTTCCGACTCTGGAGTTTCAGGGCCTATGCCTGACGGCTCACTGCAATAATCAAATCTCTCATGACACTTTAATAGAATCTTAATACAAAGCCATAAGAACTAATATGGCCTTAATGCAAAACGTGGAATAATGGACTTATGGAAAAGATTATCAAATGGAAATTATCCACATTTCAGATCATATTATATTCATTTGCTGCCGTGATCATCGTCGGGACAGTGTTGCTGTGTCTGCCTTTTTCGACTCGGGACGGAAACGGCGCCAAGGTGTTTGATGCGCTGTTCACCGCGACTTCCTCCGTATGCGTGACGGGGCTGGTCGTAAAGGATACCTGGCAGTATTGGTCCTTGTTCGGAAGAACGGTCATCATACTTCTGATCCAAATCGGCGGACTGGGGATCATCACGGTCACGCTCCTCGTCTTTATTCTATCCGGTAAAAAAGTATCGCTTGGACAGCGGCTGATCATGAAGGATGCGATCTCAGCGGATAAGGTTGGAGGGATTCTTCGGCTGACGTCTTTCATTTTTGGATTTACGTTTCTGGTCGAGCTTTTGGGCGGATTGGCATTAAGTCCGGCATTTGTCAAGGAATATGGCCTTACGGACGGGCTGGGGTATGCCTTCTTTCATTCGGTATCTGCCTTCTGCAATGCGGGGTTTGACCTGGAAGGCCGATACGGGGCGTTTTCCTCCCTTTGTCCCTATTATGATAATGCTTTGGTGAACGTCGTTATCATGTGCCTGATCGTTTCCGGGGGTCTGGGATTCCTCACCTGGAAGGATGTCTTTGAGAAGAAATGGCACTTTAAGAAGTATTCCCTGCAGAGCAAGGGAATTCTGATCATGACGGTGATCCTCATCTTTGTGCCGGCTCTTTATTTTGGCATATTTGAATATGCCGGCCTGCCGGATAAGGAAAGGATCCTCGCATCGCTTTTTCAGTCCGTCACCACGAGAACGGCCGGGTTCAATACAAAGGACCTCACTGAGCTAAGTGAGAACGGGATCATCGTGATGATATGCCTGATGCTCACGGGCGGAGCCCCTGGTTCCACTGCGGGAGGCATGAAGGTCACGACAATCCTGGTGCTGTTTGCGTCCTCCGTGTCGACCTTTCGGGACCGGGAGCGAACGATCCTCTTAAAGAGAACCGTGAAGGATGACGTGATCAAGAAGGCTGCGGCGTTATTCATCATGTACGTTCTTTTGTTTTTGGGCGCCGGCATGACCATCAGTCACATAGAAAACATTGACATATTGACCTGCCTGTTTGAGACGGCCTCCGCCATAGGCACGGTGGGGCTGACGCTGGGAATTACCTCAACCCTGTCCTTTGCATCCAAGCTGATCCTTGTGATCTTGATGTATTTCGGCCGAGTAGGTGGGCTGACCGTCGTCTTTGCGGCGATCACTTATGATCAGGTAGACGTTAAATACCCGTCGGAAGACATTTCCGTAGGATAAAGGAGTATTCGTCATGAAATCAGTATTATTAATAGGGCTTGGGAGATTTGGAAGAAATACCGCGATCAAGCTAAAGGAACTAAAACATGAGGTGATGGCGGTGGACGTTATAGAAGAAAGGGTTGCCGACATCTTGCCGTACGTTTCCAATGCGTTGATCGGAGACGCCACGAATCCCACCTTTTTGGAGTCGCTTGGCGTTAAGGACTATGACCTTTGCATCGTCACCATCGGAGATAACTTTCAGGCGTCCCTTGAGGTGACGTCCCTGCTGAAGGAAATGGGGGCAAAAAAGGTCATATCGCGTGCATCCAGGGGAATCCAGAAGAAGTTCCTCTTAAGGAACGGCGCCGACGACGTGGTATATCCGGAAGAGCAGGTCGCACAGTGGACGGCCGTCAGGTACAGCTCGGAACACATCTTCGACTATCTGACGATCGAGGAAGGATATTCCATCGTGGAAATCGACGTCCCCATCCGGTGGATCGGAAAAACGATCGGGGAGCTGGACATCAGAAACAAGTATAAGCTGAACATTATGGCGGTAAAGAACGAAAGCACGATCAGCATGCAGATTACGAACAACACGCAGTTTTCCGGTACGGAAAGGCTGCTGGTTCTTGGAAAGGACGCGGACATTCAAAAATGCTTCTAAAACTTATCAATTTTGTCATTGGGGGAAAAAAAGCGGAAAAGCTGGGGAATGATAAGCCCATTTTCGAACGCAGGGATTTTTTCTTTGTGTTTTGTGTGATTTTCATTGCAACGATCCTGGGGCTTGTGTTTCATAAGCTTGGGTTCTCTGACGTAACCGTGATTGCATGGTATATCCTGGCGGTGCAGATCGTTGCTTTGAGGATATCCGGAACCATTGTCAATACGATCGTCTCGGTCATATGCGTGATCGTTTTTAATTTCTTTTTTACGGAACCAAAGTATACGTTGCTTGCCTATGATTCGGATTATTTCGTGACATTCTTCGTCATGTTTGTCGTGTCATTCCTCGCGGGACTTCTTGCGGACCAGCTTCGGAAAATGCTAAGGCAGGCGGAGACGGACAAGGCGAGGACGCAGATCTTATTTGATACGAGTCAGCTCCTGAATAAGGCAGACAATTCCGAAGAGATCGTGATCGTGATCGGCATGCAGCTTAGAAAGATTCATGATCAGGGAATCAGCATCGCCTTATATGAAAATGAAAAGCCCAGACGGTTTTTCTTCCCGGAAAGCTGTAAGAAAAGCTTTGAAAGCGTCCTCGAGCAGGATTGCCTTGAGTGGGCGTACCGAAGCGGTAAAAAAGCAGGGAGGGGGAGCTCTGCGTATCCTGCTGCCGCGGCAAAATATCTTCCCATCACCTATAGCGGTCACACGTATGGAGTTGTTGGAATCCTGGGAGAAGGCAAGAACAGTGATTCCGATACGGACGGGATTACCAAAGCAATCCTGAACCAGTGCGAACTGGCTCTGGAAAACATAAAGTCCGTCGAGGAAAAAGAAGCGGAAAAGATCAAAGTGCATAATGAGAGATTGAAAGCCAATCTCCTCCGTGGGATTTCACACGATCTTAGAACGCCGCTCACTTCGATCTCGGGAAATGCAAGTGTGCTCCTGCAGTCGGGCGACGGACTGGACGCTCGCACGCGCGAGCAGTTACAGCAGGACATCTATGACGACTCGAACTGGATGATCAATCTTGTGGAAAATCTCCTTGCAATTAGCCGTCTTCAAGAAGGTAATTTCCAACTGAATTATGCGGATGAGGTGCTCGATGACGTCATTGATGAGGCGCTTGTGCACGTGGACAGACACATTTCAGAGCATACCCTAAAGGTGAAAAAGAGCCAAGACATGTTACTTGTTAAGGTGGACGCGCATTTGATCGTACAGGTGATCATCAATCTGATCGACAATGCGATCAAATATTCCGGAGAGGGATCGACCATATGTCTTACAACGGAAAAATCAAATGACGTAATCACGGTGTCCGTCAGTGATGATGGACCGGGGATCCCAGAGGAAGAGAAGGAAAAAATTTTTGAAATGTTTTATAATGGGAAGAAGAGGGTTGAGGATTCAAGAAAAAGCATGGGACTGGGCCTTGCCCTTTGCAAATCCATTATCGAAGCTCATGGCGGCGTGTTGACCGTGGAAACAAATAAATCATGCGGAGTGACCTTCCGTTTTACCTTGCCGGAAGCTGAGGGAATACAATCGGATGAACAGTAAAAACAGGATTTTAGTAATCGAAGATGACGCGCAGATCCAGAAATTGATGATGACCTCCCTGAAATCGAATGGATACGTGGCTCAGTGCGTGTCAAGTGGTGAGGCAGGGATCATGGCCCTGACAAACTTAAAGACGGACATCGTTCTCTTGGATCTGGGACTGCCCGACATGGACGGCGTTTCGCTGATCAAAAAAGTCAGGGAATGGAGTCAGGTTCCGATCATTGTCGTGAGCGCGCGCAGTGAAGATCAGGATAAAATTAAGGCCCTCGACAATGGCGCGGATGATTATCTCACGAAGCCGTTTTCCATCGAGGAGCTTCTGGCCAGGATTCGGGTGGCGCAAAGAAGGATCATCAACGCGGAATCCTCCGAAGAGGGTGCGGCCGTGTTTAAGAATGGTGATCTGGAAATCGATTATCTGGCTGGAATGGCATATCTTAATAATGCAGAATTGTCGCTTACGCCGATGGAGTATAAGCTGCTGTGCCTTTTGGCAAAAAACGTCGGAAAGGTTTTGACCTATACCTTTATCACAAAGCAGATTTGGGGCAATTCTTTGGAAAGTGACATGTCATCGCTTAGAGTGTTTATGGCGTCTCTGCGTAAAAAAATTGAAGTTGACACGGCTCACCCAACGTACATACAAACACATATTGGTACCGGATATAGGATGTTGAAGCTGTAATCTGCGCGTTCGGTTTAATGCGCCGTGGATGGGATATACAAATAGTTGAAATAATTTTGGGGTATTGACTAGGGAGATACGATCATGTGGGAGAATGAAAAATATCGCGAGATGAGGGAGAAGCCAAGCATTACTTGGACATAAAGAAAAGATTGGTGGCAGATTCGACCTATGCATCGTTTCTGTTTAGGACGAACCACATATCAAAGTATTTTCGAAATGTATGCATAGGCGACATTACGACGCGAGACATTAATAATTTCCTGGATCATTTGCTTACTGGTGGAAATGACGCCAAGCATGTAACAAAGGCTCCTGGCCTCGCTAAAAGAAGTGTGAGGGACATCAAGGCAGTGCTGATCAACATCATGAATCAGGCGATGTCAGAAGGCATTATTCATAAGAATCCAGCATTGGATGCAAGCCTAAACGCGCAGTTGGCAAGAAAGACGGCGTTTAAGGAGGAAGACACATTCTTTAGTTATGAGGAGTGTAGGCGCTTTTTGCAAGGTGCAAAAGGACATCCGCTGTACGAATACTTCTATTTTACAATCTTCTTTGGCCTTAGAAGATCGGAGGCGTTGGGGCTGAAATGGTCCAACATTAACCTTGAACTGGGAAAGTTAACTATAGCAAGTACCGTAACAAAAGGAACGGTCATTCACAGGGAAGATGTTGTAAAGACTTCAAGTAGTTTGAGAGTTTACCCACTGTCCCCAGAACAGATTAAACTGTTAAAGGAGTTAAAAGGACGGGGAAACGAGTTTAGGAAAGTAATGGGTAATACATACTGTGAGAATGATTACGTGTTCAAGCATGATGATGGATCGCTGTATTATCCGGATTACCCAACGGACGCATTTAGAAAGTTGGTGAGAAGTATGCCGGACCTTCCGCAGAACATTCACCTGCATGGACTAAGGAGTTCTTGCGTGTCCATTCTGGTTCATGAAGGACTGGACATCAAACAGATCCAAAAGTGGGTCGGGCATGCTGATCCGGAGACGACCTTAAAGATTTATACAAAGGTAAAAGCTGAACAGGCTAAGGAAGAAGTGTCCGCTAAAATGAGTTCCCTCATCCAGTTGCAATAGGAAACTGCCTTCTGAATCCGAATGGATTTTGAAGGCAGTTTTTTACTAGTTAAAATCATGTTTCTGAAAAAA
>CACXDS010000201.1 GCA_902766425.1 uncultured Lachnospiraceae bacterium
ATCATAAAAGCTCCCCCTCTTATGCATGCCCAGAGTGAGCGGACCATCCTTATAAGCGTTTCCAAAGGTAAATTCCATTTTGTTTCGGTATTCGTAGCGCAGGGGGCTCTCCTGCACTCCCTCCCAGATGTAGGGAATGCTCTGATCTGCAAGTGCTCTGTCCAATCCGGATTTCACCTGTTCCTCTTTGATCCTTTTTTGCGCCTCATATTCCAGGGAAAGATAAGTGCATCCGCCACAAATACCGAATTGTCCACAGGTTTTCCCGGTCTCAAGCTTCGACTTTTCCAAAACCTCCAGTAGTCTGCCCTCCAAACGGTCCCTCCCTGATTTGGAAATTGCGATTTTCACTCTTTGCCCCGGCAATACATTTTTAACCATAATGCGGAACTCGCCGCAGCACACGATCCCCCGATTGGGGTAATTGACTCTCTCAACGATTCCCTCGCAGATCTCTCCCTTTTTCAACGCTTTCTTCTCCATTCCGTAAATATAAAACAGCCTGATCTTCAACCGCTATGGTAAAAATCAGGCTGTGACTATTCAGATGCTTAACAGACAAGAACTATACCGCCTATTATTCATCCTCCTCTTCGTAGATGCTCTCCTCGTCATCTTCCTCTTCGTCAAAATCCCCGTCCTCATCTTCATCCTCGTCAAATTCCTCGTCAAAGTCATCATCAAAATCATCCAGATAATCTGGGGTAAAATAGCGATATATACCATAACAGATGCAGGATACAACAACGATCACACCGATGATCGCCAGGATCAGCACTACCACATTAAACTTCTTTTCTTCCTCTTCCTCCTGTACCACTTCCTTCTTTCCAAGGAGCTTGTACAGCTTTGCCAATTCCTGATCCTTCTTTGCAAGAAGCTCATTTACCTTTTTCAGATCCACTAAATTTTCAATTTTGCTCATCATCCTCGTGTCCTCTCCTTCATTTCACATTTTCCATTCATTTGAAAGGCTTTCAAAGCCCCATATCCGCATATCTAAAGATAACCCAAAGATATTCTAACACAATTCTTAAGAAATTACCATAAAAAAGTATCTGAAAAGCAAATTTCTTTCGAAATAAATAATCTTTTTCCCTCTCACTTTTGACTCGGTTCACCCTTCTCTGCAGACGATGTCTTGATCAGATTGGCCTGTCTGCTTTTAAACAGTGCCCCCACAAGCTTAGGCGGCGCGGCTTCTGCCCCTGCATCCAGCACAAGTCGTCCAAAGACTCCCGGCTTCCTGATATCCTTGAAAGCCGATCCCGCCTCATCCGTCGTCATAGCGATAACCGGAGTAAAAAGGGACAGGACCTGATAAAGCCCCGGTACCATGGAAGCCATATCCATGGGATGGAAACTGATCCTTTTCCCGTCATCTCCCATGCGCAAACCGAGATACTGCTCCAGGGTAATGAGATCCTCTCTGAAGTGATGGGAGCCCCGGACAAATTCCTCACACATTTTTTCAGCCAGTCGGAACAGTTTTTCCCTCTCTGCATTATATTCCGGTGTGATCCAAGGAATCTGTGCCTGCGCATCCTTTTGCTCCTTCTCATTTTCGGAGAATAAGCGCCGTAGATAAGGTTTGTCCAGGATCACTCTCCGACCCTTCTCCCCCTCCTTTTTCATCCCCTCCAGGAGCTTTTCATATTGCTCTTTTACTTCCCTCAAAAGAGCCTCTGTCTCTTCTATCACTGTTTCCTGCTTTGCGATGATCTGTGTCCAGGAAGTAATATCTTTGGAGCGCTTGCCGATCTCCTCCGTCAGATTGTTTCTCTTTTCCTCTAGCTGCTCCTGCAGCTCCAGACGCTCATGCATCTTCTTTCCCAAGTCCCTGGCATCCTTGGAGAGCTTAAGCTCCAGATCAGATGCCTCTCCCGCCTCCTTGTGATACTGCTCCGCCAGCTCCACAGCCGCATCATATTTCTTCTTAGACAGGAGCTTGGTCATAAATCCCACTGATTTCAGGGTTTCCTCTTCCTTGGCATACCCTTCCGTCACCTTAGTTTTATTCTCATTGATCTCCTTTTCCAGATCCTTAAGCTTACCTGTCTCCTCCTCGATGAGCCTCCCCAGCTCCTCAAGATCCCCATCCAATTCCTTGCGGTCTGCTGTAAAGCCATCCCGAACGGTCTCCGCATCCTTGATGAGCTTTTGATGATGCTCGATCACGCTCTTTGCATCAGTAAGAGTCTTTTCCCTCAGCTCCCAATCACTCAACATCCTGATTGCCTTAAACTGGAATTCCCCCAAGGATTTTTGGAGTCCCTTTACCACCTCCAGCTGCTTTAGGAACTCCTCTCTGGCCTTGGCATATTGATTCTTTTGTTCTACGATCTTTTCCTTTGAGGAGTATGCATTTTTCTCCAAAGGCTGCAAAACCTTCTCGTAAAAGCTTCGGCAGTCAGCCTCCGTACCAAGCATGGCGGCCCCGGCCGGATTGCCTGCCTTTCCGCTATCCAAAAGTGCCTTTCCGAAATAATCTTCCAATACCTTCTCCATGCGCCGATGATCCTCGAACAGATAAAGAATGCCGTGGTCTGCAAGCTTTTCTTCCTTTAGGCCATACCACATTTCCGCCTGCGAGGAATAGGTCTTATCCTCTCTCTCTCCGTTCAGGAATTTATGTGTGTCAAAGGCCCAGTCTGGATCCTCATACTTAGCGAGATAAAAAGCCCTCTCCACCATACCTTCGGCAAATAAATTTTGAAGAAAGAATCTCTCCTCCTTCTGATCCATATGAAAAGAAAGCATCCTCCCATTATTTTCAAAAGCATCCTCTCTGCCCTTACGCAGCGCCAGATGCAGAAATACTTCCCCCCTGATCCCTGCTTCTTCCTTTGAGGGCCACTTGCCAAGGGATCCATTCTCCACCTTTAAGACCTGATTTAGCTGCTCAAAGAAAGGATTCTCCTCCTGTTGCGAAGGAGCTGCTAAAACAACATCCCTCGGATACTTTTCCCCGCCCTCTCCCTGCGAAGTGAGATAGGATAAAAGCTCTTCTCCCAAGTATTCCTCATCCGGATAGGATCTATCCTTCATGCTCTCCAGCAAAAAGGAGACATCCTCCTTCCAAGAAACATTCTCCTGCTTATCCTCCGCTTCAGCCAGCCAATTCTCCAAAATCTTCTTGGTCTGGTCATAATCTCTTCCCTTCATATCTCCTCCCACGCTTTCGAAAGCGGTTATCTATTTGCGAAACATTGCACTTCACAAGCTTTAGCCCTGCAGCTTCAGCTTTGCAAAGGATGCATACATAATCTTTTGACCATATTTGTCAAATTCCACCGTTACCATGTAATCCTTGGGTTCCTTGGAGATGGACTTTACGATGCCCGCTCCATACTTCACATGGATCACCCTGTCACCAACCCCATATTCCAATTCTCCGGCTTTAATCTGCACCCCCTTTGTCAATCCGGACAAGGTCTGCAATTTACTGCTCTGCTGCAAAATAAAGGGTTTTTCCTTTTTAACGGAGGTGGTGCGCTCCGGCACCCCAAAAAGCTGTTTGGCGCTTCCATACATATTCCCAAGCTTAGCGGAGCCTCCCTCGGGAATTTCACGGTCCAAAAGCTCCGACGGAATTTCACGCACAAATCTGCTCAAGGGATTGTACTGAGTCTCCCCGCGGATCATCCTGCTTCTGGCACAGGTCAGCGTCAGCTCCTCCATAGCTCTGGTAATTCCCACATAAGCCAGTCTTCTCTCCTCTTCCAGATCCGTATTGTCATCGGAGGTAATGGTCATGTAGCTGGGAAATAATCCATCCTCCATCCCCGCCAGATAGACCACCGGGAATTCCAAGCCCTTGGCGCCATGCAATGTCATGAGGAGAACTCTGTTTTCCGCATCCTCCACATTATCCAGATCCGTTACAAGCGCGATCTCCTCCAAAAAATCCGAGAGCGAAATATCATCGTGGGTTTCCTCATAAACTGTAGCTTTTGTGATCAACTCACCAATGTTGGAAAGTCGATCCTCTGCGCTCTCCGGATCCTGCTCATTCAGATAATCCTCATACTTGGTTCGCTCCAGCACTGCTTTGATCAGATCCACGATTCCGTACGAAGATAAGCCGGATCGAAGCACTTGGATCAAATTCACAAATTCTCTGATTTTCCCTTGTGCTTTTCCCAGTCCCGGTATATTATCCGCCTCACAAAGCGCATCAAACAAGGTCTCTCCCCTAAACTGTGCATAAGTGGCAACCTTTTCCAGACTGGCCGTCCCGATGCTTCGCTTGGGGACATTGATGATCCTCCTGAGGGCCACCTCGTCCCTGCCGTTTTCAATAGTCTTCAGATAAGCCAAAATATCTTTGATCTCAGCTCTGGAGTAGAAATTGACTCCTCCCACCACATTATAGGGAATGCCCTCCACCACCATCCGCTCCTCCAGGAGTCTGGCCTGGGCATTGGTACGATATAGGATTGCAAAATCCCCGTAGGACCGCCCTTCCTTGCGCATTCTCCCGGCAATATCCTCCGCCAGGAATTCCGCCTCCTCAAAGGCATTTTCAAACTGCCGGAAATGCACGGGACTTCCTGCGCCCCGATCCGTCCAGAGGGCCTTTTCCTTTCGTCCCTGATTATGGGCGATCACACCATTGGCCGCATCCAGAATATTCTGCGTAGAGCGATAATTCTGTTCCAGCTTTATCACAGTTGCCTCCGGATAATGAAATTCGAAATCCAGAATATTCCGAATGTTTGCCCCTCTGAATTTATAAATGGACTGGTCATCATCCCCCACCACGCACAGATTCCGATCCCGATCCGCCAAAAGCCGTACCAATTCAAACTGAGCCGTATTGGTATCCTGATATTCGTCCACCATAATGTAATGAAAGCGATCCTGATAATAGGTCAGCACCTCGGGACAGGTCTTGAATAATTCCACGGTTTTAAAAATAATGTCATCAAAATCCAGTGCATTGCTTTTTTTCAGAGTCTCCTGATATTCCCGGTAAACCTTGGCAATGGTGATTTTTCTGAAATCTCCCATGGTCTTGATCTCATAATCCCGGACACCGATCAGGTCGTCCTTTGCCGAAGATATGGCTGACATCAGAGTGCGCTCGGGAAAATTCTTGGTGTCGATATTCAGTCTCTTACAGATGGCTTTTATTACACTTTTTTGATCATCCGTATCATATATGGTGAAATTATTATCGTATCCCAATTTATCAATAAAGCGTCTCAAAAATCTCACACAGGCGGAGTGAAAGGTGCTCACCCAGATCTGATCTGCGCCAAAGCCCACCAGCTTATCGACTCTCTCCCGCATCTCCTGAGCAGCTTTATTGGTAAAGGTGATGGCCAGAATATTCCATGGATTGACCCCTACCTCCTCAATCAGATAAACGATTCGATGGGTCAAAACTCTGGTCTTTCCCGAACCGGCACCCGCCAGGATCAGAAGCGGTCCCTCCACTGTAGTAGTCGCTTCTCTCTGTTCGTCATTCAAACTATCGTATATACTCATACATATCATCCTTTTTTTTACTCTTAACAATTTATTTTACCAAATTTTCCAAGCCCAGACAACCTCTTTGCCAAATTTCCGCAAATTTAAAAGAATTGTTTACAATGTCCCTTTTTCAGAGTAAAATATAAGGGTCTGAAATTGATACAAACTTCACTTAATCAAGGAGAAATCATGGGAAAGAAAGCTACAAAAGCGGCCGACAATATGTATTACCAAGCCAGATGTGAAGCGGCGGAGTGCAATGAGGATTTTTCCAGCCGTGAAAAGGCTGCAGAATTACTCGGCATCGACAGGACCAGACTCGCCAGGATTGAATTGGATGCCATTATGCCCTATCCTGAAGAAGTAAAGGCCATGGCGGAGCTGTATAATACTCCGGAGCTTTGCAATTCCTATTGTGCCAGAGAATGCCCCCTGGGAAAGGGAACTGTTCAGGAGGTTTCCATCGACGATTTCGATCGTCTCGCCTTAAAGGTTTTGGGATCCCTTAAGGATATCGATAAGATCCGCACCTCTCTGATCGCTATTTCCGAGGACGGTGTAGTTCAGGAGTGGGAAAGGGACGACTTCCAATCCATTCTGGATTCCTTAGATAAGATCAGCAATAATGCCAACGCCTTGAAGCTCTGGGCCATGAAAAATATCAAAATAAAAGAGTAGCCACCCGCTACTCTTTTTCATTGCTCAAAATTTATTTAAGCTCATCGATCATCTTTTCGATCATCAGCTTTTTAATATATACATCATAGCTCAGCATGCAGATAAATGCAAACTTGCGCAGGAATTCTTTTCCTTCCTCCGGTGCATCCTCAAAGGTCTTTTCCGCCTCATGGAATTTGCGGATCACATCCTCCTTCAAGCCCTCCAACTGGGCCTTTTCCATATTGACAGCTTCCTGATAAACACTCTCCAGATTGAACTCCTCATCCGTCTTAAAATACTTCTCCGTAATGGGTGAAAGGAGCTTTTGAATATCTCCGATGGATAATACGCCCTTGTAATAGTAGATAAAAATCAATAAAATAATATGCTCCTTGGAATACTTTTTTTTGATCGGAGGGGGGATCAGGTCATTCTTTGCATAATTATTGATCATGGTCTTAGTCAGTATCCTATCGTCGCTGCTGTGTCTGGCAGTCGACTTAAGTCTGTCATCCATGAAGCCTGTCACCTGATCCATATACAAATCTATATTGGGAATATCCTCTATCTCAATGTACTTTATTCTCTCCAGGCTAGCCAGAATACTCCCCAGAAGATCATCTCCGTCTATCGTCATAATTCCTCCCCAGCATCAGGAATTCCAAAGCTGTTTTTCCAATTCGGCTCGCTACGGATCCGTTCAGCCCACTAACATGTTACAGTCATATCATTACTGAAATTCTATAATCATGATAGTATTATAAGGTATTTAAAACTACATATCAAGTTTTCTCACAATTTTTTTGCATTAATTTTTCAGAATTATTTTGCCCGTCTCTCACTTTACTTTCAGACTTTAATATGTTAAAATAAAGAAGAGTTTAGGAGAATTTCTGCTTTTCCTAAGAGATTTCTGGAGGACTGTTTAATGAACAAAAAGATCAAAACGGATGCCGTTGATTTCCTATTCGATGCCATTCTGACCTTGAAGGACCGCGATGAATGCTACGCTTTTTTCGAAGATCTGTGCACGGTCAATGAACTCTTATCTCTATCACAGCGCTTTGAAGTTGCTTCCATGCTGCGGGATCATAAAACTTATTTGGATATTGCAGAAAAAACCGGAGCTTCCACCGCCACCATAAGCCGTGTGAACCGCTCCCTGAATTATGGAAACGACGGATATGAATTAGCCTTTAACCGCTTGCCTTCAAAAGAATAATATCCAATTCAAAACGAGCCATCTCACCTTCGAGATGGCTCGTCTTTATAAGCATCATCCTTTAATATCAATGATATCCAAGGGATTTACATATTCCCCATCCTGCATGATCTGGTAACCCAGCTCGGTGTTATCCCCTCCTACTACATAGAGGGTTGTTCCCTGATAAACAAGATCTCCCTGCTTTACTACCGGATCCCCTTGGTTGCGATATATCGTTACATAGCCATTCCCATGATCCACCCAGACATTATGTCCGAACTCCAGGTCATCATTTACAGCAATCACCGTTCCCTTCGCAGTAGCCACCACCATAATTCCTTCGGCTGTCTTTATTTTGACTGTATAAGAAACCTCATCTGCAAGCTCCATGGAAGAAGCCGCACCATTTAAGGGAAAACTGGTGGGCAAGGAAATCTTTTCCAATTCCTCCGTCAGATTCTTCTCCGCCTCTATCTTTTGGCTCAAGGTTGCGGACAATACCTGATTGTCCTCCTGAAGAGCCTGAATCTGCTCCGTAAGCTCCAGCTCCCTGGCCTCCATCTGACTCTTTACCTGTTCATTTTCCTGTTGAAGGTTTTCCATGGTCTGAAGCTGCCTGTTGCTTTTATCGATTGCTGTCTGCCAGATCCGTTCCTCATAAAACAGGTATCCGATCAGCGCCCCCACCAATGCAAACACCAACATTACAATCAATATCAAGAGCCAGGTCTTAATCCTAAACTGCTTCACATTGGCATCTGCTGCATCTGAAGTCACTATGATCACATGATTCGTGAGAGCCCTGCGCTTGTTTGTTTCCAAAGTTATACCCTCCGTCTCTATCGAGATATTTTATCACAGGAACCCTTTTCCTTCAATGCCGCCCCGAAATCTTTGTGTAAAATCCCCAACAAAAAAGCCTTTTTTACATAAAAAGTCTTTATAAATATGTCTATTATTTGTGCAAATTGCCCATCATCCCAAATCACTGCTTCAAGCAAAGCTGATGTACTCTTTGCCAGGATAACTCACCCCCAAAGAGATCCAAAGCACTTCCCACAGTCACATGAAGCCTTCCCCGCCCCAGATGTCCCAGCAATTCGATATCTTGATAGGAATGCACGCCACCGGCATAGGTGATCGGAATTCCATCATACTGACTCAACTGCTTCACTAAGGTTTCATCGATCCCACCGCTTTTTCCTTCCACATCCACCGCATGGATCAGAAATTCATCACAGAAGGAAGAAAGGGTCTCTAACAAAGTTCTCGTCACCTTTTCTTCCGTCATTTTTTGCCAGCGATCCGTCACCACATAATAGTCCTCTCCCCTCTTGCGACAGCTTACATCCAGAACCAAATGCTTTTTTCCAATCAAGCCCTTTAATTCCTCTAATCGATCATATCGGATCTGTCCATTTTGGAATACATAGGATGTGACGATCACATGGGAAGCGCCGTTATTCAGGAACTCCTCCGCATTGTCACTCCCTATCCCGCCTCCGACCTGCAAACCTCCCGGATAGGCCCGCAAGGCCAGAAACGCCTGTTCCTTGGTTGCCTTGTAATAGTCGCTGTCCCTGCCGTTGAGCAGAATGACATGTCCACCTTTGATTCCGGCCTCCTTATACAATTCTGCAAAATAATCCGCCGAAAACTCCGATACATAATTTTCCTTGGCCCGGTCTCCCCGATCCTTCAGACTGGATCCGACGATCTGCTTCACTTTTCCGTTGTGGATATCGATACAAGGACGAAATTCCATTCTAACCTCCGCTTTATCTGAAATTCAAAATGTGTAGAACAAAAAATATGCAAGAATTAAAATAAAAAAGCATGCGCAAATTATATGTATAATTTTTGGAATTCACCTCATACTAGGATAAAAACCTGCGTTTGCGCCACTTGCGCAGGTGGTATGGAAATAAAAGCGGCGCAGAAATGAGGATATTATGAAAAAGAAAGCAATTCTGTTCAGTCTGTTTTTTACATGCATTTGTCTTGCGGGCGGCTGCGGCCTAACAGCCGACACCGAAAGCATGGAAGGAACAAACCACACCGGTGACATGGCAGGAAACAGCACTGAAAACACTGAGACTACCGTTTTAGACAAGGGCGGTGCAAACGGCACCGACAATGTTTCCATTATGGATTACCTGGATGAGACCGCTACCGATCCCGCCGATATCCCGGATTCTACCGCTGCCTCAGAGCAGAGTGACTTGGAGCATAATGCCGGCAACCTGACAGATGATCTCGGAAACGCCATTCAAGATATCGGTGATACTGTGGAGGACGGCATTGATGCGCTCACCAGCCCCAATCCCGCCGGTAACATTAACAATACAACCTCTTACGGTAACCTTACCGGAAGCACCACTGCCACAGACAATCATCTTGGAAACAGCACCGGTAGTGCAACCAGTAGCACAAACACCGGTGTTGTACCCGGTGGAAACGGCAGATAGTATTTACAGGAAAAGGAGGCTTCTAAGACCTCCTTTTCTTTCCTACATTCTTACTTACTTTATTCCGCCTTTTGTACTCTCTTCGATCACATCCGCCATATTGTAATACCCTGGGCCCTTTCCGGCCAGGAATTTAGCGGCCTGAACTGCACCCTTTCCGAAAACTGCCTTTGAATATGCAGTATGCGAGAAAGTGATCACCTCATCCGCTCCGGCAAAGATCACATCGTGATCCCCCACAATAGTCCCCCCTCTGACAGCGCTGATCCCGATCTCCTTTACGGGCCTTTTTTGTCTTCTGGCACTGCGGTCATAGACATATTCATACGCGTTATCAAACTCTTCATTGATGGAATCCGCAAGTGCCAAGGCAGTACCGCTTGGTGCATCCAGTTTCTGATTATGGTGCTTTTCCACGATTTCAATATCAAAGCCTGCCGGAGCCAGAACCCCTGCCGCTTCCTTCAGCATTTTCAGAAGCAGATTAATCCCCAGAGACATATTAGCGGATTTCAAAATGGCAACCTTCTTGGACGCCTCCTCCACCTTCTGGAGCTGTTCCTCCGAGAGACCTGTGGTGCACAGAACACAGGGAAGCTGCTTCTCCACACAGTAATCCAACATATCTTCCAAGCCGGCAACGCCTGAAAAATCGATCAGACAATCAGCCTCCACACTACACTGCCTGATGTCGGCAAAGACCGGGTAAGGATTATGACCATCATCTCTGATATCAATACCTGCAACCATTTCCGTCTCAGGATCAGCAGCCACGATTCCGCTGATGCTCTGACCCATTTTACCATTACAACCGCGCATGATGATTCTTATCATTCTCTGTACCTCTCTCATTCTCTATCGAGCTTCTATTCGTTCAGATCAGTCCATAATTCTGCATAGCAGCCTTTAATTTTGCGGCATTTGCCTCTTCCATTTCCGTGAGGGGAAGACGCAATGTACCGGCCTCAAAGCCCATCAGTGAAACTGCTTTCTTAACAGGGATCGGATTCACCTCGCAGAACAGTGCTTTGCAAAGCTCCAGTGCCTCCAGCTGCAATCTGCAGCTCTCCTTCACATCGCCTTCCAGATACTTTGCGCAGATATCATGTGTCTGCTTAGGAGCTACATTGGAAAGTACAGAGATCACGCCCAGACCTCCCAGAGACATGATGGGAACGATCTGATCGTCATTTCCGGAATAGATGTCGACACATCCCTTTGCCAGAGCGGCAAGCTGTGCGATCTGACTGATATTTCCGCTGGCTTCCTTGATTGCAACGATGTTCTCTACATCCTTGCACAGTCTTACCACCGTTTCCGGCAAAATATTGCAGCCGGTGCGGCTGGGAACATTGTAGAGGATCACAGGAATCTTTACAGACTCGGCCGTCTTCTTAAAGTGCTGATATAATCCATTCTGCGTTGCCTTATTGTAATAGGGACTTACCAGAAGTAAGCCGTCAACTCCGTACTTCTCAGCCTCAGTAGACAGATAAATAGCGGTTTCCGTACAGTTGGAGCCGGTTCCTGCGATCACAGGAATTCTGTGTTTTACCACCTCCACACAATACTTGATCACCTCCAGATGCTCCTCGTGGGAAAGGGTGGATGCCTCACCTGTGGTCCCGCATACAATGATCGCATCCGTTCCATTCTCGATCTGGAACTCCACCAGCTTCTTAAATGCCTCGTAATTTACACTTCCATCCTCATGCATGGGCGTGATGATCGCCACTCCCGCTCCTTTGAAAATTGCCATGTTCTCCTCCTTCTTTTGCCTCCTTGGGCAAACCGCAACTATGTTATTGATTACTATATCCGTTTTCGGAAAAAGAGTGACAAAAAAACCGGCGCATTGCGCCGGCAGGTATCAAAAAAAGACTGTTACCCGATAGCGCCCCATCCGTGAAAACGAATGACAGTCATACGGCTCTTAACCGTATGCCCAAGGTCTGAGCCTTACAGGCAGCTCATCCTTTCGGCATTCTCGCCTTTCCCTTTTCCTCCCCTGCGCCTGACGCATCCGAAAAAGTACTCTTCTAAGAATGCAACCTCTATCAAAAAGATATATGTAGCATACCACTATGCCCCTGGGATGTCAACTCATATTTTACTATATTTCAGCCCCTGTTTCATACTACTCTTTTTTCATCCCACTATATTACATTTTCTCTGTTTCATATATCTACTCTATTTCATATACCCACAGTCTGTACCAGCTGCCCTCGGTCTGGATGGGTTCCTCATTCAATAGCTTAAGACCCTTTTCCTCACTCCCGATGAGATAAGCTGCCGAAAGGATATAAGCTCCTCCCAACTCCTTAAGACTCTCAAAGTCAAGGTCGTAGTCCTCCGAATAGGGTCCCCAACGCTTTTCCAAAGTGAAATAATTATTATATTGCGCTAAAACAAGATAGCAACGGTTTCCCCATTCATCAAACCAGCTTTTTAAGTATTCGCTCTTATCCAGCTCCGGAGCGATCACCTTTCGAAATTGATGCTTATAGGCCAGATCATAATTGTTGGAATAGGCATCCAGGCAATAAAACCCGTTGTAGGCTGCTGCCGCCGGATAAATGCCCAGACTGACCACATGATATTCCTCCTTGGGCCTGCCGATCAGATCATCCACCTGTTCAAACAAATCCTCCGCATAAAACTGCTTCCAGGTCATCATCTCATAATTTCCGCCTCGTATGATCTTCATGGCATTCGGCTTGAGTTCCCCCTTATACAGCCCCATAAAAATCGGCCCCGCCATATAAAGACAAAGGAATCCGCTCACTGCCAAAACTATATGCCTCTGCAGCTTTTTCTCTTCCAGACTTGTCAAAATGATCTCACCTGCATAGGCTGTACAAAGACACCACAACACAGGCAATAGCCATGTAAATCTTCCAAAATTAAAATCATGCAGAACTCCCCTTTGCCCATTTCGCAGATCAACGATCCAAGCGGACTGATACACCGCCCGAAACAATACGATCAAAATAATCACGCCAAAAATGCCCACGCAGCTTTTTAAGGGATCCTGCCAGCTTTTTGCAGCATTTCCCGGACTGAACTTTTTATTCTTGATCAAATGTATTCCGCCCCATACCAGAGCCACCCCGATCAAAGGCAGAACCAAGGCGGAATAAGCATTACAGTAATCCTCCCCCTCCAGAAGAATTCTTCGAAAGGTTTCCCAAACAGCAGCGCTTTCAAGCTTCATCTCGCTCTTATGACTGATAAAGTCTCTCCCGCCGGGCAGGAGCTGCTGCACCAGTGGTAGGTTACATACGGTATATGTGACAGTCAAAAGGATCCAGCCACCCATCATCCGAGCAGCCCCCTTCCTTTTGCCCCGGATGCATTCGCAGCAAGCCCAAACGCCCACCAGAACAAGAAGGGCAAATCCGCATAAAGCCAGCGAAGAGGAAACGCCATATAGGAATATCAAACAGATTGGACCGAACATCCCGTTCTTTTTCTGCACATTCCTGTCTTCTTCGCGCAAAAGCTCCAGCGCATAATACAACATGGGTTGCCCCGGGATACTCAGTCCATAGACCGGATAAAACGGGATGCATGTAAACCAAATTGCTATTGCAAAGGACAAATAGTCGCGTCCTGTTTTTTTCAGAAGTAACAGATAGATAAAAATAAACTGAACCAGCTTATTGACAAGTATGCAACACAGAAAAGCCCCAAAGGGAGAAAACACCTTAAAAAACAATATATATAACGGTGCAGGAGATATCATTCCCTCCTTTGGAATCCCCCCCATAATTTCCGGATAATTATTCAATTTCTGAAACAAATGCTTCGCATTCAAAAGATAGGTAATCAGCTCTCCGTCCAATTGATCGTGATATGTAATAATGGAGTCCTTTCCCAAGATAAAATAGGGAACACATAAAAGGACTGCAAAACAAATCCCCAGCCACATAAATAGCTTTTCCCGTTTGAAATGTATCTCCTTCATATCTCATTCTCCGTATTTGACATTCGTTTTTTCCCTTGTTATACTGTTTGAAAGCACTTTATCGCTTTCAGAAAGGATTGATTCCCCACCATGGAATGTAACAAAAAGCTTGTTTTTTCCCAGTTCCTATACCAATTTGCAGGAAAAGCAATCCAGATCATCGCTTTTCTTTTTCTGCTCTTATTATTCTCTGTCAACTTTATCTGGACCAGCTATAGCCTGGATATGGAGAGCCAAAAGGTTTTGATCAAAACGGACTCACCGTTGCAAAACATCTTTTTTTTATTCCTCTCCTTACTTCTCGTCTTTGGACTTAATTACCTGCTTTGCAGAAAGCCGGATCAGACTTCCCGGATTCTGAAGCTTTTTGTGCCCTGCCATATTTTCTTTTGGTGTGCCATCCAGCTTGTTTTCAGCAGGACAGTCCCCGCCGCAGATGCCTATTCTGTTTATCACTGCGCAGAAGAGATTGCCGGCGGTAACCTATCCTGCATTCAGCCCAGCGGAAGTTATCTCTCGTACTATCCTCAGCAAATCGGACTCTTAAGTATGTTGGAATTGCTGTTCCGTTTTTTCAGGCTTCTGCCGATTAATTTTCCATACTACCATCTGCTTAAAATCGTATATGCTTTTTTTCTCTGGGGCATTGTCATGCACCTCTATCGGATCTGTGAACTATTGAAACTCCGAAAGGAAACCTGCAATCTTCTACTTCTGATCTGTTGCCTCCATGCACCCTTGATCATGTACGCCGCTTTCCTGTACAGTGAAATACCGTCCTTTTATTTCTTTACCCTTGGAATAATTGGCCTTTTGCGCGTACTCAGCAAGAGGACTGATTTTAAAGCCTATTCGGTAAAAAGTATTCTATTCCTTCTGACCGGAATGCCCCTCTCCGTGCTATTACGAAAAAACTCTCTGATTTTTATCATTGCCGTAATGATCGTTCTCTTTTTTTGCTGGCTGGCGCAATACAAAGAAAGAATGGATTTACTCATCCTCGGGCTTGCAACTCTGTTGCTCTCCGTCAGTATCCTGCCATTCACCATAAAGCTCTATGAATGGCGCGCCGGAAATCCCCTGAGAAGCGGTGTGCCCGCCATGTCCTACTTTGCAATGGGGATGCAGGAATCCTCCCGGGCTGCTGGCTGGTATAACGGCTTTAATTTCAACACCTATGATCAGACAGGAATGAATAGTGAGGAAACCATCTCCATCAGTAAGGAGGCTATTTCGGAGCGTATCAATTATTTTGCGCAGAATCCTTCCTACTGTGCTGCATTTTATGGCGAAAAGTTTCTCTCCCAATGGGCGGATGGTACATATGCCTGCAGGCAGGCCACTCTCGCTACCTTCGGCGGACGAAGCCAGTTTTTCCATGAACTGTATGAGGGAAAGTACAGCATCTGTTTTATCACTTACTGCAATGCCTTCCAGCTGCTCCTTCTGCTGGGCGGGTTGGTCTTTTTTGCGATTTCACTTTTTCGGCAATGCCGCATTTCAGGCACACAAAACAGTTGCGAATTAGAATTGTTCTGCCTCTTAATCTGTGCTCTGGGGGGACTGCTTTTTCATATGCTCTGGGAGGCAAATTCGCGCTATATTTTTCTTTATGGTCTCTGTCTGCTCCCCTATTGTGCGGACGGTCTGACCAGTCTTTATTCACTATTACTGCAACAGATCAAAAAAGGAAGGGTTACCAGGAGCGGGAATAAATAACGCAGCTGTACTGCCGGGCCCAGAAACAGTGTCAGATAATATCCCGCCACAAGTGCATAGGGGATACATTTTTTCCAGCTTTTTTTTCGTACTAAATTTAAAAATGTAATCAGGTATGCCCAAAAAACCAATGCCGGAACGAAGAAATACTTGACGATTGGGATGGAGAGATGTCCATTGTCATTCGCCCATTTGACCAGGAAGCTCCGCAAGCCTTCTGCAAAAGAATGACGAAAAACCCCATATTCTTCTACATTAAAGTCCCATCTGGTATGAATGTATGACAGCCCCTCCTCATCTCTGAACTCATATATCCTTCCATGACTTTCATCTCCCATATAGAGATAACCGGCATTCAGCGTCAAAAAAGCATTAACCAACTCCCCCGGGTATCGCTGCAACAGATGGAGATAGGTTTTCAAAAAATCAGCTGTTCTATATCGGACGATGTATGTATTTGTGTGATTTTTCACCGGATCCGATATCTTTTCATCATAATACCGATAACTGTTATTTAATAAAAAATCATTGATCAAAGCCCGATCCTGCTCCTGCATAGTCCCATCATCCTCAGGAATCACTCCCACGCCCCCATGATAAACCATACATCTGGCCAGCTGTTGAATGGGTACACTCAGCATCTCTCTCTTGTCTCCCTGCTGTGCACCTGTCGCACGAGTAAGGACTGCCAGACAAAGTACCCCTCCCACCAAGCTGATCACGCCCTCCAAAAAGAGTCTGAGATATCTTTTCCTATCTTTTTTTCCAAAGAGCAGACAAAGGAAGAAAACTCCCTCCAGACAAAGAAAAGCGTAGATCCCGTTATTTCGAAACAGCTGCATGAGAACTGTGGAAACAACAAACAGCAGTTCATACTGCCATCTTCTTTTTTCCGTCAACAGCTGTATCAGTGCAATCATCTGAAATTGGAAAAAGACCGCAAACAATACATCCTTGGTAACACTGATATTGAGATAGGAATAAAAGGGATAAAACATCCAAAAAGCCTGCAGAAGGATTAACCCTGCCTTCCGGACACCCTTTTTATAAAGGAAGGCAATTCCAAGCGCCATGGCTGCGGAGAGCAGAAGAATCTGTCCAAACACCATACAGGCAATGCCTCCTGTAGGATTATGCAATACTTTTTCACCAAAAAGAAGAGAATATTTTAAGAGCAATGTATGTGCCAAAGGGTGATGGAGATTATATTCATTTGCACCGATCTGCCCCAATTGTATGGACATATCATAGGCGCAGATCCCAGGATAAAAGGCCAAAAAGACCGGAAGTCTCGCAGCAACAAGTAATACCAAGCTGCCAAGCCACACCATCCCTGAGCCCTTCCCGTGTGTGATCAGCTCCTGCTCCTTCTGTTCCTTTACCTGTTTTTTTTGCATAAAAAGAAAAAGGAATCGTATGCCTTCGCCAACTACGATTCCCAAAACCAGACTGAGTGCAAGCACATAAACAGTATGTCCCGTAGTCCACAGGATATTACCACTTTGCTCCAGCTCCCAACCGGTCAAATGAAAAAACACAAACAGAAAACCTGCTATGCCAAAAAGTATCGCGTCCATAAGACAGCTCGCTCCTTTGTATTTCAGTTTAATCCCAGACCTTGAACTTAATGGTCTCAATCTTTGAAACCTCGTCTGCCTTGAAGCAAATCTCATCCTTGAGCATGATACCTGTTAAGATGATGTCTGTTTCCTCTCTGGCCTCTATAAGATTCAAGAGTTCTTCTGAAGTAATGATCTCATTCTCCACAAGCCCTAAGACTTCATCTAAGATCAAAAGATCGCATTCCCCCGTGGCCAGAACTTTTTTTGCAAAATTCAGTCCATTCCGAATGTTTATACTCTCTTCTTTCTGTTGTTCCTCCGAGAGATTGGAAAAACTGTCGTCGGACTTTTCAAAACAAAACAGCTTGATCTCCGGCTCCAGACGGCTTACAAACTCTGACCCGCGAAGTCCCTTTCCCTTAAGAAACTGGATTATCACAACCCTTTTACCTTCATCGGCAGCCTGAACAGCCCGGCCAATCGCAGCAGAAGTCTTTCCCCTTCCGTCTCCTGTAAAAATAGTAACCAACCCCTTTGCCATTCTTTTGTCCTCAATTTCTGTTTCTATCGGCTTTTTCACTTTCAATATCATTATCTGGGATTATATCAGAATCTTCTTTTTTTTGCAAGTACAGCGCATGCAAAGACTCCTTCCCATCTCAAACCGATTCTTCAATCCACTTGTTCCTTATCTGAAAGTTCCAATTTGCTGACCGAAACCTCAAAGGCCACTCTCTTTTCCGATGTCTCCTCATCCAGCTTTTTTACATATTCCCTGCTTTGGATCCTCCCCCAGATCATGCAACGGTCACCCACCTGCAGACCACCCACATATCTGGCATTCCTTCCCCAGCAGATACAGGGAATGTAATCAGACTTTCCATAGGGACGATTCACCGCAAGAAGCACATCCGCAATCTCCCGCCCCAAAGGCGTCTTTCTATAGATAGGAGGCTTACAGATGTATCCGTCAAGAAAAATCTGATTGCTCTTAGCACTCTCCTCCACCTCATCCACAAATTCTATTTCTCTTGCAAACACGGACAGCACAAGCTTATTTCTTTTTTCCTCGTGCCTGTTATAGGAACGGAACTGACCATTCACACTGATCAGTGTTCCCTTATAATCTTCATTCACATCGATCAATCTTTCCGAGGTCATTACAGGAATGATGTCAAAGCTCTCGCTAAGCCTTTGCACCTTCACATCCACCATATAGAAGCCTTCTCCAAAAATCTCATGGCTGAAGGAAAAATCACTCACGATCTCTCCCATCACCGTCACCTGGTTGTTTTCAATCACCTTATCCGTCACTGTTGTTTCTCCCTTCTTCCTCACTCTTACGCTTGCCGGAATTGTTTTCCGTGTTGCTAAAACATTTATACAACACTTTCCAGCGAAATAAAACACGATTCCATCGAATAATGTTGACAGATATCGCCCCAAATCGGAGCTATTCCACTTTTTTTGAAATTAATTGACATTTTTCTTTTTGTATTTCAAAAAATACAAATTTCAGTGCTTGCAAGCCATTCTCATTAGTGCTATACTATTACAGTTTGAAATCAATTGTTTTAAAAAGTGTTTCGTTTTATTTATGGAAGGAATGATTTTATGAAGCAAAAGAGAGAAGATGTCAGAAACATAGCCATTATCGCCCATGTTGACCACGGCAAGACCACTCTGGTCGACGAGCTGCTTAAGCAAAGCGGTGTGTTCCGTGAAGGTCAGGAAGTGGCTGAGCGTGTCATGGACTCCAACGATATTGAAAGAGAGCGTGGAATTACCATTCTCTCCAAAAATACCGCAGTGAGCTATAAGGGTACCAAGATTAATATTATTGATACTCCGGGGCATGCGGATTTTGGCGGCGAGGTGGAGCGAGTTCTTAAAATGGTGAACGGTGTCATTCTGGTGGTGGATGCCTTTGAAGGCGCTATGCCCCAGACCAAATTTGTTCTCAGAAAGGCTCTGGAATTAAAGCTCCCTGTGATCGTATGTATCAATAAGATAGACAGACCGGAGGCAAGACCGGACGAGGTAGTGGATGAGGTTCTGGAGCTCTTCCTGGAATTGGATGCGGATGATTCCCAGTTGGATTGCCCATTCGTATATGCATCTGCCAAGGCAGGAATCGCCTCTTTGGATGCCGGAACACCCGGGACAAATATGGAACCCCTGTTTGAGACGATCCTAAGCTATATTCCCGCTCCGGAAGGCGATCCGGACGCCGGAACCCAGGTGCTCATCAGTACCATCGACTATAACGAATATGTGGGCCGTATCGGTGTCGGAAAGGTGGATAACGGAACCATTAAGGTGAATCAGGAGGTAATCATCTGCAATCACCATGAGCCTGACAAGCAGGTGAAAGTGAAAGTAAGCAAGCTCTATGAGTTTGATGGTCTGAACAAGGTGGAAGTCAAGGAAGCCGGCATCGGCTCCATTGTCGCCATCTCCGGTATCTCCGATATTCACATCGGCGATACGCTCTGCTCTTTGGATAATGTGAATCCCATTCCCTTCCAAAAGATCAGCGAGCCCACCATCGCCATGCACTTCCTGGTAAATGACTCCCCTCTTGCCGGGCAGGAGGGAAAATATGTCACCAGCCGACATCTGCGGGAAAGACTGTTCAGGGAGCTCAATACGGATGTCTCCCTCCGCGTGGAAGAAACGGACGAAACCGACTGCTTTAAGGTTTCCGGACGAGGCGAGCTCCATCTCTCTGTATTGATCGAAAATATGCGCCGCGAGGGCTTTGAATTTGCAGTGAGCAAGGCGGAGGTACTCTATCATCACGATGAAAACGGTAAGCTTCTTGAGCCCATGGAGCTGGCTTATATTGATGTTCCAAACGACTATGCCGGTGCCGTCATAGAAAAGCTGGGACAGCGAAAGGGCGAGCTTCGCAACATGGGAGGGATTTCCGGTGGCACCTATACCAGACTGGAGTTCTCCATTCCCGCCAGAGGTCTCATCGGATATCGCGGCGAATTTATGACAGACACCAAGGGAAATGGTATTTTGAACACCGTATTCGATGGCTATGCTCCCTATAAGGGGGACATTCAATACCGCAAGCAGGGCAGCCTGATCGCATTCGAGGCGGGAGAAGCCATCACTTATGGTCTCTTCAACGCCCAGGAGCGCGGACTTCTCTTCATCGGACCGGGTGAAAAGGTTTATTCCGGCATGGTAGTCGGCCAGACCGGTCGAAGCGAGGACATTGAGATCAATGTCTGCAAGAAGAAGCAGCTCACCAACACCCGCTCCTCTTCCGCCGATGAAGCTCTCAGACTGGTGCCGCCTAAGATTCTGTCCCTGGAACAGGCTCTGGATTTCATTGATACGGATGAACTCTTGGAGGTGACTCCGAAGAGCCTGCGGATCCGCAAAAAGATTCTGGATCCCACCATGAGAAAGAGAGCCGGATTTAAGAAATAAAATCATTGTCTTATCATAACTGGTCAGATCATAAAAAAAAAAGAGGGAAGCTTCCATCAGGCTTCCCTCTTTCTGTCTTCTAAGCTATTCTCTTAGTCATATTCACTTTATTTCATTCCTGCCATTACAGTCACATTGCATTTATTTTTTCTGCCTCATTCTCTTCCCGGTAACGATACCCTCGATCCAAAAACAGATTTCTCCAATCAGGATGCAGAGAAGCAATTCCATAAGATAAAACAGGATATGGGATTGAGTAAGCTTAAGCAACAGATCCTTGCTCAATTCAAATACTAAAATATGTGTGAGCCAAAGATAAACCGATCTTTTGCCCAGCCATTGAAGTCCCTTCCCAAGCATTCCCCTCTCACTCACTGCCAAAAGCAAGCCCAGCGAGAATAGAGGGACGATGAGAAAATCAAATCTGGCATAAGCGGCCGAATCGGCAAGATAAATCCGAAGTCCTCCCGCCAGGCAGATCAGTAATACACCAAGCAGCCATCTGAAGCTTCCCTTCAGCTCCGAGAATAATTGGAAAAGCCATTCAAAAACTCCAAACCCAGCCGAAAGATATCCCACCAAAAACGCTGCCAAAAAGGCCGGCCGAAATGCTTTTATGATCTGTACTGCAATTGTCCGAAAAGCCGGAAGAGCCAGTATTCCGATCAAAGCCATACCTCCCAGGGCTAACAAGACTCCGTAAAAGAAAGTTCTGCTCTTCTCAGATGTTTTGTTCTTGTGAAGAAGTCCATCCGCAATCGGAAGGATCAGAAGCATCTTAGTGTATTGCTCCACATACCAAAACGCCCCATTGTAGGTGGGACGATAACAGAAGAAATTTCCTACAAATTCCCCTATCGTAAAGCTTCTTTTCCCCAGTGTGACTAAAATGGCCAATCCCGGAACCAGTATACTCCAATATCGAATCCATAATCCCGCAATCTGCTTCAAGCAAAGGAGATAGACCTCGCCGATTTCCCGCAAAAAACCTTTTTGCACTGGAGAAGTATCCCTCCACTTATCCAGAATTTTGCACATACCATATCCGCTGACAAAAGCAAACAACCCCACACAGATTTTTCCAAACCATGCGAAGGATCTAACCCAATATTCGTTTCGAAATACAAGAGCGTCCCCATAAAGGGAGGGATCATTAAAAAAATGATGATAGATCATCAGCAGAATCGCCACCCCCTGCAAAAGCGCAGACTGCTTTTTGGTAATTCCGTTTTGAGTTATGACAGCCATATCATGCGCCCTTCCGACAACTTCCATCTGTGATCATTGCATGCTCTCCAGTTGCTCTAAGAGCTCCGACGCTTCCCGGAATGTGTCCTTAATCGTCTTCTGATCATCATTGTTTTCTTAGAATCATTTTTCATGAACACTGCCCTCCGTTCTCCAAAGCGTTCTAAAGCATCATATCATATTTCTCAAATTACGGCAAATTCTTTTTCCTTCTGACATCGCAAATCTTTTCATATTCTCCTAAAAACACCGGGGACGCTCTCTGCGCTCCCCGGTGTTCTTGGGATAGTATCAATGATATTTTTTCAACAGATATAAGAATCCAAAGAGTCTGGCAGACTCCACAAACATCCCTCCCTGAAATTTCACAAAGATGGAGTTTACCTTAGCTCCTTCCACTTCCCTCTTTTCCAGATGGCGCTGCACCAGCTCAGCAGGAAGGGGAAGCTCCACCACATACTCTTCCTCCTTGCCCGTGTAATGAAGTCTGCGATTAAAGATCTCCTCTTCGTCAAGGCTGATCCGTAAGAGCTTACCGTTATCTTCCCGCAGAAAATGCAATTCCAGGATCAACTCCTCTCCTGGGACTGCCTTCATGTGATACCCAAAATCCCCTCTGGGCGGGCAATGCCTTGCAGTGCCGTTTTCCGTCTCTCCTATGGAACCGTTATCCACCATGGCATGAAGCGCATCCACCTCATACTGACCGTACCCCGGCTGAACCACATCGAGAATGCTCTCCCTTCTCTTTTCCTCCAATGCTCTCTTGGCTACCTGATCCTCCTGATCCTCAGACTCATCCAGAAAATACCAATAGATACCATAGCGCTCCCGGGTCTTCAGATAATGGGGGTGGAAGGTGAGCTCCTGATCCGTTCCCTTCAGCGTAAAGCAAAGCTCATCCGCAGCCTTCTCAAAATGACTGTCTATGTCCCGTATAAAGTCTGCCACCGTTCCCTCGGACAGGTTCAGATATTCGCTCTTAACGATCTTGTTTGTGGGAATGGTCACATCCACTCCTGTCTTTCCGTCGATCATATTTTCAGTGCCAAGATCCGCAGAAAGAAGCACCGGACCATAGCGGAAGGCGAAAACATTATCACAATCCGGCAAGCCCACCGCCGTCACCCTGCTACCGAGCTTTGCCTCAATCCTGTCACCATCCTGCCATAGTCCCTCCGCCACAACATAATCCTTTTCGTCCCGAAGGGTAACTTCTTTTGATCTGCAGGATATGCCTCCTCCCACAGACCAATCCGGAATACGGATGCGGATCTTCGCCGAAACGCCCTGCTCCCCCCTCTTTTCCTCTAAAAGCCTCACTGTAAATACAACCGAATCCGTTTTGGGCAGATCAGTCTCCTGTATCAGCCGAATCCCCAGATCAGGATCCGTAACCTCGGAAGAAAGGAACAGATTCACAGTAATCCCGTCTTTTTCTTTGAAATAAATACTGTCATTCAGCTTTGTAAAATTCTCCATACCGCTTCCGGTACAACACCAGAATTTATCAAAGGGTTCCCCATAGACCTTGTAAAAGCCCGTCGCCATGGGTTGGAAATACATAGTCATACCGGTCTCGGGATTCTGGGAGGAAAGAATGGCATTGATCAGCGTATTTTCATAATACTCCGCATATTTTTTCTTTCCCGTTGCCATAAAGAGCTTTCGGGTCATCTTCAACATATTATAAGTATTGCAGGTCTCATTGTTGCAGTTGGTGCGCTCCGCATCCAGAATATAATCCTCGCCGAAATGCTCCCACTCACTGTTGCCTCCGGTAGCGTAGGTATGGCGTTCCACTACCATGCTCCAGAAGCTCTCCACATAATCCAGATATTCCTTCGCCTCATCTCCCAATGTAAGATAGCGGTTCAGTGCACCCACAAACTTGGGGATCGTGGTATTGGCGTGACGGTTGTTCAGTACATTCTTCTCCCCGGTCATCACCTTTTGAAACAGCGCTTCCTCATCAAAGAGATGGGCTGCAGCCAGGTGCTCCTTCTTTCCGGTACACTGATAGAGATCATAGAGTGCGTCATTCATGCCACCGTACTCGATTCCAAGCACAATGCGGTGAGTCTCCTCTGACCAGCCTGAGGCTCTCTGATAAGTCCAGTCACCGATCCCGCTCCCCAGCGTCAGCGCGGGCTCATAACCGGTCAGACGATAGGTATTCACCACGCCGTCCAATATCTTATGCATGGTATACCAGGGCACCCAGGCCTCGGTGATGATGTTTGTCTTATTCTGCTCCACATAGTCGAACTGAAGCTCCACACGATTCGGATCGGCGACGGTCCCACCAAATACAAAGCCTGGTTTTCCCTTGGAATTCGCCTGACATTCCAGCATTCCATCGATGATCCTCTTCACCTTGGAAAAAAGGATCTCTCTGTCCTCCTTCCTACACTGAATGTTGGCAATGGCCTGAGATGCCGCCGTAAGATAGTGCCCCAGTGTATGACCTCCGATCAGCATGTTTTCCCAGCCGCCATAACGCATCTTCTTGGGCTTTAATCCCGCATTCTCATAAAAGCCTGCCAGCAGTCTATCCTCATCCAGCTCCTTTAAGTACATGACATCCTTCTCAAAGGCATTGACACAGTAGGAATCCTTCATCAATACTTGATCCAAACCATACGCTCTTGACATTGCTCCACCTCCGAATACAATTCTCCAAATCCAAATCAAAGCTTTTCCGTGCATGCAATTCCGTACAAAAAGGACAGCACCATCCTGCTTTCAGCATAATGGAAGCTGTCCCAAAAGGCAATAGCAAATCGTATTTTCAGGTGTAAAAAAGTAAGCTTCTAAATATTGTTTTCCTTTTTTTTGCAATATTGCTCCCGAAATTCCGTCGGGGTACACTCCGTGTATTTTTTAAATACATGATAAAAATTCTGTACATCCTCAAAGCCTATGGAGCCTGCGATCTCCCCCACCATGGCATCCGTGTTCAAAAGAAGATACTTTGCTCTCTCCATCTTCCTTGCATCCGTATATTTTTTTACACTTTGTCCTGTATTCTCCTTAAAAAGCGCAGAAAAATACTTTTCGTGATATCCGAAATGTCCGGCCAGTTCTCCCACTGATAAATTCTCACTCATGTGATTCAGAATAAACTCGTCCACCCTTGACCGAAGACTGTCTTCTTCCTTCCCACCCTTCTGATCACATTGATTTGCCAGCTCCTCCAAAATGACAGAGGCAAGATATCCGTTATACATGGGATCCATATAGCGAAGATCCGAGTCCTGCAGCTGCTTCATGAGAACAAAAATCCGATCGATATTTTTAAGAATCCCCGTTTTGGGAAACCGAATCCCGGTCTTCGAATTTATTTCATCGTTCCTCCGGTTTTTTTCCAAAACCTCCGCCCTGTCTCTTCCCGGCAGAAAATGCATCCAATAAAATCTGCATTTGGAAGGCCGATAACCCCTTTGACGATCGGTGGGCTCCATCAAGAGATATTGTCCCTCCTTTACCTCGTAGCGTTCCCACTCATCCTCGATGTACAGGGTTCCCTTTTCCATTACGATCAACTCATAATCCACCAGCTGGCGCTCCATATGCTGCCAGCCGGCATCCTTCCCCACATATTTCCCGGACCAACGATATTGCACCGGACAGGACAGATCGAATTCCAAATGCTTTTCCATATTTTCCCCGCTTAAATATTTTATCATATACCCCAGTCTAATCTTCCGCAGAAGCGAAGGCATCCTCCCGGCCTTCAGCCGGGCCCCTCCTTCTGCTTATTTTATCATATGCCCCAG
>CACXDS010000202.1 GCA_902766425.1 uncultured Lachnospiraceae bacterium
GAATGAATACGGCCAGGTTACTTGTGCCCATTTTTACCCTCCAGGATTTTCTTTATTTACTGCTTGACTTTTTATTAGCAGGCTTTTCTATCATACCATGGAGACTGGATGGTTTGAATTTCCAACAGTCCCGCAGTTCCACTTTTCTTAAAAAACAAAAACAGAGAACCGTATGAAACAGGAAATGGATTTAAGAAAAGTAACGATCCGAGTTGATTTCCGGTCCTCAAGACCTCGTCTCGAATGTTGTCATTCCTTATCAGGAAGACATCATGTAAAATCAGCTTACCGCGCACAGACATCATAAATGACCGAATCCCGGGCATCGAAAGAAGCGCAGCCATCACTAATTTCCGCATCGCTGCAGAGGGGCGAACTCGGCCTGCTCCGTCTTTACGAAGTGACCTGTGAAAAGCGATACCTTGCGCCGGCAGACTACTTCATCATCCGCCGAGGCGCCGAGGCAGATTGTAACGACATCAGAATAAAAGAAGAGACCGGATCCCCTGAGACGGCGAGGTAAAATGCGCCATCGTCAAAACTCCGGCCTCTTCGTGGGCATTTGCCATCCGTATTCCCGACTTAGTGCCGAGCGCTGTCTTCCGCATCAACAGTGACTGCGAGATCCATCCCCCGGAAATACCCTATGCGGGCCTAAGAAAGTCAGGCGTCACATCCGTCACCCGCATCGATGCGAGTGGAATGAACGTCCTGGCTTACCGGAAAAACAGATATGAATAAGCGCTTCAAAAATCTGGCGCTTACTGTATCATTTCGGTGGCAAAAAAGATGTTTCAATCTTTATTGAATTGTTGAGCAAACACTGCTTATCTTTCAATCAGATTTTGTTCGGCGAATGTCTCTTCATCAAATCGGAATGTCTTAACCTCATGCGGACCCAAATGTGTCTTATATTCATGTCCCGAGATACTAATTGCTACATCCTTCTCTTCCCCATACGCCTCATATATTCTCAGCACTGTTCCATTCCCGGAAAGCGGTTTTTTAAGTGCACTCAGAATCACATTTTTCTGATCAATATGAATTCCCTGATAAACAGGCGGCAAATCTCCTTTGTGAAAGGTTTCAAACATCGTAGTTACTGGTTGATTCAAGACAAGAGCATCCTGCACTGTTCCTGCCTCTTTCCAGGTTCCCGCGTGTGGCTTAATCAAATAATTAAATTCGCTGATACCCTGATCTATATAAGAATATATTTCATCATCCTGTAATGGATAAGGCTGATGGTGAGCAAATACCGGACTCCTAAGAACTGTCAGACCAATCCGGTTAGCCGTAAAGTCTACGCTGTATTTTGCATCATTAATCAGAGACAGGCCGTAAGCGGAATCCGAAATATCTGCCCACTCCTGCATTGTTTCTTCCCGTCCGGCTTTTTCTTTCGAAATACTGCCAAAAGGAATCGCCGTCTCCGCAATGGCGTCATCTTCAAGCCTGGTTGGAAAATACAGTTTGAATGCTTTCAAATGTTCCTGCCAGTTCACACGCACATGCACATGAATCTTGTCTTCATTCGTATAAAGAGCAAAGGTCTGAACCAATGTGGAGTTCCCGTAATGGGACACCATTCGTACCGCTTTCCTGACCGGGCCACTATCTTCAACGACTGCCGAAATAAGCTCAAATCTTCCCATTACCTGGTCAAGTCTTTTCAGACTGTGTCCCCAGGTATCATTCCTTGCGTCATCTATTACACATGCAGAACTATCCTCTTCAAGTACTTCTCTATTGTTCTTTTTATCATAAATCGAAGAGATACATCCTGTTTCTCGATTAAAACCGACTTTTAAAAATGTATTTTCCAGTATAAACGGTGAAGCATACTCTGTTTCAAGCTCTTCCGCTTTTGCTGTTTTTGCATTAGCGCGCCCATCTGAATTATTCGCGGCGCCAATTTCGACTGTTCCTTCATGGTTGTTTATTGCCTCTAAAATGTGTTCTTCCGGGCTATTGGGTTCTGCGTAGAACAACGCATAGCCAAGTGCGGGCACAGAGGCTATAAATGTAGCGCGATGACGGCCAGGGACACGGCAGGCCGGAGCAACATATTGATACGGTATGCCATTGCCCGCACTATCCACGATTTTTACTTTATCCAACGGGATTCCATCTCCGAACGCAGCTCCTTCAAACTCCACCGGAACAGATACCTCAAATGAATGAGGATTGAAAACCAGCATTGGGTAGTGGTCCGGTTCAAGTGGTATATTAATCCGGAATGATATTTTATTTAAAGAATCATTCGTGCTTCTGTGTGCAATTGTCAGAGCCTCCCCCAACTGATTCCGTGCTTCTTCATAGGCAGACTCAATTGCAGAGCCTGCAAGCGTGTCATGGAATTGGTTAAACAGAAGATCTTTCCACGCGTGAGTCAGCATGCTGACGTCTCCTGGACAATGAAGCATGTCAGACAATACAGAATACTTCTCTGCTGTGAGCAGCGCATTCTCTGTTTCCCGATTCTTTTGTTTGATCATTGAAACTGCAGAATAACAGCCTGGTGAATGATACTGGAGTTCTCCTCTTACCACAGGCAGCTTTGTTATATCCAATCGTGAGAAAAACCGGTCCGGGTTACTGAAAACAATTTCGATATTTTTACTTTCTTTCTGCAGTTTTTGTATTGTTTGAATATTTTCAATCGTCGGTCCACCTCCATGATTGCCCACACCATAGAAGCACATCATTTCGTCGATGTTATTCCGATTATCTTCTGCAGCATCTTCAATCGCCTGGTCAAGATTCTCCCAATTGCAGTAGCAATCCTTGATCCTAAATGCAGTCACCTGGCTTCCATCCGGCGCCTCCCAAATGAAAGAATGGACCGTAAGATCCGGCTTCTCCTCAGAACTTGGCCGCATATAAACATATTGATCCATACCCGATTTTTTCAAAAGCTGAGGCAGCATTGCATTATGCCCGAAGCTGTCGACACAGTATCCCGTCTTCGCCATGACTCCGAATTTCTTCAGGAAATAATTCTGCGCAATCAGTGCCTGTCGGGCAAACGATTCCCCGGAAGGAATATTACAGTCCGGCTGGACCCACCATCCGCCGCAGAGAATCCATCTTCCCTCATGAATTCTTTGTCTGATTTCTTCAAACATCGCCGGATCGTTCTCTTCAATCCATTCGTAGAATTGCGCAGAACTGGAAGTAAAAATAAAATCATCAAATTCTCTCATCCGATCCAATGCAGACCGGAATGTAGCTTTATTCTCCTGAAACCCTTCCTGCCAGTTCCACAGCCAAACCGGATCCAAATGCGCACACCCGATCATATGCATTGTTATCATAGTGGAATTTCTCTCCTTTCTTATCTTTTAAGGCATTTTGTAAAAAAACAAATATAGATTACAAATATACAATTCCCATTTTCGCTAAAATGCTGTTCTGTTATTCCCAGGTTATCCCTTTGATGCCCCACCCATATTAAATCCCTGAGACATGTAATTTTGAGAGAAATAATACAAAATAAAAATAGGAACTATATATAGAATTGAGTATGCCGCGACCTGACCGTAGATAACCTCACCATGCATACCATAAAGTCGATAAATATTCACTGATGCTGGAAACTTGTCTGCATCTGATAACATGATAAATGGTATGTAAAAATTCCCCCATGCTCCAATGAAATTATATGTTGTCGTTGTGAAAAAACCTGGCAGCATCAGTGGAATAAGCACATGAATCACAGACTGTCCTCTGGACGCCCCATCAATCCAGGCCGCTTCTTCTAGGTCAACCGATACTGTGTCCATAAAATTCTTCATCATCCATATCGAATATGGCGTTGTTCCTGCAGACATTAGAAGAATAACGCCAAGAAGAGAATCAATCATATGGAAGTTGATCAGCAATTTATAAGTAGAAATCATCATCGCTGATGAAGGCAAAGCTGTAAGGAACAGTAATGCGAGTGATACATTTGATCCCCATTTCGTCTTGAATCGAGAAAGAGGGTATGACGCGAGAATAGAAACAGCGTCGGCAATCGCGGTAACTGAAGCCGCTATGATCAAAGAATTCCCGAATCCTTGCAGCATTCCATCTTTTTGAATAATGTATACAAAATTCTCAATCGTCCATGGTTTGGGCCACTTGATTGACATATTGGCTGTTGCATTAAAAGAAGAAAGGATCAACCACAGTGTAGGAAGAAAAAACATAATCCCAATAAGTAACAGAAAGAAATAAACCCAAAAAGCGGTAAATTTCCGTTTTGACTGAAAGCTCATATAATACCTCAATGTATTCGAACATATTCTTTAACAATTTCAGCCTTAATGACCGGTTTTTTAATCCTGGTTCGCCTTAATTGCCTTCAAATAAAGACCGCTCAACACGGCACCTATGAGAAGCAGGATCAGAGCGATTGCTGTTCCATAGCCAACCTGGAATGCGCCAAATGCCTGCGTATACATATAAACAGATAGTGTGGTTGTTTTATTACTCGGGCCTCCACCCGTAAATGCGTAAATCATGCCAAAAGCGCCTAATGTTCCAAGAGTAACCATAATAAATGTTGTTGCCGTCGTCCCTTTGATCATTGGAAGCGTAATTTTTGACAAAATCTGCCATCCATTTGCACCATCTATTTTTGCTGATTCCACTATCTCGTCAGATATTCCGTCCAGTGCCGCCTGAAACATCAGCATTGAATAAGCAGTCCCCTTCCATATATTGGCGATAATTACAGATAACATTGGATATGTGAACATCCAGCTGACTCTATGAATCCCGAAAAACCGCAGGATTGAATTTAATGTGCCTTTATCATTGAAATAGGCTGAAAACATATAGGCTGCAATAATCTCGGGAGTTACCCATCCAAGAACCACCATAAATCCGGTAAAACGTCTGATATGCACATTTCTTTTTTTCATTAACGAAGCCAGGATAAATGCAAAAACCTGTTGCCCTATGATTCCAGAAAACACCAAAAATACAATGGTATTTTTCATAATCAAGGGAAATTTGGGATCGCGGAAAAGATTTAAAAAATTCCGAAAGCCAACAAACTGCGTATCTGTGGCTTGCGCTCCGGTCAATGTCAAATTAGTAAAAGCATAGTATACGGTCATGATCATTGGATACAGATAAAAGACACCAATCAGCACAGCCGCAGGAGCCATTAGGAGAATGCTCAACACAGCTCTTCTTTTCTCCAATAAATGTTTCTCACCCATACCTGTATTTACCCTTCCTACAATACACTTCCTATCTCTTTTGCAACCGAAAAGTCAGCTCCCGCAGCCTCCCGGCTGCAGAAGCTGACCTCCACTTACAAACTGCTCACTTTACTTCCACTTTGTTTTCTCCAAATTGTCGAATCATTTCAGCTTGAAGTGTATTGAGTGCATCTTCCGGAGATGATGTTCCAAAAGCAACATCTTCAATCATTTGAGAGAAAGAAGTTGTTATGGACGAATATCCGTCAACAGAGGGTCTGAAATGTGTATATCCAAGTTGGGTTGAGGAATACGGGACGGCAGACGGGGACTGATTCTGATACTCCTCCGTTTCAGCAACATCCTTGCGGGGTGCAGTTTCGCCATTATAGAGCGCTCTTGCCTTAGAACCTTCAAAACCGCAGATTGCTTTCAGCAAAGCCACCCCGCCTTCCTTATTATTGGCATTGGAAGGAATTGCCCATGTCCAACCGCCTGACACCGTGGTCATTCCTGGCGCCTGACCATCTTTCGTCGGAAGAGAAGCATAGCCGATCACATCTTCCGCCTCAGGCCAGGGGTACTGATTGCCATCCTGATAAGCAGCCATCTCCCATGATCCACTAATGAACAGTCCAACTCCATCATTTTTAATGTTCTCCGATTTCAGAGTGTCCCAGATAGATGCATCCGATGCCTGCGCAGGTGTTTCCGCAACCTGAGATTTATTAAAAATGTCATCAATAAAATTCAATACAGCCAGATCATCTTCTTTATCAATGACCCATTTTGCAGAATCCTCATCGTAAAGCTGTGAAGGCCATGCTCCTTCCTCTCCCGTCCCAGACAAGAAAAGCTGAAACGTTCTCATCGAAGTTTCTTCCGGATAAACAGTGGACGCCCAGACCCACAACGGAATAAAATCTTCCTTATCAGAATTGGCCTCTTTAAGTTTCTTGGCTACTTCCAATATTTCGTCCCACGTCTTCGGCTGCCAGTTGTCAACATCATCGATGCCAATCGCCTTCAGAAGATTTTTATTATAGTAGAGAATCTGGGTATCGGTAGACGTCATAAGACCATACATCTTTCCATCTTCGCCCTTTCCACCCTCCAGAATAGAAGGATCATACTGATTCATATCCTCCCAATCTGCTAATGCATCATCCAGTGCCCATAATCTTCCTGCAGCAGCATCCGTCTTAACCATAAATCCATCTTCCGCGATGACGTCTGGGCATGTTTCAGGGCTGGTCATCAGCATCATAATCTTAGAATACTGATCTTGATTTGATGGGATCAGGTTGATTTCAACTTTATATCCTGTGTCTTTCTCAAATTGATCAATGACCGCTTGCTGCCAGGTGATTTTGTCTCCGCTGAACGCGATTTTCACTGTCGTACCGGCAGTCATTGTTTTCTCATCTGCTTCAGAACTATTGTCTGCAGCTGCACTTATATCTGTTTCGCCCGCATCGGCAGATATGCTGCTTTCTGTCGTATTAGTGTTTCCCTGCAAAGAGGAACTACTGCCACAGCCAACCAGCAATGCAGCTGCAATTATTCCTGATATCATTGTCCCTGCGATCCTTCTCTTCATTGCTATACCTCCCTATTTATCGCCGAATTATTCACAGAATTTTGTTCCGGCACAAACAAAATTCTGATTTAAGAGCTGTTCCGGACCACGCTCTTTTTTATTAATTGAAATTACAGGCAGGCATGTCGCTGGCTATTTATTTGGAAATGCACCCATCTTGTCTCCTTCCAAAGCGCAGCTGCCCTGATAGTACGTTTCGTTAAATGGCTTTATCCTGACAATTTGCGAATTTTCTATTAACAGGTTACAGCTCATCAAAAAAATAAGCCTCAAGCATACTGCACAGGGTGTGATAAACAACAATGTGTTCCTCCTGTACAAAAGCCGTGTCCGTCTGTGGAACCTCAATGCACACATCTGCCAGATCAGCCATCTTTCCTCCCGTCTTGCCTGTAAGGCCAATTGTCTTCAGCCCGCGCTTTCGAGCCGTTTCTGCAGCTTTCAGAACATTCATTGAATTTCCAGATGTTGTTATGCCAAGAAATACATCCCCTGGAACTCCATAACCATATACCTGCTGGGCGTATATCATTTCTGGATTCACATCATTCCCGAAAGCGGAAATCAACGCCAATTCACTAGTGAGTGCAATTGCTGGTAATGCGCCTTGCAAATCATCCGCCAAGTCCCCTAACTCTTTCCGATCTTCCTCCTTAACATGTCTTTGAACTCTGAACCCCTTCATCAGTTCGCCAACAATGTGTAATGAATCTGAAGCGCTCCCGCCGTTTCCGCACACTAATAGTTTCTTTTCCAATGAATATGCGTTTTTAACGATTTCATACGCATCTTCAACCGATTTCCTAATACAGTTCAATTCCGGATGCCTTTGAAGCATCAACATGAGATAGGCATATGCTTTTTCTTCTTTATTTTCTTCTCGATTATTTACATTCATGGTTTCACTGTAGCACCAAGCACATAATATGTAAATAGAATTTATTATATATGTCGTTATTTATTCTATTATGTTAGTTTTTTCCTTTATAAGCCTGCTAAAATATGCTTTTCGGCCACAATATAATAAATTGTATATATTATATCGTGTCCAAACTGAATAGAAAACTCTTTGGAGCTCGCAGTCTCAGTCTTCCTCAATTGTGGTCTGGAGCTTTGTCATCTTTCGACCAGCTTCTTTCATGTCTCTTGCAGCGTCACGGCCAAGGCTGCATAATCTCCTATTTTTGTGCCAAGGGCGGCTGGCACAATACGACATTTTGCCTCAGCAGCAGGCAGCGCCTCGCTATGAATCACCCTCAGCGCTTCCGGAAGCAGATATTTCCCGCTTTTCACAAACACACTCCCACACACAATAATTTCAGGATTCAGGATATCGATCAGAATCGCAAGAGCCATTCCCAGATAATGTCCGCTTATGTTAAATATTTCCAGGGACAATTCATCCCCTTCTCCGGCCGCATCCGCTATATCTTTTGCCGTCACTCGATCAATTTCAGACAATTCAGGACAAAGACGCGGTTTTTTGCCCTGTTGAATTTGTTCTCTGATCTTTAGTCGCGCGATCTGTGCAATCCCCTCGCCGCTGCACATGCCTTCGAAAGATCCAGCTTTGCCGTATCCCACCGGCCCAATCTGAGTTAGTCGGATATGTCCCGCTTCCCCGGCCATGTCATTTGTTCCGTTGTACAATCTGCCATTCAGAATCAGGCCAGCGCCCATCCCTGTTCCATATGTGAGAAATACAACATTTCTGCACCCTCTGGCAGCACCAAATTTCCATTCTGCCAGTGCGCCGGCATTGGCGTCATTTTGAAGAAATGTTTTTATACCAAATGTGTTTTCTATCTCCGTCACAATCGGTATATCATCCCAGCCATATAGATTCGGTGGATTCATGATAATGCCTTTTCTATGATCCAGAGGCCCACCGCAGCTTACTCCCACCGCCTCCACTTCTTCAGTCGAAATTCCGTTGCGCTTTAATAACAACGCAAGTGATCTGTAAATGTGCTCCAGCATGAAATCCGGGCCTTTTTCTGCTTCGGAAGAAAAGCAGATTCTGTCAAGAATCATATTCTCTGGGTGTTCCCCCGATTTGATTGCGTTGCTATCTCCCAAAATCACAGCGCACTTTGTTCCGCCAATATCAATCCCACCGATATATTTTTTCATTTCCGCACCAGCTTTTCTTATCAATTAGTTCTCCTGCCTTGTCAAAGGTATCATCATAAGAGGAATTAATATCTATGGAAGATCATTTTCTTCATGTTTCCCGAAAGCCCTTATGTTCTTCTGACGCAAAAATGCGGATTGTATTTCGGTGACCCCCCGTGGTGTCCAATGTAACTCTCGCCCGCGGAATCTCAAGGTAGGGGGGGGGTAATTATATATGGTTCAGGCATAATAAAGCACATAAAAACGTTATGAATAAGTTCTGCACGGCTCTGTCGCCGCGTATCAGCCCTATCTTCAAATGATCCAGCGAAAGCTGTCTCCCCAAATTTTTATGTGTCAGCAAGGCTATTTCTATATGCGCATATCCCGCAATAAAAACAGCCATTATTACCTAACCATGTTTATTAATCAAGTCCGCTCTGTCAGGACATTTAATACAATTAATATATTTAAATGTTAATTCTTTATGCATTAATAGTCAATATATTTCATTTTATGTCTTTGTAATTGGGTATATTTAATATATTTAATATATTTGATTTATTATATTCGCCATTTTGTTTTAACAGAAGAGCTTTCCAGAATGATAGCTAACCGGTTAAGAGCTGCGCAGCCGCATTCTTCCTGTGTTATGATATTCGCAATCGTCCGTTCACATTTTTATGCTCGCAAACGCTTGTGATAATATATATTCAAGCTATTAAAAAGCATGTTCTGTTTTTTCTATTCGCGTTAATGGGACAGATAAGGGAGAGTTCATGGCTCAGCAGAAGGGGATCAATTATCAGGATGTAAAGCAAAAAAACAAGCTTCTGGTTCTGAAATGTATAGCCACCAGCAATGGCATTTCTCGTGTTGCAATAGCCGATGCAACAGGTCTTTCAAAAATGACTGTTGGAAATATCGTAACAGAGTTGATGGAGGAAATGTATGTCTCAGAAGAAGGAAATTCTGCATCCAACTCCGCCGTTGGAAGGCGTCCGGTTCAGCTGACATTATCCTCAGCGTCTCCCGTTGTCTGCGGAATTCTAATCAAACGTTATGTATGCCAAATCATCCTCAGTGATTTAAGCGGCATCGTCATTGATACAGAGTCTTTCGTTATCCACCAATGCAGCGGTGATAAACTGATTACCGATATGTTGTCCAGCTTCAAAAAAATTCAGGCGCGTTCGCAACGACCAATATGCTACATCGGCATCTCTTCTCTCGGTCCAATCAACGCCGCCGAGGGGAAAATTCTGCGTCCGCCTTTTTTCTATAATATATCCGATCTTCCCCTCGTCTCCAGATTTGAACAAGAGACAGGCCTCCCCACGGCGTTAATTCACGACGCCAACGCCGGTGCTCTTGCAGAACTACTTTATGGTCTCGGAAAAAATATACATAATTATGTTTATCTGCACATATGGAATGGAATTGGTGCCGGCATCGTAATCAATGGAAATATATATGGCGGTGACAGCGGTCAAAGCGGTGAGATAGGACATACTTCGATCAATTATTCTGGTCCGCTCTGTGATTGCGGCAATCACGGCTGTCTGGATCTTTACGCCAGTATCGAGAATATGCAGCGGGATATTATAGAGCTTTCTACAATATACAGTTCCTCTCCTCTTGTCAGAATAAATTCTCCATCTTGGGAGCAAATCGTTTCTGCCGCCAGCACCGGTGACAGCCTTGGACTTGTTGTATTGGATCGATTTTGCTCCTATATATCCTTCGCACTGGTTAACACTCTTAATCTATTGAATATTTCAACAATTATTGTCGGATATCCAAATCCAATGAATGTTCCGATCGTAGAAAAGCTAATGCAGCCCAAACTCCAGCATTCTCTGCAGGCATCCGTCGGTGGAGAAATCCGAATTCTTCATTCTAGCTTTCGTGATGCGGCGCCTCTTATTGGATCCGTTGCAGTTATAGCTGACAGAGTGTTTTCCGGCGAGCTTCCTCTGCCTGATTATCACAGAAGTCCTTCCAGTTCATTATCTTAACCTTTGGATTAAAGCTCTTAAATCGCAGCAGGCATCTCTTGCACCCGCAAAGAAGTCTGATAAGGCACGAGATTCTTCACAGCAAAAAGGAGGGTGTCTGAAGAATCGCCCCCCTTTATGTTCTGTTCGTTCTGAATCAGCAAAACGCTCTCCGCCGGATATAGAACAGTAGGCTTCTCCTGTTGATTCAGTGCAATTATGCTTTCGCAAATATCGCAAGCAAAGCAGTAATCAGCAAATTACATTTATTGGTTTGTTGTCAAGCCACCCTTTAATATTATTGCATACAATAATTGCTCTCTTTTCAAATGCCTGCTCTGACACAAATGCAACATGAGGCGTTGCGACCAGGTTTTTAGCATTTAGAAGAGCATCGCTCTTATCAATCGGAGGTTCTTTATCAAACACATCAACGCCTGCGCCAAATATCCTTCCTTCATTTAAAGCGTCCGCAAGTGCATTGCTGTCTACAATAGGTCCTCTGGCGCAATTAATAAATATGGCAGATTTCTTCATGAGAGCAAACTGTTCCTTTCCAATCATGCCAATCGTAGATGGATTCTGAGGAACATGCACAGAAATAATATCACACGTAGAACATAGTTCTTCAAGAGTTACAAACCTTACCCCCGGAAGGTCTTTTTTCGTCCTGCTATAAGCGTATGTATCGCATCCAAAAGCCTGAGCAATTTTCAACACTCGAGTTCCAATCGCTCCCGCGCCGATAACGCCAAATTTCATCCCCTCGAGTTCGATTCCGACAAAGTTTCCTTTCGTGCCCCCATTTCTAACATTTTGATTATAAGGAATGATATTCCTCGCAATATCAATGACTAAGCCAAATACAAGATCCGCTACAGCAGCTGTCGAATATCCAGCACAGTTGCTTACCTTTATATTTTTCTCTTTACAGTAGTTAATATCCACTAAATCTACGCCTGTAAATGCAACTACAATCTCTTTCAAATCCGGAAGTTTTGAAATAATATCCTTTCCAAATCTGATATTTGAAAAGACGACGCAATCCGCCCCCTTGCTTCTTTCAATTAAAACTTCTGGTTCCTCCGATCTGGAATCATAGAAAGTGGCCTCAACTCTGTCTCCCAGAATATCTTTAATAATCCCCTTTAATTTCTGCTCAGGTATACCTAATGGTTCCAAAAAATTAACTTTCATTTAAAAAACGCCTCCTCTTATTGATTGATAGAATTTCAGCCTTTAACAGCCCCTGCTGTTAAGCCCGAAATGAAGTACCTGTTGAAAATAAGATAAACAATAATCATTGGGATTAACGCTATCGACGATCCGGCCAACATCAAATTCCACGCAGCCGCCCCTTCACCAGCCGTTGATTTCAGTTTAATGACAGCCACAATCAGCGGCTGTCTGTTTTTGTCAGACAAGGTGAATACCAAAGGCAGAAGATAGTCATTCCAAGCCGCACGAAACTCTAAGATTGCAATTGTTGAAATCAGCGGTTTTAACAGCGGGAAAATAACCCGCCGATAAATGCCAAAAAAACTGCATCCATCAATTTTCGCAGCATCATCTATTTCTGTTGATATCGTCCTAATGTAGGATCTAGTAATATAAAGATGCGTCACGTTCAAGCCAAACACGCGGATGACAATAACCCCCCAAAGACTTGTGTTCAGCCCGAATACCTTAGCGATCATCAACAACGGATAAAGAGTCAAACTGCCAAGGGAAACAAACATAGAAGAAACAATAAATGACCATAATATCTTTTTCCCTTTGAATTTTCCCCTTTCAAAGGTATATCCTGTCATTGTTGTTGTAAAAATGCTTCCTATGACAATTGCAGCCGACATGTACAGGGAATTCCATGTGTACTTTTCAAAATGTGCCTTTTCCCAAGCTTCTTTGTAATTATCCAACACCCAAACGGTTGGTATAAGATGGTTTCCATAACCCCGCAGCTCCATATTTGTTTTAAACGAGCCTAAAATAATATATTCAACAGGGAACAGAACAATGAGGGAAACTATTATTAAAAATACATAGAGCCAGAAATTTCCTGCCTGTTTTTTCCGTTTCACACCAGTAACTTTTACAGCAGTTGCCATAGCTGGCCTCCTTAATCAAATGCATTTGCCAGTTTTCTTGTTAAGCGGTTGTATATCAAAGCAACCAGCGCAAGTATAAATGCCGTTACCACTGCCATTGCTGAAGCGTATCCTATTTCCGTCTGACGCAAGTCATATCCAAAGAAATATTTAAACACATACGTCATCACAACCTCCGTCCCTCCAGACGGTTGGCCATTTGTAGAAGCAAGGATTAAATCAGCCATTTTAAGTGCCCCAATAATACCCAGCAGGAGAACTGCAGTAAAAGTTGGTCCAATCATAGGAAGCGTAATGTTAAAAAATCGTTTTACTGGCGTTATGCCATCCATTGCGGCACATTCGTACAGCTCACCGGGAACAGTCTGTAATGCTGAGAGAAAGAAAATCATCGTCACTCCAAAATTGTTCCAAATTGAAGCAAGGCCTATAACAAAAAGAGCAGTACCGGTATGTTCAAACCAACCTACTGCCGGAAGGTTTATCGATTCAAGCATTCCATTAATCATTCCATTGTATGATGCAAATAAAAGTGAGAAAGCAAGTCCCGCAATAGAGCCTGCGATAATTGCCGGAAGAAAAAGGATTACCCTGAAAAATGCTGTTCCTTTTAATCCCCTATTTAATATCACCGCGAGAAGAAGAGCCAAGGGAATTTGAACCGCAAGTTTTCCAAGTGCTAAAATAAAGGTAGTCGCGACAGCGCGCCAATAGTCATAATCCCTTGTGAATATTCTTGCAAAGTTTTTTAACGCCACATATTGTTCTTTAAAACCGTTTGATGAAAAAAAAGAGCATCGCACAAGATACAGAATTGGAACATATGTGAATAAAAAGAAGCCTGCCATCATGGGGAAAAGCATAAGGGCTATCTGTACGTTATCATTTCCCCAGCTAAATCGTTTTCTGTTTCTTTTTGATTTCTCGGGACAACTGTTCATCCCGGTCTCCTCCCGTCTATTAACGCCCTAAATAACAAGTCTCAACCGCCAAATTTCTAAGTCGATAACCCAATAAATTGAGATATAATCTGCATCCTGAATGCGTTTAATACAATATACTGGCGTGGCCTTTTTATCAAAATCAGCCTTGGGAGGTAACCAGATAAGTGTAGCCACGCCATTATTGCGACATTTAGTGTGCGCCTACAAGAATAGCAGATCGTCTAATTGTAAAAAATCACTTTCCCTTTTCAGGAGAAGTACCATCCGGTATTACATAAAGGTCAATAACATCCCCGTTTTCTTTCCTTGCTTCTTCAAGGGCTGCGTTATATCTCTCATCTACATCCGCCATTAACGCATCAACATCATCAATTCCCGGATTTGCCCACGCATCAACCATTACCTGTCTGTAAGCCTTACCTTCAAATGTAATATAATTATCCGGAACCATGGGCATATAAAACATCTCGTCCCACGTAGCCCATTTATCATAGTTTTTTAATTCGGGCGTTGTTCCAAGTTCAATTGCTTCCTTTCGGAACGGAATGTACAACCCGGCAGAATACAGCTCGGCAAATGATTCGTCGCTGTAAAGCAGTTCAATGCACTTCAATGTTTTGGCCAGCTTTTCTTCGGATTCTGCCGCAGTGTTGCATACGCATGCCAGGTTCGTGACCAGCCCAAATCTCTTTCCATCAATTTTTGAGCTTACAAGTTTGGGCATTTCAATAACATCCCAATCAAAGTCGCAGGGATATGTGTTGTTATACGCAGCGCAGTCAAAGGACGCCCCTCCAATCATCGCAACATTTCCGGTTGCAAATGCCGCGCGTGCTCCGTCCGCATCAAGCGCTGTCCATCCGGGAACAACGCACCCTTCATCGCAGAGCTTATCTACATCTTTTACAAATTCGTCATAGTCTGAATACGCAAACTTTTTATTGTTCCAATCGTAGCCATAATGCCCGATACTTTCTCCAAGTCCAAACGTATACCAGGATGATACCGTCCATAAAGTTGACGAAATCGCAAGCCCATACGCGCCATCGACATTCTTCGTAATATATTCCGCCTTCTCGACAACATCATCCCAGGTCTTCGGATAATCATCCACCGATAATCCCGCTTTTTCCCAAAGTGTTCTGTTAATAACAAATCCATACGTCGTGAGCGACCCTGGCAGAGTATAAGTTTTCCCATTAATGATTTGGCTCTGCGGTGATAGAGAACCTGAATATTTAGCAATCAGCTCCTCGCTTCCAGGCATGTCCTCATACGGAATAAGGCATCCGCCGTCAATTAGATCCAATAGCCACTTGGAATCCTGTTTTACAATTTCAGGAAGGCTTCCTGACTGAGCGGCTGTTTTCACAGTATCATGATAGTCTCCTCCAAAATATGTGAGCTCCATTTTTATTCCATACTGTTGTCCAATTGTCGAATTAAACTTTTCAACTTGCTTTGTTCGGATTTCTTCTTCTGCCGCTGCATCAGACCAGTATGTAATTGTCGTAATTTCAGGCTTTGTTGATGAAGGAACCCAGCTATGAGAATTTTCATCCCACGAAAAATAGTCTTCCGCGCCTCCCGTTGTATCCCCTGTCTCCGCGGTATTTTGATTCAAATCCCCGGATGAAGAATTCGTGGACAGATTACTTGAGTTCCCGCCCGATGTACTCCCACAAGCAACTGTGCAGAATGTCAGCATCCCACATAATAATGTCGCCGTTAATTTCTTCATTGTCATTTTCCTCCCTATATTTTTAAATTTGCCGCAACATATTACAGTTTCTGCAAGAACGCACAAAAGTAGTTAAACTCGTAACACAATTGTTCAATCCTGATCCATGGGTATTTTTATTCCATCATTAATCAATTGTTTCTGCAGGGTTTTTATAGGTATGTTTGATAAGCTCACCTGGTTATCTATAGCCAAAGCTCCGGCCGTCCCGGCCGCCTGTCCCATCAGAGAGCAAAGAGAAACCGCTCTTAACCCACACTCAGCAACATGGTCCGCGCTCACACATCTTCCTGCCACTAACATGTTATTGATTTTATCTGGTACCATGCATCGATACGGAACCTCAAAATAGCGGTTGCCAATTACCGGCTCAAATATGTGTCCATGATATCCTTTGCCGGAAAAGTCACTGGTTTCAGACATTATTCCATCAGGCGAAAGCATGTCATAAAACCTCGGAAATACAGCAATAGCATCTTGAAAATGTTTCCGATCCTCCATGTCTTCTATAGTCAGTCTATAGTTCCCATGAATTCTCCGGCTGTCTCTAAATCCAATTTCAGGCGCGATTGACGCAATCTCTATATCCCGGAGCTCTACATAGTGAGTTTTCAAATACTGCACTATTTCAAGGATGTATTTTCGACATTCAATCTCTCCGCGAGTCAGATCTTCATTGTCAGTAGGATCAATGCCATATGCGCAAGAATAATTGACGTATGAAATTATGCCCGCTTTTGTCAGTCGTCCAAAAGGAATATCCTGTCTTTTGCACGTCAGTTGAATATTCCCTTTCTGATACTCGGCACGAAATTCTTTCGTTATCTTTTGAAGTTTGTCTCCATCTGTCAGCAGCTCCTTTACATTTGCTCCGGCCAGGCGAACTGCAACTGTCCCCGGCTGGCACTTTCCATCCTTGTCTCTTCCAATATCGCAAGGCACCCCTGCCGCATATGCCACATCTCCGTCACCCGTCGCGTCAATAAACGTTTTTGCAGTAATCGCGGCCGGTCCTTTTTTTGTTTGAATAATAACCGCTCGAATGATATCGTCCTCGCAAATAACATCGTTTACAAACGAATGAAGCATGAGCTGAACGCCATTGCTTAAAAGATAATCATCCAAATAGCATTTCAGTGTTTCACTATTAAAACTCTTGTTTTTCTTCGGACGAACATTATCATTCCCGAATTTAGAGAGAAATCCAGACTCAATTTCCGCATATATGCCTTCCGGTGCGAATTGAGTGCCCGCCATAAAATAATCAGGATTTTCAACATAACATGCTGTTACATTTCCTCCTGTAAATCCGCGTTTCTCGATAAGAATGACGTGTTTATTATGACGAGCAGCGGCTACGGCCGCACCAATACCAGCCGGGCCTCCTCCAATAACACAAACATCAGTTTCTTTTTGTATCGGTATGGAGGTTTGCTTTCTAATTAATGTCATGACTTACTCCTCTTATTTGCGTTCAATAATCATCGCTTTCCGAAATCACATAAGCCGAATTGTCTCTTACCCGAATATGAATACTCAGCCTGCATATTCTTTTTATGATGATGCTAGAATTAGGAAAACATTTTCATTATGTGAATCATAGTCATCATATTCATTATTATATTTTATTTATTAATGTTATAAATTAATTATTAAAACTATTCAATAGGACTTTTGCACTAAGTGGGAAAATCATTTTTGGAAGTATTTTCAGTATTATCGATCAGACAGGGATAAATATGCATTAACTGTGATACCGCTTCATGAATATTTTAATTATTGAAATATAATATATTGGATTGTATAATACTGCTGTGTTTTAATTATTAAAATTGTATTTCCAAAATAGTCCTTTGGAGGTTATTATGGGTACCCCAAATCCAGCATCTACATATAACCAGTCGACCGATAAGCTATTATCAATACTTGAGCTTCTATGCGTCACCGGGCAGCCGATGCGATTAAACGAAATTTCGTCAAAACTGAATTTTAACAGCAGCACCGCACTGCGTTTCTTAAATTCTCTTGAAAGAAACGGGTACGTTTATAAAGATTTAGATTCAAATAAATACCGCATGACATATAAAATATGCGGATTAGCCAGCTACGTATCGAACAGTGCGGAAATTATCAACATTGCATCCGGTCCCATCCGATCTCTTTCTTATTCACTAGGGGAATGTGTATGTCTGGCGATCTCACAAAGTTACCAAGTTGTCTATGTATACGTTTGTGATGGTCCGAAACGAATCCTGCAATCCACGCAGCGCATTGGGAAAATAGCCCCTATGCACGCCACCGGGGTTGGTAAGGTTCTACTAACAGATTTTTCTGATCAGGAAATTGATGAGATGATCGCAGAACGAGGTCTGACATGGTATACCGAAAATACCATTACCTCGAAAGATCAGCTTCTAAAAGAATTACAAATTATCAAGAAGCAAGGTTATGGATTCGATAATCAAGAATGTGATCTCGGCGCAAGATGTATTGCATTACCTATTCGGGATTATACTGATCACATCATTGCATCTATGAGTGTAACAGGACCAGCAGAGGCAATGACTGATGATTTCTATAAGGTACATTTTGATGAAATAAAGAGAACGGCCGACGAAATATCTGCCCGGCTAGGTTATCAACAGAAAAAATGAAATATGCATCCATCTGAATTTCAATAAGAAGCAGAACAAGCAGGAAGCCGCCAAATTCTTTTGGAATTCCGGTAAAACCGTTAGCGACGGCTGATTTTGCCCCCTCTTTCAGGCCAGGAAATAAAGTTAAAACTGCCAGAACCATTATTTCAACGCCGGCACTACATAACAGTCAACCTTTTACTGATTCAGCAACCGGCGCCGAAGTTTCACCGGTTGCTATCGCGTGAGTGCTTTGTGCTCTCCCACGATCGCATTCTTCATTACTGCCAGCTCCCTGCCTCTGCCTTCCATCCGTTAAATGTTTCTTATCACTTTACAAGGTACTCCCGCAGAAATCACATTTTCAGGAATATCCGATGTTACGACGCTTCCCGCGCCAATAATTGAATTATCACCGATGTTAACGCCAGCTAAAACCGTAACGTTTCCACCGATCCACACATTATTTCCTACGTGAATGGGTTTTGCGTATTCAACTCCTTCGTTTCTTTGTTTTGGATAAAGGGCATGCTCCGATGTAAAAAAACAGCAATTTGGTCCAATATATGCATGAGCTCCAAACGAAACCTCCGCACTATCGAGAATAGTAAGCCCCATATTGGCAAAAAAACATTCTCCCAAATGTATGTTATATCCAAAATCGCAATAAAAAGGTTGTACAATGCAAAAAGAGCGTCCTGTCGATCCTAATAATTCCGATAAAATCTCTTTTTTCAGCTGATCATCCGAAGGAATGCAGTTATTAAATCTGTGGCACAGCGTATGACATCGATCGATATCTTTTACAATATCCGGGTCGTTACCACGATAAGCAAGTCCAGCAGCCCTTTTTTCTCTCTCGGTCATGCCTTTCACTCCCGCACCCAAACGCTCATCTCGCCTGGTCCCCGATTGCCCCACAGATAATACGGAATAAACATTAGCTTCTGTGTCTTGCGTGAAGGATTGTTTTCAGAATAGAGTTTCTCCATCTCTGATACGCAGCGCTGACCGCAAGCAGAGATCCCGACATACTCTCCGATAATAGAATCCGTTTTCCTCTCTGTCACAAATGCAGCGTCCGGTGGAAGAACGAGGTCAAAAAGCTGTTTTCCATTGTCCTTTTCTTCTAATGCATATACTATAGGCCCTCTGGCAACAGCCACTTTTCCTGCATCTTTTCGGACACAAGTGTTCGCATAAATCCTTCGGACAGGCATGTCGAACGTCACTTCAATATTGTCACCTTCTTCTGAAAGCCCTGATAAATACGCATATCCGTCCTTCATAACAGTATCAATTTGAACGTTCTGACCTGCATGTAATATGATAGGATTCTGTGCCCACTCCGGAATTCGAACCGCCATCGTAAAGGAGCGATGATCCGGATTTGCCTCGATTGAATATCGGATTCTTCCAACCCATGGATATTCAGATTCCACCTTTACGGAAACGCCCTTTATTTTTGAAGAAGAAAACACTCCCCCTATATACATATGAGAATATATGACGTTTTCATTTTCACCCCACGCATACTTTGACAATGCAGTAATACTTCTCGCCACATTGGGAGGGCAGCATGCACATGCATACCATTGGGGCCGTTCCGGAAGAACATGCCTGTACCCAGATACTTTTCCAGAAACCGTCGGGTCAACTTCGAGGGGGTTTACATAGAAAAATCTCTTCCCATCATGCTGCATCCCGCTGAGAAGTCCATTGTAAAACTCCTTTTCCATGATATCTGCATACTTCCGGTTCGGATTCATTTGCAGCATTTCTCTTGCAAAAAAGACCATTGCAACGGAAGCGCATGTCTCGGCATATGCTGTGTCATTTGGGAGATCGTAATTAATGGTAAACGCCTCTCCTTCCGCCGTTGAGCCTATTCCTCCAGTGATATACATTTTTTTATCAACAATGTTATCCCAAAGTCTTTCGCACGCTTTTGCAAGTTCTTCGTCATTAATGTCTGACGCAAGATCTGCCATTGCAGTGTATAGATAAACCGCTCTCACAGCATGGCCGACAGCCTCATCCAATTCTCGAACCGGCTTATTATTCTGAGCATATTCCGTATCACCGTAGTCCATGTCCCAAACTTTGATCTTTTTAGACTTTGCTTCTTCCTCGAAGAAATTTGGGGTTGTTCCTCTTTCATCAATGAAGTACTTTGCAAGATTTAAATACTTCTTTTCTTTAGTAGCATGGTATAAACGCAATAGTGCAATTTCTATTTCGGGATGTCCCGGTATTCCTCTGTGCTTGTCTTTTCCAAATCTGGCATCGATGCAATCTGCTGTCTTTTTTCCAATATTCAGAAATTTTTCTTCCCCTGTGCTCTCATAATGAGCAACAGTTGCCTCAATCATGTGTCCCATGCAATAGAGTTCATGACATTCCTGCAGATTGGTCCATTTTTGATCCGGGTGTTTAATTTGGAAAAATGTATCTAAATACCCATCCGGATCCTGTGCCTTCCCAATCAAATCAATCATGGCGTCTGCTTTTTCATGAAACCATGGGTTATCGGAAATAGCCATCGCATTTGAAACAGCTTCCATCCATTTTGCAAGATCGGAATCCTGAAAAACCATTCCATAAAAATCCCCATTCGAAAGCCCTGCTGCGATACGAAAGTTCTCGATGGCATGGCTCTTTTCAATGCCCGGTATCTCATCCTTCAAAATCTTTTCCTGGTAAGGAATCACCTGATTCAGAATCAGATTTTGAAAATAACTCCAGAAAGTATCATCGACTACTGTTTGCTTTAATTTGGGCTGATGTTCTACGTTGTGAACCATATTAACCTCCGCCGCCTCTAAAAGACGGTCATTTCTTTTAAATTTAAAGAACGATGTAAGCAATTAATCCTTTAATCCAGACATCATTACGCCTTTCACAAATGCATCCTGCGCAAGCAAAAAAGCAATCAGAACTGGAAAAACAGCAACAACGGACGCAGCCATAAGTACAGGCCAATTAGTAGAATACATGCCTTTCATTGCCGCCAAACCTATCGGAAGAGTATATTTACGTTCATCATTCAAATATACTAAAGGCGTAAAATAATCATTCCAGGTATTCATGAAACAGAAGATAGCTAAAGTAGCAATCGTCGATTTTGCAAGAGGAAAACAAATCATAATAAATGTCATGAATGGATTGCACCCATCCATCTTTGCTGACTCAATCAATTCATTTGGGACCGTGATAAAAAACTGCCGCATCATAAATGTCCCAAAAGCTGAAACTGAGGCAGGAAGCATTAGCGACCACAGGGTATTGACCAAACCATATCTGGACATTTGCAAAAAGTTCGTAATGACCGTTACATGAAACGGAACCATCATTGTAGCAAGATACAAAATAAAGATTTTATCTCTGCCCTTAAAATTCAGCTTTGCAAATACATATCCCGCCGTCGCAGATGTGAGTACTTGAACGACTACGACCCATGCCGAAACGATTGCGCTATTACAAAAATAACTAAAAAAGTTAAATCTACTCGAAATTTGCTTATAATTCTGCCAAACTATCTTCTCCCCAAAAAGCTTGGGTGGATACACAAAAACCTCATTCAATGATTTAAACGATGATGAAAGCATCCATATAAAAGGAACCAGCATAGTCGCCGCTCCAATAGATAATATGGCATACAAAATAATTCCGCGAATTATCTTATTTCTCTTGATTCCAGCTTTCAGCATAATAGTCTCCCTCAGAAGGTCTCTCTCATCTTTTTCTCCGTCCGCATATTAATCACAGTAAGAACCAATACTATTGCAAATAGAAGATATGCCAGCGCACACGCATAACCCATCTTGAAGTATTGGAAGGCGTTCTGGTATAGATAATGAACCAGTACGGACGAAGATCTTCCGGGTCCTCCCTGCGTCATAAGCTGAACCTGATCAAAGACTTGGAAAGAACCGATAATCGCCATTACAAATACAAAAAAAGTTGTCGGTCTTAAAAGAGGAATCGTGATATGCCAAAATATCTGAAATTTGTTTGCCCCGTCCAGTTGTGCCGCTTCATAATAGTTCGTTGATATTCCTTGCAGTCCGGAAAGGAAAATAACCATATCATAACCTAATCTTTTCCAAATTCCGACAATTGCAAGTGATATTAAAGAAGTGCTCGAGCTGGTCAGCCACTTCTTAGGCGAAACCCCAAAAAAGCTTAGAAAGAAGTTCATTAAACCGTATTCTGGATTATAAATCCACTGCCAAACGATTGAGATAACAACCATCGAGGTAATGGAAGGTAGAAAATAAGCTCCCCGAAAAAAACGTTTCAAGTAATTAATACTGTCTAGGGCGACTGCTAATAACAGAGATAAGACCATTCCGACTGGAACTGTAAGAATTGTATAGACAATTGTATTCCACGTAACCTGTCGGGTAATTGGATCCTCTATCATGTCCTTGTAATTTTGCAGCCCCACAAATTTGGGAGCTGACAGCATATCATATTCCATAAAGGACAAAACAAATGTGGCCACCATCGGAATAAGCATAAACATCAAGAAACCAATTACATTGGGGAGCAGCATCACCCATGCCCACCCATCATCTCGTTTTAGTGCTCCTTTTTTAGGTGTTCGCTTCACTTGCGCTGTTCTCTCCATTCTATGTCTCCTTGCATATCTGCCCGCAGCATTAATGGGCTGCGGGCAGATAAATAGATGCGCTTCATTGAATGTAGCAGATTGGCTTCACCATTATTGCGTAGATTTAAATGCCGCCATCATTCGTTCCTGAGCAGATGTCATTGCGTCATCCAATGATTTATCGTCAGAGAAAAAGAGCTGCATTTCTTCGCGAACAGCATCCGTTGTTTCTGTGGTTAATGTAAACGGTCTTTCATCTGCATAAGCGTTCTCAAAATAATCAAGCATGCTCCTGTAATCATCACCATGAACTTCCTCGTTGTACCATATCTTCAGGCCATCCTCTGTATACCAAGATTTTCTGTTAGGCATCCACAGACCACTTGAAATCATTGATTTTTGATAATCTTCGCCCGACAAAAATTTGATAAACTCCCAGCACTCCTCTGGGTGCTTTGTTTTTGCATTGATGCAGTGCAAATGTGCCTGCCCCGAGGATGAAGCATGTTTAAATGCCGGAAGCGGAGCCTTTCCAATATTCATTCCTGTGGCTGCCAGTTCCTGTAATGACCAGGACCCATCACAAAGCATTGCAATTTTTCCAGTTTCAAACATCTGCAGGGCGGTCATTCCAACATTGGAAAGTGTTGTAGCATCTGGTGCTGAGTGATCTACTTCTCTGATATCTTTCAGTGCCTGGAAAACTTCCTTGTTTTCTTCTGTATCGAACATAGGTGTTTTCTTGTCAGCAGGATCGTAATAATGACCATCATTTTCATTCATCAAAGCAGGCCACATACCTTCTACTTCAAATCCATAACATCCGTATACATCATCACTCGTTAACTTCTTTGCAACTTCTCTAAATTGGTCAATGGTCCATGCATTTGCAGGATTAGAATCTGGATAAGCAACCCCCGCCGCATCAAAAAGATCCTTGTTATAATAAATTATAGGCATTACAGTGCAGGAGGAAACGCCATACACTTTCCCGTTAAAATCCATAATACTTCTGGAAGAATCAATAAAATCGTCTAATGAGAATTCACTGTCAAAACGGTCAGTGACGTCCATAATGATTCCTTTAGAAGCAAATGTTCGATAATCGGTTGATTGCATAAACATAATATCGGGTAAAGATCCCGCCGCTGCAGAAGACAAAAGTTTTGCAGTGTATTCCGTACCTGACAAACCGGGAGTATAGCTGACTTTAATATTGGGGTGCTCAGACTCAAATATTTTAATGCCATTTTCAACAGCTTCTGTTTCCAGGGGAGATGCTTCCCACCCTGTAAAAGTAAGTTCTACAACCGCATCGCCTGATCCCGTGGCCGTTGTAATATCAGACGAATCTTCTGCTGTAGCTGTTGATAGAGCCGAGTTAATGCTTGAAGGACTTGAGCCACTTCCGCATCCCGCTAATATTCCACTAATGATTGCCAACGACAAGACAACCGACAAATCTCGTTTCATTTTCTCTTCCTCCCTTACCAAATAAATACCCCAAGATAATTTTGTCCGACATGGCCATGTCATTTGATACTGTTATCATATGGTAATCGTTCTATCTGATAAACGTCCATTTTAATATATTAGGTGGATATTTCAAACTTCAGCGGGATGCATTAGAAATAATTTTGTATGATTAATGTTAATGTATTGATTAATTAATGTGCATATCAATCAATTATTTCAATCCATATTCTTCTTTTATTTGTATTTTGTTCACTATTTTGGGATTAATTGCTCAATTTATATTGTTTATTACTTGATTTCATATTAGAATCCTTTGTGAACAATAATTGCATGATTCAAACTATTGGTGGACAAATATGCTATATTCCATTTCCTCATCAAATTACCCTCTTGAGTATGCATCGTCAGGGATTCTGGATTCCCCGAATCAGTTTTTGCATCAGCGCCGTTGTATTGACACCTTTGTATTGATCATTGTTCAAACAGGAACGCTCTACATTACTATGGCCGACCGCGAATACGAAATCGGCCCGAACCAATTCATATTTCTATTTCCATATATCGTCCATTTTGGTACGCGGCCCAGTAATGGAAGACTTACTTACTTTTGGATGCATTTTAAAATATTAGACCCTGACGCAAGGCTTTATGATAGTCATGCTCTCGAAACGCAGGGAACAAATTTCAACGATTTGATACAGCGTTATCGAAAAGACCGGAAGGATAAAAGTTCACAAACACCTGATCATGTTGAAGAATGTAAAGAGTATTACTTATTACCAGCCGCAGGTAGTCTGAATAGATCGAAAATGGCTCCGTTAATCTGTCAATTTGTTCTTGATATGACTAAAAGAGATCATTATAAAATCACTTGGCGCTGCCATTACCTTGCAAGCTATCTGGTTCTTGAAACGTCATATGAAGCGACTCTGATGAGAGATGAGGAAAATAAAAGAATCGACCCAAAGGTTCTCTCGATAATGGAATATATTCGTACACATTATCCGGAGCCAATATCAGCCAAAAGTATTGCTGCATCTTTTGGATATCATCCAACTTACATCGAAAGGATATTTAAAAGCAATACCGGATATGCACTTACATATTATATAAATAAAGTCAGAATTGAAGCATCGCAAAATCTGCTTTTGAATTCTATCCGTAAGGTTGGAAGCATCGCAACCATGTGCGGTTTTTCAGATGTGAAATATTTTATTCGTGTCTTTAAAAAATATATCGGGATGTCTCCTTCACAATATCGAAAGAGCATTTCTCAAAAAAAAATAAACTTACAATGAAGCATTTCTTTGGACTAAAGAAACGCTACTGTGTATTGTCCGGGCCGTCTCTCCGTACTATAGTTATTTCAAAGGAGAATGCTTCCCTGCAGGGTCCGGCCGCATTCCGCGGCCGGATCAGTCTGCGATTCCCTGCCCGTTTCAAGCATGAACAAA
>CACXDS010000203.1 GCA_902766425.1 uncultured Lachnospiraceae bacterium
AAATAAGCCGAAAGGTCTGCTCCTTTCGGCTTTTGTTTATGCAGCATCGTCCTGCTTTGTGTCATCTGCTTCCGGCTGATCCGCCGCGCCGCTTATGGTCTCCGGCTCCACATATTGCACATCCGATTTTGAGATGGATTCCGGATAAATCTGCGCAAAATCATTTTTCATGGAAATCGGGACATAGCCCTGTTTCTCATATTGCGCCGACTTTTCCTCCCAGTTTTGGGTGCCCCACTCCCGCTCGTTGTCATCGGCAACCACCATATATGCTGCGGATGGATAGGGATTACGCTCATCCAATGCATAATTCATCATGCTGGTGTCACTGCCACTATTCCCGAAGGCCAGCACCGGACGCTGTCCCACCTCTCTCTCGATCCAGATTGCCTTGTTTGCGTTCAAATTCTTTTGGATAAAGTTCCCTGTTAACACCAGCTCGTCTCCGTCCGCATACTTGTAATCCATGTTGGAGGCCACATCCTCGTATCCCTTCACCTTCACTTCAAATTCGGTCCCGATCACATGATTCGGAGAGACATACTCGCTGATGGGCGAATTTGCCACAATGGCTCTGGTGGTGGTGCGCTCCGTCCCACTCACCACATAGATGGTATAGTCATTCTCATAGAGGAACTTTACCACCTCCACCATAGGAAGATAGAAACCGTCAATATAACGCATGTTCCGGAAGCTTTCCGTTTCCTTCTTTCCGAATTCCACAGCGTAGTCATAGAGTTCCTGCACCGTCATTCCGGCGTAGGCTCTGGCAAAGTTTCTGGCAAGCTCCTCACCTGCGACATAACCCGGCTTCAGCTCCCGTGCAGCGTCCTTCAACTCCTCGGATACCCTTTCCGGATGGTCCTTCAGGCAATAATCTATGAACATACAGGTATCATAATAAGTAAAATAGGTTTCACAGGTAAGGGTGCCGTCCATATCAAACACCGCAATGCGATCCTGCGCCGGAATATAGCCCTCCGAGGCTTCATCCACAGACGCTCTGACAAACTCCACCAAGGATTGCATAGCCGCAGAGGAGGGATCCCAATAAGCAAGGGTCTCCGTCTCCTGCTCCATTCCCGCCTTATGGAGGTAACGCTGGGTGCGCACCCCTACATTCTGCTGCAGGGCGCGGAAGAAAAACTGATAGTCATAAACATGGTACGCCCCTTCGGGAAGCCCCGGAACAACGGACGGGTATTCCGCGCTGCTTACATCCGTCACCTTTAAAACACTGCGCTCAGTATCGATATAGCAGCCACAAAGCGCTGCTTCCTCTCTCTGAATCCCGCCGCTGTAATCGGCAAAGCAGGCTCCGGGATTCTCGCTTCTTTCAGCCACCCTGCCATCGGTTCTCCAGTTCAGCGGATTGATGGCGTGTGCTTTGGTGCCTATGGGGGTGATAAAGGTTTCTGTGACCTCCGGTGCCTCGCAGTCAAAGCTGATCACCACGCCCAGATCCTCTTCACCGACAGCCGGACGGATCTGGGGATAATTCTTTACCAATTCCTCCGTACAGGGCCAGCCGATGGCATAGACCGCAACGAGCTGATCGTACAGAGCTTCGTCCCCAAAATACTCCTCCAGCAGGCGATAACACATATCCGCTCCCTGAGAGAAGCCTGCGAGAATAATGGGTCTGCCCTGATTCTCCTTTGCCAGATAATAAGAGAAGGCCGCGCTCACATCCGAGTACGCGATCTCCATATACGGCTCCCATTCGGCGCGGTCCAGCCCGTAAACCTTCATGGCCGCCTGTCTGTAATAGGGGGCAAACATTCTCGCACTGTCCTCGTAAATCCCCCTCTCCATGTTGAGGGCACCGAGGAAATTAGCCTTTGTCTCCGCATCCTCCAGCGACATGTTGTACTCATCCTTCATGTCCACCGTCGGGCAAACCAAAAAGAGATCTGCCTCCTTATCGTCTCCCAGGGAATAATAAGCCCAATTCTCCAACAGACCATAATCAACCGCAGCCGTCCCCACTTCCATGCTTTGTGCGTTGGCCGTTTCATAACCGGAAGGCTCCTCCGGATCTGTCATCCTTTTCTGACTCCAGGCCATGACTCCGGCGATCAGAAACACAAGTGTGCAGCCGATCAGGAGAATCCATGTTTTACCTTGCTTCATGGCGTTACATCCTTTCCAATCCCCCTTGATATGAGTCCCCTACCGCCCCTTATGATCCCCTTCTCCACCCAACTGTTTATTCAACAGTCAAAATATCGGAAAACCCGGTTACTTCAAAAACTTCCATGATGGTCTCGTTTACATGGATCAGCTTCATGCCGCCTTTCTTGCCAAGCACCTTCTGTGTAGCAAGCAATACTCTCAGTCCTGCGGATGAGATGTACTCCAGCTTTTCGAAATCCAATGTGAGCTCTGTAGCATTCTCAATGACATCCTTAAGCTCCGCTTCCAATTCAGGCGCCGTAACCGTATCCAGTCTCCCCTCCAATGCGGCAACAGCCTTCCCGCCAGTGATGTTCTTTTCAACCTTCAGCATTTTTTCTTCCTCCTAAATTTTTATATTATAAATTTCTTATCAAAACCTCTTCTCTCAGACTAAAATCCCCCTGAAAACAGGACAAAAGCTTTATGCCAGAAGCTTCTTAAGATACAATACATTTCTGCCGTGCTCATATTTGTACTGCACATCGTCCATGCTTTTTTTCACCATAAAGATGCCAAGTCCCCCGATGGCGCGCTCATCCGCTGCCAATGTGACATCCGGGTCCGGTTTTTTCAGGGGATCATATGGTACGCCGCAATCCTGGAAGGTAATATGAGCGCAGAGCGGATCCTCCGTGATCCCGATCTCTATCCACGCTTCTCCCACCTCCGGTGCGTAGGCATAGCTGGCGATATTGACAAAAATCTCCTCCACAGCGATATCCAGCTGCATCTGGATCTTCATCGGGCAATCCGCCGCCTCCAGCAGCTCATCTAAAACCTCCAGCACCTCACCCAGATTTTCCTTCCTGGCCTCAAGCTGTAATTCCCTTTTGCTAACCTGTTTTCCCATACCCAGCCCTCTACCTATAATCTTAATTCCCTGTTATCATAATACCCTTTTTAGAACTCTTTGTCTATAATGATCTCAACCTGGGAGCCTTTCACGCTGACTCGTACATCGTCGGCTATGCTGGCAACAATGGATTTCTCCAGCTCATCCCATGCCTCCGACTCCTTCCCGCCTGTGCCTCCCTCCTGCTCAAAGGAAGACTTATATTGCGTCATGGACCAGAGATACGCATCCGTCATAGCCGCACTTGCGGAAAAGCCACCGGCGCTGATGAGTCCCGCATTGATATCCTGCATCAATAAGACCGTATCGTTGCTGGGAAGAAGGGCTACTGCGATCACCTCGCGAAGCTTTCCCATAAAGCCCTTTGCAGCTGCATTCTTTCCGCTGGAGGACACATCCAGAAACTGTCTGCGCATCTCCTGATTCAGGATGACATCCGCCATTAAATGAAGCTGAAATTTTTTACCCTCATAAACGATCCAATAATCCGCATCCAGCTTACCTGCAATGGATCGCAACATACCTGTCAGCTCCTCCGCCAGCAGACGCAGTCTGATGTTTTCCTTGCCGCTTAGCCCGCATGCTTTACCGGTCTCCTCCGTCAGGTTCAGCGCCTCCGT
>CACXDS010000204.1 GCA_902766425.1 uncultured Lachnospiraceae bacterium
AGTATTGCCTTTGAGCTGATCGGCAAGGGTAAGGATCTTGCTGAGGCTCTTGGCACCGAGGTTACTGCTGTATTGGTTGGTAGTGATGTGAAGGGTCTTGCGGATGAGCTGGCCGAGTATGGCGCCGACAAGGTGATCGTTGTGGATGACCCCGAGCTGAAGGAGTACAGAACCGAGCCCTATGCACATGCATTGGCATCCGTTATCAACAAGTATAAGCCCGAGATCTTCCTGGTGGGTGCTACCGCCATCGGTCGTGACCTTGGTCCCCGCGTATCTGCAAGGATCCATACCGGTCTGACCGCAGACTGTACCCAGCTGGAAATCGGTGATTTCCCCATCAACCCCATTCCCGGCAGAGAGCAGAAGCACAATCAGCTGCTCATGACCCGTCCCGCATTCGGTGGAAACACCATTGCAACCATCGCCTGCCCTGACTTCCGTCCTCAGATGGCTACGGTTCGTCCCGGCGTTATGCAGAAGCGTGAAAGGAACGCTGGTGCTAAGGCTAATGTGGAGGAGTTCAATCCCGGCTTTACTCCTGACAACAAGTATGTTGAGATTCTGAAGGTGGTTAAGGCTGTATCCGATACCGTTGACATCATGGATGCAAAGATTCTGGTATCCGGTGGTCGTGGAGTTGGTTCTGCAGAGAACTTCAAGCTCCTGGATGACCTCGCAGCAGTATTGGGCGCAACCGTGAGCTGCTCCCGTGCAGTTGTGGATGCGGGCTGGAAGCCCAAGGATCTGCAGGTTGGTCAGACCGGTAAGACCGTTCGTCCCAATGTTTATTTCGCAATCGGTATCTCCGGTGCGATCCAGCACTTGGCAGGTATGGAAGAGTCCGATATCATCATTGCGATCAACAAGGACGAGAGTGCACCCATCTTTGATGTGGCTGATTATGGTATCGTAGGTGATCTGAACAAGATCGTTCCTGCTCTGACTGAGAAGCTGAAGGCTGAACTGGCTGCAAAATAATCCGATAAAATAAAGCTCTTGCGAAATTAGGGAAGCATGTTATACTGAAACAGAAATGTTTGGGTATAACATGCTTTTTTGAAGATAGGATGTTTTTATGAAGCGATTTGCGAATTTGGAAGAGATTTCGGACGGGAAGCTCTATCAGACCAGGGATATGGTGAAGGCAGACTGTCTGGGCTGCAAAAATTGTTCAAAGTGCTGCCATGGTATGGGTGACACCATCACACTGGATCCCTACGATATTTGGCGATTCCGGAAGGGCCTGCATAAGGAGCTTCGGGACTTTCTGGAGGAGGGGAGCGTCGCACTGGGAGTGGTGGATGGCGTGATCTTGCCCCATATGGCAATGGTGGGTGAGGAGGAAAGGTGCTTCTTTCTTACGGACGAGGGGTGGTGCGGCATTCATCCCTGGAGATCCGGCCTGTGCCGGTTGTTTCCGCTGGGGCGCTGCTATGAGGGGGACAGGCTGCAATATTTTGTACAGCGGGGAGAGTGCGAGCAGCCCAAGGTAAAGGTGAAGGTGGAAAAATGGCTGGATACGCCGCAACTACAGCAGTATGAAGGCTTTCTCCTGGAATGGCGCAATATTCTGAATCAAACGATAGAGCAATTTGGCAGGCTGGAAGATATTGAGCTTCAACGGGAGTGGAATCTCCGGTTTTTGAGCTGCTTTTTTGCGACTCCGTATGAGTGGGAAGCAGATTTTTATGAGCAGTTTGCACAGCGCCGTACCTTGTGGAATTCATGGAATGAACGGGAGCATAAAGCCACCGAGGGATGATCGGTGGTTTTGTCAATTAGTTCTCTAATTGTTACAAAATGTAATAATGAATTAAGAATTAGTTTCTTGTATTTCGGTGGAAAAGTTGCTATGATGTGACGGTGGATAGATAGACGATAGAGGATGTGGAATATTTGGATTTTGTGAGTATTGATTTTATATTGTATTTTCTGCCTGCCTTTCTTCTCCTATATCTTCTTGTGCCGGGGAGGGGAAAGAATGCGGTATTATTCGTGGGAAGCTGCGTCTTTTATGTGCAGGGTGAACCCTTTTATGCATGGCTTTTGCCGGTTTCAATCCTGATCAATTATGTGTTTTCGCGCCGGCTAAGGAAAAGTCTGAACGGGAGAGAGGAAAAGGGCAAGAGTGCAGAAAAAGGCAAGGGAGAAGAGAAGGATAAGGGAACAGAACAAGACAAGGCATGGGACGGGGGGCGGAGGCTTCTGTGCTTTGTGGTTTTGCTGAATCTCTGTGTGCTGGGATGTTTTAAATTCTGGGGATATGGGATTCCGCTGGGGCTGAGCTTTTATACCTTTCAGGTGATCTCATATTTTGTAGATCTGTACCGGGGAGAAATTCCACCGGAGGACAGTATTTGGCGTTTTGCATTGTATTTGGGAATGTTCCCGAAGATAGGGGCCGGTCCCATTACTTCCTACAAGGAGATCGGGAAAGAGATAAAGGAGAGAACCATCTCTTCGGAAAATGTGCAGGAGGGCCTGGGCAAGTTGATCCTGGGTCTGGTTTTTAAGACTCAGTTGGCGGATCGCCTGGGCGCTTTGTGGAATGATCTGGCGGTGGCGGGCTATGAGAGCATCACCTGGAGATACGCCTGGCTTGGCGCAGTTGCTTTTTCGCTGAAATTATATTTTGATTTTCAGGGCTATTCCCTTATGGCAATCGGACTGGGACAGATGCTGGGCTTTCATCTGCCGGAGAATTTCCGGACACCCTACCTGGCCCGGTCCGTGCGGGATTTTTATCGAAGATGGCATGCCACACTGGGACTGTGGTTTCGGAAATATGTGTATTTTCCTCTGGGGGGCAGCAAAAGGGGAGAGGGAAGGACTATCCTGAATTTATTGGCTGTATGGCTGCTGACAGGGATCTGGCATGGAAACACAGTGAATTTTCTCCTCTGGGGCATTTTTTTGTGGTGCTGTATTGTTCTGGAGCGCTTGTTGGAAAAGATACCTTTTGTAAAGAAAATGAAGGTTCTTCCCCATCTCTATCTATGGTTTGTGATCCCTATTTCCTGGATGTTTTTTGCAATCACGGATGTGACTCAGCTGCAGCTCTTTTTGTGCCGTATGTTTGGGATCGGAGAGGCAATCAACGAGAATATCATGGACTGGTGGGTGCAGCTGCGCAGATACGGATGGATCCTTGCGCTGGGTATCTTCGGCGCCAGCGGACTGCCGGAGTATGCCTGCCGGAAATGGAAAAACAATCCCATTTTTAATCTGGTGCTGGCGGCGCTTTTCTGGCTTTGCGTATGGAGTATTATGAGACAGGGGAGTAATCCCTTTCAGTATCTGACTTTTTAGAGCTTTGAAGTGTTATGGATTTAGAGGCTTATTTATGAGACAGGGTTTGAAACATTTTTTTATACACAATCAGTTGATTCTTTGGCTCGTGGTGGGTGGCTTAGGGTTTCTTACGCTGACAAATAACTGGGAGCTTTATCATAAGCCGGCTGTTGAGCTTGGAGCGTTTTGGAAGGAGCTGATCAGCGGGGAGTTCGGAAGGAATACCAGCGAAGTACCGGATGGACAAAAGGACAACCGGGAAGAAGTGGCGGCAGAGCAGGATAAGGGGAAGGCTGCAGACGCAGATCGAGGAGATGCGGATGGAACGCCCGATGAGGAGAATCAAGTACCGGGCGAGGAAGCGGAGGCAGCGCCCACACATAAGACGGAGCTGGTCTGGGGCAATGTGGAGGATGACTATTTTGATGATGCCCTGTTTATCGGGGATTCCAGAGTGGTGGGACTGCAGGATTATGGGAAAATGGAGGAGCACGCCACCTTTTATGCTTCCACCGGCCTGACGATCTTTCGCCTCTTATCGGCAAAGATCGTGCCTTCCGAGGGGCAGTATAAGGAGATCTCCGTGGAAGAGGCGTTAGGCCAAAGGCAGTTTGGGAAGATTTATCTGATGGTGGGGATCAATGAGCTTGATGTGGGAACGGTGGAGCGCTTCCGGGAGACCTATGGCGAGACCATTGCGCGGATCCGGGAGCTTCAGCCGGATGCAATCATATATATCCAAAGTATAATGAAGGTGACGGAGAAGAGGTCTGCCAAGGGGGATTATATCACCAATCAGGGAATTACAGATCGAAATGATGCCATTAAGACACTGGAGGATGGAGAGAAGATATTTTATCTGGATGTAAATGAAGCGGTCTGCGATGAGAGCGGAGGGATGAATCCGGATTACACCACGGACGGCGTGCATCTGAAGGTAAAGTATATTCCGCTCTGGAAGGATTACCTGAAGAGCCATGCAATTATAGTGAAGCAGGATTGAGACGGATGAAATGA
>CACXDS010000205.1 GCA_902766425.1 uncultured Lachnospiraceae bacterium
AACAAGCAAGGATTTTACCTTTGAGACCGTTGGCTTCCGTGGTCAGACAGGAATCTGGTATGCCGGAATCTGTTCCTGCAGGGATGGCGTTCTGGGCGATTATATCGCAGAGTAATTTGTTGATACCCATCATGGTTCTGTATCAGAATAGTTGATAAAAGAAGAAAAATGGTGATGACAAAAGGCAGAGCACTCAGGTGTCTGCCTTTTGTTGTCGATCAGTAAATTGCCAGCATGAGGTAATATTGCAGGAGCAATTGTGTATTTGGTCTGAAATCTCTCCCCTCTTATTTATGAAGAAAAATTAAGAATTATCTTCATAAAATCTTAAATTGCGAATTTGGTTTCGGGGCATTATAATAAGCAAAGTAGATTACTTTGTCCCCATATGCTTCAAATCATGGATCGTGAAGGACAATCATGATAAAAGACAACCAAAAAGTGTTTAACCGGCTTCTGGTGGTGATCGATGCCATGATCACGGGATTATCTCTGGTGCTCGGTTATCTGATCAAATTTTATATCTTGGTGAAGGGACCCGGTCCGGGAGTGCTCCCCTTGCGGGATTATGTTTCCCTTTTGGTCTTTATTATTCCGGGCTATGTGGTTCTGTATTATCGCATGGGGGTATACACGCCTCGGCGAACGGTAAAGCGTCGGTTTGAGATCTTGGATGTGATCAAGGCGAATACCGTCGGAATGGCGGCGCTGATCATTATCATCTATCTGGTGGTGCGGGAGTTTAACTATGCCAGATCGGTACTTGCGCTGTTTTATCTGCTGAATTGTTTTCTCACCGGTTTATCCAGAGTGATCCTGCGAAAGATCCTGCAGTCCATTCGGAAGAAGGGATACAATATAAAGCATATTCTGCTGGTGGGATATTCCAGGGCGGCAGAGGAGTATGTCAACCGGATTTTGGAGAATCCTCAATGGGGATATGCGGTCAGTGGCTTTTTGGATGACCATGTACCGGTGGGAACGCTGTATAAGGGTGTTCCGGTCCAGGACACGATCGCCGCTCTTCCGAAGATGCTGGAGGAGCATGACTGGGATGAGGTGGCCATCACCCTTTCCCTTCGTGATTACGATTATCTGGGAGAGATCGTGGGAATCTGTGAAAAATCGGGCGTTCACACGAAGTTTATCCCTGATTACAACAGTCTGATCCCCACCAGACCTTATACGGAGGATCTGATGGGACTGCCGGTGATCAATATCCGGTATGTTCCCCTGACCAATATGGGGAATATGGTGATCAAGCGTGCGGCGGATATTCTGGGCTCACTGTTTGGGATAATCATTACTTCACCGATCATGCTGGTGTGTGCCATTCTGGTGAAGGCCACAAGCCCGGGCCCTGTTATCTTTAAGCAGGAAAGGGTCGGCCTGCACAACAAGCCCTTTTATATGTATAAGTTCCGCAGTATGGCGCAGCAGGCGCCGGAGGATGAGCGGAAGGGCTGGACCACAAAGAACGATCCCAGAGTCACTGCTGTGGGAAGGGTCATGCGAAAGACAAGCCTGGACGAGCTTCCCCAATTGTTTAATATTCTTAAGGGGGATATGAGTCTTGTGGGGCCGAGACCCGAGAGACCTCAGTTTGTGGAGAAGTTTAAGGAAGAGATCCCCAGATATATGATAAAGCACCAGGTGCGTCCGGGGCTTACCGGATGGGCTCAGGTCAACGGATATCGGGGGGACACCTCCATCAGACGGCGGATCGAGCATGATATCTATTATATTGAGAATTGGTCCTTCTGGTTTGATGTGAAGATCATCATGATGACCTTCTTCACCGGTTTTGTGAACAAAAATGCGTATTAAAATATAGAAGAGGAGAAAGAAATGGCAAATTATTCTAACCAAAGAAACGGAGCTGCAGGGAGAAATACAGGAGCAGGAAGAAACGGTGGAACTGCAGGGCGCAGGGGCTCACAAAAGAAGGGAACGGGTAAGACGGTCATCTTTGTGGTGGAATTGGTTATCGTGGCTCTTTTGGTGGGGGTTCTTGTCTTTACGGTAAAGGCCTTTGGCGGAAACGGGAGTTCTGAAGGCGGGGATGGTGACAACGGTAGCTTCTTTTCTAAACTTGCAAATACCATCGGAGACGCCTTCGGAAATGGTGAAAACAGTCAGCCAAAGGGAATCAGTATTGTGAAGCTGGAGGAGGAGAAGCTGGAGATCCCTCAGGAAGTAAAGCAGAATGAGGTCATGAAGGGATATATGAATGTGGCGCTCTTCGGCGTGGATATCAGCAAGGAATCCACAAATGAAAAGGGAGAGACCGTTCTTTTGCCTGCCAATTCCGTTCGCCAGAGCGGTCTGTTGAAGGGATACAGAAGTGATACTATCATGATTGCCAGTGTAAATCAGGATACCGGTGACATTAAGCTGGTCAGCGTATATCGTGATACCTTCCTGAATATCGGTGACAGCTACAGCAAATGTAATGCGGCGTACGCAAAGGGCGGCGCAGAGCAGGCAGTGAAGATGCTGAACACCAATCTGGATATGGATATCGAAAATTTTGTGACTGTCAGCTATTGGTCGCTGGTTGGAGTGATCGATGCATTGGGCGGTGTGGAGCTGGATATCAATGACAAAGAGCTGGTACATTTGAACAATTACGGCGTGAGTATCGGTAAGACCATGAATACTTCCTTTACACCGCTGGCAAAGACCGGGCATCAGCGCGTGAATGGTATGCAGGCTGCAGCATACTGCCGTATCCGCTACGCCGGCATGGGGGGCCTGAGCAATGACTTTGCAAGAACAGCCCGCCAGAGAGCAGTGCTGAAGGCAATTGAGACTCAGGCAAAGAAGTCGGATCTGAATTCCCTGTTGGATGCCTTCAATTCCGTTCAGTCCGATATCTATACCAGCTTCCAGAAGGATGAGCTCATCAATCTCATCTCCCATGTATGGGATTACCGTATTGTGGAAGAGGAAGGAAGCGATAACGGTTTCCCTCAGGAGGAATACAGAGTAGTTAAGAACATGGGAGCCAAGGGAAGCTGTATCGTTCCCACGGATCTGGAGACTAATGTAAAATGGCTGCACAAATACCTGTTTGACGAAGATGATTATAATGTAAGCGCAACAGTGAAGGAGAACAGCAAGGCCATTAAGACCTATTCTTCTAAGTATTAAGGAAGGTGGAAGGGCAGAGCCTGTACAATTGCAGTACGGGCTCTTTCTTTTTTAGGAGAACGGATATGAGGATAGATGTGATCATACCGGTTTATCGGCCGGGCAGGGAATTGACGGAGCTCTTGGATCGGATTGAGAAGCAGACGCTTCCGGTGGGGCATATCATTTTAATGAATACGGAGAAGGCTCTGCTGGAGGAAAGCTTTACGGAAGAGGAGCTGCTGGAAAGGTATGACAACCTGGTGATCAGGCATCTTTCCAAGCAGGAGTTTGATCATGGAGGAACAAGGCATGCGGCGGTACAGCTTTCCGATGCGGAGGTCTTTGTGATGCTGACACAGGATGCGCTGCCTGCGGACAGAAGGCTCCTGGAGCATTTGGTGAGTCATCTGGAGGGGCGGGTGGCCGTGGCATATGGGCGTCAGCTCCCTCGCAAGGGCAGTGGTATCCTGGAGCAGATCTCCCGAGAGTTTAACTATCCGGAAGCCTCCGTTCTCAAGGGAAGGGAGGATCTGGACAGGCTGGGGATCAAGACCTTCTTCTGCTCCAATGTCTGTGCGGCTTATCGGCGGGATGTCTATGAGGAGCTGGGGGGCTTTGTGCGGCGGACCATTTTTAACGAGGATATGATCTATGCGGCCAAGGCTGTGGAAAAGGGCTGGCAGATTTCCTATGAGGCCGGGGCACGGGTGTATCACTCCCATCATTACTCCTGTATGCAGCAGCTTCACCGGAATTTTGATCTGGGGGTGTCCCAGGCGCAGCACCCTGAGGTCTTTGATCATGTCCCCTCGGAGAGGGAGGGGAAAAAGCTGGTTCGCGCTACCATCCTGGCTCTGCTGAAAAAGAAGCATCCGGAAATGCTTCCGTATTTTTTCATACAGTCCTGTTATAAATACGCGGGATATCTCTTGGGAAAGCATTATGAAAAATTACCGAAATCCCTTATTTTATGGGCGTCGGACAATAAAGCCTTCTGGGAAAATGTGTCCGGTATGTGACCAAATGTTTCAGAAATGCTACACAAAGGAGACACAGAAAGGACACAAAGCAAAACTATACTGTGATCATAAAGCAGAGGGAGAGAAAAGATTTCCTAATTGCTGCAGGAAAAGGGGTATGTATGATGAATGAGAACAATTATAATTATGATCCCATGACCGGCGAAAAGCTTGTAAGAGAGCAGCCGTCACAAAGTGAGCCTGTATATAAGGTGTCCTATGATCCTATGACAGGGGAGAAGATTTATACAAAGGTGGAGGAGACGCCAAGGAGAGCTGAGGCGGGAGAGGCTCCTGTAAATGATACAGCTTCGGAGAATATGAGCGGCGCGCATGCCGAGAGAAGCGAAGCAGTGGAGAGCTTCCGGACTGAGGCGGAGAGAAGCATGGAAGGTACGCAGCAGCGGACCGA
>CACXDS010000206.1 GCA_902766425.1 uncultured Lachnospiraceae bacterium
TATATTCAGTTTTTCGCCACCGAAAGATGGCTTATTTGTGTTGGCTATAAGTTTTCTGTTATCCGCTGCCCCTATGTTTCAAACTTACCCTTGCACTTTTGGGGAACACTTCACCCTCCGAAAAAGATTCATGACCGTCTATGGATACGCTTTGTACCGTTCCATTCTTTTTTGCCGTGAAAAAGTTCAGATCATTCAGTGGCACCATAGTTACATTGACAAACCCGGCTCGACGAAATTTTGTTGCCACATTTTCATAATACTGTCCCATGGATGAGGACAATGCACTGTCAATCAGCACGGAGTCCGGTCCAACATACCTCCGTTTCTTTTTTGCCATGCCTTTTATGTAAGTAAACTCTGCTATTAAAAATCCAAACATACATACCAGAGCTCCATATAATGATCCAAACAAGCACATGATAACGCCAATTAAAAACACCCCGAGTGCTACACCATATGCATACTGCGTCATTTTTCGCTCTCGCAAGGCTTCCTTTTCCTCAAATTCAAGTTCCTTTAGCCTGATTTCCTTCTCTGCCTCGGCCTCCTTAATCCTAGCCTCATCGATGTTGCGATAGACATATTCATTGTCATTTTTCATCATGACCTTTGATCCACAATAGGAGCAGTACGCGAACTCCCTCCCACCCTCAATTTCCAGCGTTGCCCCGCAGTCAGGGCATTTTACCGAAACAATCTGTATAGCCATCATCATTCTCCTTTCCCCGGCCTGATCACCCTGTACCCATAGGATTCCAATGCCGCAATGATCTCCGGTGTAATATTCACCTCATTGGTACCGAAAGCGGCCGTATTCCGAATAATTCCATGCAACTCATCCACGGATATGTTAATTATGTCCGCTAGTCTGCATAAGTTATCCCTATCTGGAAGACCTCCGTTTGTCTCCCATTTTGCCACGGCAGATTTTGAAACTCCAATCCTGTCCGCAAGCTCCGCTTGGGTAATGCCCATGAGTTTTCTTCGCATGGCCACAAACTTTCCCAAATTGGCTTTGCCATCCATCCTTCACATCTTCTCCTTCCTACATAATAAAGCCCTATATCATTACCTTCATAATAAGTCCATACATCATTATCATCAAATTACTTTTTGCCTACGCTGCGTAAACTCCCCGTGTTTTCTTAATCATAGCACCGTTTAAAACAAAAAATCCTCACCAAAATGGTGAGGGTTTAATGAGACAATTTATGATATGTTAGAGCTTATTTTTTTCAATTCATTTTTCTCCAGCAAGGCATCAATTTCGTAAACATCATAAATCCTATTGTTGAGTGCAACGATAATGCAAGCATCCCTTGGATCCTTGGAATACAACTCCGTCATGCCATATAATTTCAAAGCTCTGTTTGTTTCCTCCCAGGTAAACCTTCCCGCCACGCAGAGCCGGATAATCAGGTCCCTATTCTTTGCATGACTCCTCATGGAAAGAATTTTGCTCCCGTAGGATTCTGAAACACCGGCGAAGACATAAACATCCTTCAGCTTAACATGCTTTTGCTCCAGCGTGTCCTTAAAGTAATAACTAAAGGTCATGTCATTGGCAAGATATTTTTTATTCTCCCGTAAATAGTTTTCCAATTGCCCAGGGCTTGTCTTCTCAAGAATGGAATTTAGTTCATTCGTCGGTTTGTTCTCCATTGCATACTGCTCCTTCCGTCTCCAATTCCGTAAGTGCATCATACAGTTCCCAAGCATTATACCTATTTTCTGGCTCAAGGTTGATGCAACGCTCTATAATCTCCCAGACTTTTCCCGTCGCCCTTTTCTCCTTTGGCAAGGCCCCCGTTATCATCTCATTAAGGATAACTCCAACACCATGAATGTCTGACTTTGGAGAGGAGGAAGAAAGACCGAAGCCAGCCTGCTCCGGTGCTGCATAGTTGGGGGTGCCGAGATATCTGGTGTCGTCCGTTTTCTCTGGATTGTACCATTTAGCAACATTCACATCCACTAGATAGACTTCACCATCCGACCGGACAATTACATTGGAAGGCTTGATATCCCTGTGAATGATCGGATGCGCAAGACCGTGAAGTTCCTTTAGTGCCTCGCAGATGCCCTTTGTCACGCGTATGGCATCTTCTAACGACAGTGGCCCATTATCAAGGAATGACGCGACGGTTTGGCCCTCCACGAATTCCTCGATCACGATCAAACAGTTGCTGCCCTCATGGATGCTTATGATCTTGGGAAGATGTGACAGCGGGTGTTCCAAAAGGTACTGACAGATGCTTTTGTCATAAACCGCTAGATACTTCTTGACAAACATGGAACCGTCCTCCGGGCGCCTCACCAGGATGACGTCGTCCCTGTCATCCACGGCCCCTACATCCTCATAAAGCAAGAGTTCGAGCAAGTCCTTGTCTGATAAGCCAGCATGGGGCGAATTCCTGTAATTCTCGTATTCCTCCTCAGATGTAAATAGCTCACTGTCACTAATTTTGTTGGAAAATCCGCATTGAGTACACTGCCATGTTCCGCAGTCTTCCGTAAAACCCGGCTGTTCATTAAGAAAAGCCCCACACCCGTCGCAGCTCCATACCGCCTTCGAATTGTCCTCCGGATTAATGAGCATTTCACCACAGCCCAGACATACCCAGTGCCGCAAAGAGGAATCATACCCTTTTTGCATTGTAAGGTCTGCCTCGCAGCGGGGACAGTACTGGTGAAACTGCTCATCATCAGGAGTAAGTCTCCCATATTTGATTTTTCGGAGTAGATTGTCGAAAACACTCATTGTCAGCTCCAGAAATGTTTGCAATCATTGTTACCTTAACCCTAGATCCATGGTTTTATGGATCTACTGTCATATCATAAGATAAATCAAAACTTGCACTCCCAATCACAACTTCCTATACATAAACAAATACATCGTGAAAAAGCTTGCGCACCCGCCGATCAGGTTGGAGATCGGCTCCGCCAGGAACACGCCGTAGGTCCCGAGCCCCGCCACGTGAGGCAAAAGGAGCGTTAAGGGAACCACAATGATCACCTTTCGAAACAGCGAGAAGAAAATGGACTGCTTTGCCTTCCCAAGCGCCACAAAGCTGGACTGTCCGACATATTGAAGCGCCATAAAAATGAATCCGCCGAAATAGATTATCATGGGCATCCGTCCCGTTTCAACCATGGTGGCGTCGGAGGAAAACATGCGCAGAAAGAATCCCGGGAATGCCAGAATCATGATCCAGGCGAATGCCGTGTAGCCGATGCCGGCGGCCGCCATGAAGCGGATGCCCTTCTTCACCCTCTCCGTCAGCCTTGCACCATAATTATAGCTGATGACGGGCTGGGATCCGGCGGTGATGCCTCCGATGGGAAGCCCGATCATCTCCCGGACGGAATTGATGATGGTCATGATTCCGACATAAAGGTCCCCGCCGTGAATGGAAAGGGTGGCGTTGCAGACGGCCTGAACAGCGCAGTTTGTGGCCGACATGATGAATCCGGCCAGACCGAGCGTTACGATCTCCGGCAGGAGCTTCCAATTCGCGTGAAGGACGTCCCGCATACTGATCTTTAACACTGCCAGTGGCCCAAAAAGAAAATGAAGCACCAGAACGCAGGAAACGCACTGCGAGATCACGGAGGCCCATGCGGCCCCCGCCGTTCCCATTTTCAGGAGGTAAATAAAGATCGGATCCAAAACCATGTTGACGCCCGCTCCGGTCATGACATAGGCCATGGATCGCCTGGCATATCCCTGAAGGTTAATGAATCCGCTCAGTCCCGTCCCTATGCAGACAAATACCGTGCCAAGGACATATACGCTTAGATACCCGGATGCGTAAGGGTAGGTCACATCGCTTGCGCCGAGCAGATACAGAACGGGCCTTTCCAGCGCCAGGATCAGCACGGTCAAGAGTATCCCCGTCACCACCTGCATGTGAATGACAGTGCCTTCCACTTCCCTGGCCCTCTCCTCGTCCCCCTTCCCCCTTGCCATGGAGCAAAGAGGCGTTCCTCCCGTCGCAAAAAGGTTTACAAAGGCGGAGATCAGGGCCACCACGGGAAATGTCAGCCCCACGCCCGTCAGGGCGACCCCTTCCTCCGTTTCCGGCATGTGCCCGAGGTAAATGCGGTCCACCACATTATAAAGTACCTGCACCAGCTGGGCCAAGGTCAGGGGAATGGCCTGTGCCATGATCAGCCTCCCCACGCTTCCCTCGCCAAAATTTCCTCTGTTTTGTTTTTCTTTTACAGTCTGTGTCATTTTGCTTCCCTTGTCACTGAGCATCCAGCCATGTGTCTCCTAAGGCTTGCCCATTATTTATAATCCCGCGAGACTTCTTCAAAGCCTCTGTCCCCGCGAATATAGTCGGCATACGCGATCTCGGGATCTTTGCCGTGAAAGACGCTGCACAGTCCACAAGCATCACAGTCCGCAATGCAGGAAAACCGGTTTTTTACGTATTCCAGGCGTTCTTCTTCCGTTGACTTACCTATCTCCGGTGCCATGTTCATGCTCATTCCCTCATCGGATCTGCCTGTCCTGGCGATACTGCTCCATATAGGACATATTGATCTCGCGAATCTCCCTCTTTCCGTCAATGTAGTCCTGATAGATGTCCCAAGGGCTTCCGCCTCCCAGCCAGCAGGACGAACAGTTCTCACAGCCCCCTCCGCAGTCAAGAGACGCCTTGATGATCTCTTCGCGTTCTTCCTTTGTTGTATCTTTAATCAAAATGGATTTCATCAAAATCCCCTCCTGAACCCTTTATTCTCCAATCTCAGACACGCAGAGCCGATTTTGCGAATGAGGGCTCTGAATGGTTACTCTAATTTTTTGTAACTAACGGTATTGTATCAAAGTTGACGGTCACTGTAAACATGCTAAGTAACTTGGTTTTCAATTGTAAACTGGATTTTTACGAGCACTCAGGTTCCTGCAGGTCATTGGGCGAGGCTCTTCCGGAAACTGCATATTAACTCCTCTAAAGTGCGGTTTTTCACATTTTCTTTTTTTTTCAAAAATGATATGATAAGTACTGTAAACGATTGATTCAAACAACATTGCAATACGCAGAAAGGGATCATCACATGAAACGCGGAATAAAAGCGCTTTTTTGCATTGCATTGATTACAGAAAAGAAATAGCAGCGCTCTTGATAGGAAGGGAGGGATCTACAATGTCAAAATCATCAATCATGGCTGTTATAAGCGTATTTTTTATGATTTTCACATTGCTTATCATGTGTAATGCAAAACTTGCATTGATCATATCCATTTTCGCGTGGCTAGGCAGTGCCGGCTACTCGTTATTCATCAAAGTTAAAGAAAAAAAGAGGGCTACGAAGTAATCCGCGGCATCAGTTGTGGCAAAATCCCTTTTTAATCCAACATCTTGACATCGAAAGGAGGGGCATTTATGGGTACATTTTCAAAATTACACAGATTTCATGAAGCAGGTGAGGGCGCAAATGTGAGGAACATGGATCAGTTCGGAACTCCCGCCTACTCCCTGTACACCAGCACCAAGGTTTTTACCCTGCACCATCACATTGATATCACGGACGACAACAAGAATGTGGTTTATCAGGCGAGATCAAAATTTATCTCCCTGCATGACAAGACCGATCTCTACAAGGCATCCGGAGAGCATGTGGCTCATATTGAAAGAAAGCTTCTCTCCCTGCATGAGAGACATTATATTACCATGGAGGATGGTCTGCGCTTTGAGCTTTCCAACGAGCTGTTCCACATCATCAAGGATGTGACGAATATTGTGGGGCTTGGCTGGCAGCTTAGGGGCAATCTTCTCGCTCTGAATTTTGAACTCTACGACAAGGACGGAAGCATCGTTGCAGTCATCGGCCAGAAAATGCTCTCCATCCACGACAAGTACTGCATCGACATCTACAAACCGGAACACGAAGAGATCATTCTTGCGATCCTTGTGACACTTCAGCACATGATCCGCGACAGAGAAGCTGCTTCCAGCTCAGGCTCCTCCGGTAGTTCTTCCTCCA
>CACXDS010000207.1 GCA_902766425.1 uncultured Lachnospiraceae bacterium
GTCTGGGAATTGATCCAGACTCTTTTGCGCACCTTCCCCTTCACACCGGCCATCTGATCCACCAGACGATAAATATATTCTCCCTCCCGTCCGGAGTCGGTGCAGACATAGATGACATCAACATCCGCTCTTTTTAAGAGACCACTGACTATCTGGAACTGCTTTGCCACGCCGGATATGACCTCATACTTGAATTCCTTCGGCATAAAGGGTATTGTGTCAAAGCTCCATCTCCGCAGCTTTTCGTCATAGACCTCGGGATAACTCATGGTGACCAGATGCCCCACACACCAGGTCACAACGCTTGCATCGGACTCCAGATATCCGTCAAACTTTCTCATATTCTCTTTTAATGCATTGGCAAATTCTCTTGCAACGCTAGGTTTTTCGGCTATATATAAATTCTTGCCCAAATCATCCTCCTGAAATCTATAAGACTCCGTTATCCTCCAAAATTCTCGCACAGCTTTACTTCATAATCGTTTTGATGAGGAAAGGCACTTTTTTAATTTCTATCACATTGGACTCCAAAGCTTCCTGCTGTTGTTCGCAAAAAAGGATACACTCATCCGGCTCCCATTTCGCCTTGCGAAGTATTTGAAGATATTTTAACAGCTCCTCTGAAGACGGGATAGTATGATAATGAGTGAAAGCAGCAAAGCTCTTCCCGTTTTTTTTCCGGCCAAGGAGAGGAAGCTTCCCCTCTTTCCCCCACCATTCTCCCAATTCCTCACACTGTTCCTTCAAATACTCTCTACAGATTTTTTCATAAGCCTGTTCTTCAAAATCATAAATGGCATCTTTGACATAAACAGAATAAAACTCATCTGTGGGAAGCAGCTCCAGTGCACTTTGATTAGGAAAAATAACCCGGAAATAAAAACTTACCAATGGATGACTGATTTGATAAATTCCCTTTTGAGAATTGGTATATCCCGGCGTTTCATAGGAGGATAGCTTATCCACAAGCTCCAGTTCCATCAGATTCTTCAGATAGACACTGATCTTGGCCCTGGAAAACCCGGTATGAGCATGAATGTCATTTAACTTTGTCAGCCCGCAAGCCAGAGCCGCCAGTATAGTCCGATAGACAGCGGTTTCTCTTAACTCCTCCGATAACCAGCTATCTACTTCCTGCTTAAGCCGTCCGGAGGGTTCCAGGAGATTCTGAGCAATATTTTCTTCCAGTTTTTGTCCAGGCATAAAGGTCTTCCACAACCCCGGATTTCCACCCAATATCCCATAGATTGCAACTGCCTCGGAATCGGTGAACTCCGGATACAAATGCCTGAGTCCATCATATTTCATCTCACGAACTTTCCATAATCCCGAAAGTGCAAGGGCGCTGCGCCCTATTTTCGCGATCATAGTATTTTCCACCCAGCCCACAGCGCTGGAAATCAGAACGACCATGATCGACTTGAGAGTGCGAGAATCCTTTACAAATTGGAGCAATTCAGAGAAAAAAGAAGGATCTGACTTTACAAAATACTGAAATTCATCGAAAATTAATATCTTCTTGCTTTTCGGACCATTATTGTCCTCGGAACAGCTTTTATCCAGTAGTTCTTCATAACCCGGATCCTGAGAAAGGGAGACCCCCTTTTGCATCAGCTCTCTGCCCCACTGAATCCGTTGTTCCTTTTCCGAGCAGGCTCTTGCCTGATAATAAAATGATGCTTTATTATGTGCAAAATCTTTCAGAATGGCTGTTTTCCCAAGACCTTTTTGTCCGTATAAAACCAAAATCCTGCTTTCCTCCGACTGATAATGGGAATTCAGGAAATTCCACTCTGCTTCTCTTCCAATGATCATTTCCACCTCATTTTGAGCAAAAGCTCTCCGCCTTCCGATTCATAAAAGAAATCGAGACCAAAGCTTTATTGTCTTAGCAGATTTTCAATATTTCCGGCTGACATGGGCTTCCCCAAATAATACCCCTGTATCACATCACAACCGATGGCATGAAGATACTTAAATTGCTGTTCCTCCTCAACTCCTTCGGCGATGGATTCAAAGCCCAGCGATTTTACCATATCCACAATGGATTCCGTGATGATCCGGGTGGTAGAATCGATCAGAACGGTGTCAATAAAGGATTTATCGATCTTCAAGGTATTGATAGGAAGCTTTTTCAGGTAGCTCAGAGAGGAAAAGCCTGTTCCAAAATCATCCAGTGAAATCCTGATTCCCTTTTTTTGCAATTTACGCAGTTTTTCGCAGACACCGTCAAAGTCTTCGATCAGAATGCTTTCTGTCATCTCCAACTCAATATAATAGGGTTCCACCTGATTCTTCTGCAAGGTCTCCAATAAATTGTCCGCAAAATCAGGCTGTTTAAACTGCCTTGCTGAGACATTGATGGATAAAACAAATTGAACGCCAAACAAAAGCTGCCACTGATGATACTGCGCAATGGCATCCTCCAC
>CACXDS010000208.1 GCA_902766425.1 uncultured Lachnospiraceae bacterium
AAGTGCGGAACCGCTCCGAGAGGAGCGGAATTGGGGAGAAACCTTCGCATAGGCAGCATGGGAAGATGCCTTCGCTACTGCGAAAAAATAGACTGGTGCATATGAAAGAATAAGCAGAAGGAGGGGCCGAATTTTTGGTTTTCCAAAGGAGGGGAATATGAATATTTGGCATGATATTAATGAAAAGAGAATTTCTCCCATTGATTTTATGTCGGTCATTGAGATCAGCAAGGGGAGTAATATGAAATATGAATTGGACAAGGAGACGGGGTTTTTGTCCCTGGACCGGGTGCTTTATACGGCGACCCATTATCCCGCCAATTACGGCTTTATCCCGAAGACTCTGGGAGATGACCATGATCCGCTGGATGTTCTGGTGCTCTGCTCTGACAACATCCGGCCCATGACCTTGGTCCGCAGCTACCCCATCGGCGTGATGAAGATGCTGGACTGCGGTATGGGGGATGAGAAGATCATTGCCATGCCCTTTGGTGATCCTACCTATAATACCTATCACGATATTTCGGAGCTGCCAAAGCATATTTTCGATGAGATCCAGCACTTCTTCACAGTTTATAAGAACCTGGAGGGGAAGGAGACCAAGGTGGATGACATCATGGGGGTCAGCGAGGCGGTGAAGGTGATCGAGCATTGCATCGACAATTACCGCAAAAAATACGGGAAGGGCTATAAGACTATCTAAAAGCAATATAATGAGAGCGTCCAAATATAAGTGTAAAAAATAATAAGCAACGAAAAGCATAAAAACACAAAGTAACATAAAACAATATGAAACAACATAAAACAACAAAAACAACATAAAACAACAAAAACAACATAAAACAACAGGAGGAAAGAGTATGGCAACAATCATTGGAGACAATCTCCCGAATATCCCTTGGGAGGACAGACCGGCAGGCTGTAAGGACATTGTGTGGCGTTACAGTGGGAATCCTATTGTGGAGAGGGATCAGATTCCCGGCTCCAACAGCATTTTCAATTCTGCGGTGGTGGCAAAGGACGGCGCCTTTGTGGGTATTTTCAGAAGCGACAATACGGCCATGGAGCAGCATCTTTTCTTGGGCAAGAGTGCGGATGCCATTCATTGGGACATCGAGAGTGAGCCCCTGCCCCTTTATGGCAAGGACGACAAACAGTGCGGCGTGGCTTGCGGTTATGATCCCAGAGTGTGCTGGATCGAGGACCGGTATTATGTGACCTGGTGTAATTCCTTCCATGGCCCCACCATCGGTGTTGCGTATTCTTTCGATTTCAAGAAGTTTTATCAGCTTGAAAATGCTTTCCTGCCCTTTAACAGAAATGGCGTACTGTTCCCGAAGAAGATCGGCGGCAAGTTCCTGATGCTGTCCAGACCCAGCGACAATGGGCACACTCCCTTCGGCGATATGTTCTTAAGCCAGAGTCCGGATATGGAGCACTGGGGCTATCACCGCTATGTGATGCAGGCACAGGGCTGGGCGTGGACAAAGGTGGGCGCAGGTCCCATCCCCATCCTTACCAAGGAGGGCTGGTTACTGATCTTCCACGGCGTGGGAACCACCTGTAACGGTATGATCTACTCCATGGGAGCAGCTATTTTGGATGAGAACGAGCCCTGGAAGGTGAAGTATCGCTGCAAGCCTTATATTTTCCATCCCACGGCGCTGTATGAGTGCGTGGGCGATGTACCCAATGTGACTTTCCCTTGCGCTACCCTGACGGATGCGGCAACGGGGCGTATTGCCATTTATTACGGCGCTGCCGATACGGTGGTAGGACTGGCCTTCACTCAGGTGGATGAGCTGATCGAGTACATCAAAAAGAACGCATGCTGAGATGAAAAACAATCGAAAGAAAACGATTCCGAAGATAATTGAATTTTTTAAACGGATCCATCTGCATACGATCCTGTTGATCCTGGGGATTTATCTGTTGCTCTGTGCCGTCTGCTATATGGTACTTAAGGGGGACGGCACGGAGACCCCCTTCTGGGACATTGTGGTGTTTAATCTTCTGGCTGTTACCGGAAATGATTATGTGTTCATCGATAATGCCCTGACCAGGGTGATGGGGATCTTTGTTTTGATCCTTGGAATGGTGGGTCTTTCCACTATCACAGGTTATGTCTCCTCGGCCTTTGTGGAGCAACGACTGAATATGGAAAAGGGAGTCAAAAAGATGCAGAGCATGAAGGGACATATTGTGATATGCGGATGGAAGAACGATCTTAAGATGCTGATCCTGGGAATCCTTCGCAAAAATAAGGGCTTAAAGGTATCGGACATCATTCTCATCAACAATGCGGAGGAGGGAAGAATCCAGAATCTGCGTGATGATGAGGAATTAAAGGGAATGTTGTTCCTGAAGGGGGATTTCACCGAAGAGCAGACCCTGGTAAAGGCCAATATAAAGGAGGCCTCCAAGGTCTTGATCATCGGAGAAAACCAGGAGAACCTGGATGACGAGCTGGTGGATTCCAGGGTGTTTGTGGGAGCGCTTCTTGTGCGGAAGATGAATGCGAAGTGCCATATCTGCGCGGAGATCAAGACGGAGCGCTATAAGAATTATCTGGAGAGCCAGAACTGTGCCGAAGTCATCTATGTGGATGAATACGCCAGATATATTCTGACCACCTCCACAAATTACAGCGGAATGTCCAAGGTTATGTCCTCTTTCTTGGACAACGGGGATGGGGTTTCGGTGCAGATTGCGCCCATCAGGGAGAAGTGGATCGGAAAGACCTATGGGGAGCTGTTCCGGTGGTATAAGCGGGAACAGAATATTTTGATGCTGGGTGTGCTGGAGAATATGGGCGTGGAGAAGGAGCTGAAGCATCAGATCCTATCTGAAGCTCAGAAATCCACCAATTATGGGGAGATCATCCAGAGATTGAAGTCGGTAAAGACCTTGGAGACCAATTGTCCCCACTTGAACCCGGCGGATGATCTGATTTTGGAAAAGAGCATGGGTGCCATTATTCTGGGCAATGAGATATAGGGAGGAGAAGGGTAGATGGATCGTGTTTCAAGCTTGCGGGCATTCCCGCTCCTTGCTAAGATCGGTGACGGGGATCTGAAGCTCCTGGCCGGGCTCTTAAAGGACGGGAAAACCCGGGCAGGGCAGAATATCATCACCGAGGGGGAGAGCGGCGCGGAGATGTATATTCTGGTGGATGGCACTGTGGATATTATAAAGACAACGGTGTTTGGAGATCAGTTTGTGGTGGCGTCCCTCAGCGCCGATATGCACTGTGTCTTTGGAGAGATGGCCATGATCGACAATGACAAGAGGTCGGCTACGGTGAAGGCAAAGACGGATTGCACCACCCTCTCCATTGATCATAAGAGCTTCGACAGGTTTTGTACGGAGCATCCGGCCAGCGGGGTGGAGCTGCTTAGGCTCATCAGCACAAATCTGGTGAGGAATATCCGCACGGAGAATCAGAATCTGAGGATGGTCTATCAGGCTCTGATCGAGGAAATTGAGGCAGGATGAGAGTTTTTTATGGGATTGTGCTGAGATTATGCAGATAGGGAGGTTGATCACATGGCAGAGATGACGGAGCACGAAAAAGCCTTATTGGATCTGGCATATACGGATGGAGAAAGGATTGCGGAGGGGAAGCTTTTTGACTATCAACAGCGGGCTTTGAACGAACTGAGATCCGCGACCTTTTATCTGGAGAAGCGTTACCCGGATCAGAATCTGGAGATTATTTCCTTTCAGCCCTCCTCGCTTAAGGGCAGTGTGGAGCTTCAGTTTATCCGGGTTGGCAGCGATACGGAGTATATGCTGAAATATGAAAATGGCACCTATGTCGATAATTTTTATGATGTGCCCTACGAAAAAGAATACGATGAGATGGTGGAGGAGATTCTCTGGGAAAATGGCATAGAGGCGAGAGTATATACCACCTTTCCCTACCTGATCAGCGATAAGATCAGTTCAGGGCAGGATCTCATGGACAGACGGCCGCCCCTTGGCCGGAACACGGAGGTGTTCCTTCGTACAGATAGTCTTCCGGATTATGAGGAGGCGGGGAAAATGGCGGAAAAGCTCCAGCAGATCATGGGAGAGCATGGGATTTACACCAGTGGAATGGTTTTTTACATCCGGGGGATGGAATTACAGGGACAGGATGTGATCGCCCTGGATGAGTACACTCACAACCGCAAAAACCTGCGCAATATCGTGAGCGCCGCCTTCCGCTGTTTTAATGTTGCAGAATCATGAAATGATTCTGCAATCCGAGCAAAGCGAGGACGCGCTGCCCTAGAGCGCGCCAGAAACGTTGCAGAATCATGAAGTGATTCTGCAATCCGAGCAAAGCGAGGATGCGCTGCCCTAAAGCGCGCCAGAAACATTGCAGAATCATGAAGTGATTCTGCAATCCGAGCAAATTTATAGTAGTATGATCTCGGGGGAGATAATAAGTATGTACAAGATGGATGAACTGCTCCTGATCGAGCTTTTGACCTACCTTCCGGATAAATTTCCTTTTACTTCCGTCTTAAATGCGGATGACAGGACTGTTCGGGAATATTTAAATACCATAGATGTATCCAAGATTGAGGATGAGGAGATCTATAATTCCTGCATGAATGGGTTTGACTGGAAGAATATCCTTATGGCTCTGGAGAAAAAGCCAAATATTCTGGATGCCTTCATCGCACAGCCGCATCTCGATACGGCCTACGGCGGGGGCGGCGGCATTTCCGCAGTATTTCTGAATGATCGGGAGATGGAGGCGGTAGTTGCCTTCCGGGGGACTGCCAGCAATGAATGGGTGGATGACTTTGAGGGGGCCAATCAGGTGGATTCCCTCCAGCAGATCAATGCCCTGGAGTGGTATAAGAGTGTATACCAGAAGCTTGGTCTGGAGGATTATACCGTCACGGTGATCGGGCATTCCAAGGGTGGTAATAAGGCGAAATATATTACGATATTGAACGATACCCCTGCCCGCTGTGTTGCTTTTGACGGTCAGGGCTTTTCCGATGAGTTTATCGAGCATTATCGCAAGCGGATCTTAAAACGTCAGGATGTCATCGAGAATCACAATATTGATTTCGATTATGTGAATATTCTCATGAATGATGTGGGGAAAAAGACCTACTATGTGGGCTTTGATTACGGTAAATTTGGGTTTGCGGAGAGTCACAGTCCCAACACCTTCTTTGATTTCGGGGAGAACGGGGAGTATTCCATGCGGGT
>CACXDS010000209.1 GCA_902766425.1 uncultured Lachnospiraceae bacterium
CCTTCGGCGCCGCTTGTTTTTCTTTTGCATATTTCACATTATACCATTTATTTGTGATTTGGGCAAGTGGCAAACAAAGAGCCCGCAGATTCCTTTCTCTCTGCGGGCCGTAAGCAATCCATACTCCTCCGATTGCCTGACATTATCTTACTTGGCAAGAAGCATCATGATATCATTGCTGCGCTGGATGAATTTGGTCATCTCCTCTGCGTCAAGGGGGGCATGCTGGATCTTGGCCAGATCATAGAGCTGCTGGCAGATCATCTCCGCGTTTTCGCCCTCCTGATGCTCAGTGATATACTGCACCAGAGGATGATTTGCATTGAGGATCAGGGTCTCGCCCTCTTCCCCCATACCGGGCATGCTCATACCGGGCATGGAATACATCTTCATCATATCCGCCATACGACGGCTCTCCTCGGAGAGAGTGATTACGGAGGAAACCTTCTTATTCTTCAGCTTCTCCACCTTCACCGTCAGCTTATCCTTCTTCAGGATCTTCTTAATCAGCTTGCTGAGTGTTTCGGTCTGCTCCTCCAGCTCCTTCTCCGCCTTCTTGGAGGTCTTAGCCTTCATGGCATCCGTCACATCCGCATCAATGCGCATGAACTTCACGCCCTCGTTCTTGTTCTCAAGCTGAGAAATAAAGGGCTGGTCGATGTTATGGGTCAGAATAACGGCATCCATCTTGGCCGCCTTGAACATATTGATATACTGGCTCTGCTGCTGTTCGTCGGTGACATAGTAGATGATCTTTTCCTTCTTCTCCTCGTCCTTTTCCTCACCCTCGGCAGCCTCACCGTCAGCATCCTCGGCTTTCGCCTCGTCTTTCACGATCTCAGCTTCTACTTTTTCGCCGTTCTCATCGGTGGCCTCACCCGCCTCCTCCACATCGGTGGGCTTAACCTCCAGGCACTCCGGCAGGGTCAGATACTTGCCGTCCAGATTCTTAAAGAGAATGTAATCATTCATCTTCTCACAGAACTTATCGTCTCTCAGGCAGCCATATTTGATGAAGGGACTGATGTCATCCCAGTACTTATCGTACTCTTCCTTCTCCGTCTTGCACATACCGGAGAGCTTGTCAGCCACCTTCTTGGTGATGTACTCAGCGATCTTCTTTACAAAGCCATCGTTCTGCAGAGCGCTTCTGGACACATTTAAGGGCAGATCCGGGCAATCGATCACACCCTTTAAGAGCAAAAGGAACTCCGGAATGACCTCCTTGATATTGTCTGCAATAAACACCTGATTGTTGTAAAGCTTAATGGTTCCCTCGATGGACTCGTACTCCATATTGATCTTGGGGAAGTACAGAATACCCTTCAGGTTAAAGGGATAATCCATATTCAGATGGATCCAGAACAGCGGCTCCTTGTAATCCTGAAATACCTTGCGGTAGAACTCCAGATACTCCTCCTTTGTGCAGTCATTGGGATGCTTGGTCCAAAGGGGCGTTGTCTCATTCATCAGCTCGGGGCGCTTCTTGATCTTGAATTTCTTCTCCTCGGCAGGCTTTTCCTCCGCCTGCTCCCCGTCCTTTTTCTCCTCTTCCTTCTTCTCCGGCACGATCTCCTCGATCACCTCATCATCGGGACGCAGCTCGCTCTCCTTCACGATCTGGGTCTCCTTGGTGTCCGCCTTGGAGAGATAAATCTCCGTAGGCATAAAGGAACAGTACTTCTTTACCACCTCACGGGCCTTATACTCATTGCAGAACTCCAGCGCGTCCTCATTCAGGAACAGAGTGATGGTAGTACCTACCTCCTTGCGGTCACCGTCCTCCATGGTGAACTCTGTACCACCGTTGCATTCCCAGTGCACGGGGGTCGCTCCTGCCCGGTAGGACAGGGTATCGATATGCACCTCATCCGCCACCATAAATGCGGAGTAAAAGCCCAGGCCGAAATGACCGATGATCTGGTCGGAACTGCTCTTATCCTTATACTTCTCAATAAAATCCGTAGCCCCGGAGAACGCGATCTGGTTGATGTATTCCTCCACCTCGTCCGCCGTCATACCCAGACCGTTATCCTTGAAGGTCAGGGTCTTCTTATCCGGATCCACGATCACATCAATGCGGGGCTTGTACCCCTCCGGAAGCTCGCACTCCCCCATCATTTCCAGCTTTTTCAGCTTTGTCACCGCATCACAACCGTTGGAGATCAACTCTCTGTAAAAAATATCATGATCGGAATAAAGCCATTTCTTGATGATCGGGAAAATATTTTCGCTGTTGATTGATAAACTACCGTTTTTTGCTGCCATCTTTCTAACCTCTTTTCTTCTAAATGCTCTCCCACATGCAAGCCGTCATTTTTGTCGATTATTCTGCGGAATCCATTCCCGGATCCACTACATAAAGTAGTTTATCTCCCCTATTTTCAAATGTCAAGGGAAAATTAGCACTCATTTTGTGTGAGTGCTAATAATCATTAAAAAAAGCCCGTATTTCGGGCTTTTTCGCATTTCAAAAATTTTCATGAACTATTATGGAATCCTCTGCTTCGGGACAAAATCCCTATTCCGGAAAGAACTTTTCGTAGATTTCGAAGAAGTCCACTGAAGGCGCGCTTCCCTCCTGCACCAACGCCAGCTCCTCCCAGGCTGAGGTGTTCAATTTCCGAACCAGGGATTCCACAAAGCTGTCATACTCCTCCCCAAAGACCTCGTTCTTCTTATCTGCCAAGAGCTTTTGCTTATTTGCCGCTGTCTCTGCGGCGTCAAAGGTATTGATGCACTTGATGATATGATAGCCGTCGGCGCTCTCCACAACCCCACTGATCTGATCCGTCTCCAGCTGAAAGGCAGCCGCCTCCACTGCCGGATCCATCTCTCCCTTCCCGAAGGAATAAGTAATATTGGGATCCTGACTGTACTTGGAGGCCAGCTCCTCAAAGCTCTTTCCACCCTCCCGGGCCAGCTCCAGCACCTCACAGGCCAGTTCATATTGCTCCTGCTTCCGGGCAGTCAATAATTCCTTCTCCCTTCCATCGGCATCCACATCCTTCGTCCGGATCAGAATCTGCTGCACCGTGACGATCCGCGCCTCATCATCGCTGATCTCAGGATTCACATCATCAATCACCTTCTCATAGACCTTATGTGCCAGAGCATACTCCGAATAGAGCTTTTGCAATGTCTCCTCAGAAATACCGAGACTCTCCTTTTGATCGGCTGAGAGATGCCCCACATAATCCTTAGCTGCAGCAGCGACAAAGCTCTTTTCCGTCTCGTCCAGCTCCACGCCCTTCTTCTTTGCCAAAAGATACATGGACTTAATCTGGGCCACCTTTTCCAGCACCGTATCCTTCACATTGTTTGCCAGCGCCACACCGTTCACAGAGGTATTCCAGATTTCCTTACCATAGACGCTCTCATACTCATACCGTGTAGTGGTGAGAAATACCATCATCTCACTGCTTTTGCAGATTTCATCCCCGATGCGGAACACCTCATCCTTATCAAGCCCCTTGGTAAATACTACCTTAGAGCCGTTTTTATTTTTCCCGCAGCCACTGAATACCAGTCCCAGGATCACTGACAAAATCAGAAAGCCAACACCGATTCCTATCAGTTTTCTGTATTTTCTCAGCTTTTTACCATTCATCTGTATAGATCCTATTTTCATCCAAATCTCTCACTCCAACTTATGCACTTACGGCGTATTATATCATCTTTTCTTCCTAAAGGCAAACATAAAATAGGGCTTGGCATGCGAGATTTCCCGCTGCCAAGCCCTTCCCAGGCTTATAACCTTTGAGCCTGATCTCCTATCCTCAATTTGCGAAAAGCGGTGTGGAGAGATACCTGTCGCCGGAATCAGGCAAAAGCGCCACAATGGTCTTTCCCTTATTCTCCGGTCTCTCCGCAAGAATAGCCGCCGCCTTTAAGGCCGCGCCGGAGGAGATTCCCACCAGGATCCCCTCACTCACTGCGAATCGCTTGCCCTCCACAAAGGCGTCGTCGTTCTCAATGGTAATTACCTCATCATAAACCTTGGTATTCAGAGTTGCAGGTACAAAGCCCGCTCCGATTCCCTGAATCTTATGAGGTCCCGCCGTACCCTTGGAGAGAACGGGGCTGCTGGCAGGCTCCACAGCCACAATCTTCACATCAGGATTCTTACTCTTTAAGTATTCTCCCACACCGGAAACCGTACCGCCGGTACCAACGCCGGCCACAAAAATATCAACCCTTCCGTCCGTCTGCTCCCAGATTTCCGGACCTGTGGTTGCCTTATGAATTGCAGGATTTGCAGGATTCTCAAACTGCCCCAGGATCACAGCTCCGGGGATGGAATCCCTGAGCTCCTCAGCCTTTGCGATGGCCCCCTTCATTCCCTTCGTTCCGTCCGTCAGCACGATTTCAGCGCCATAGGCCTTCAGGAGATTACGGCGCTCCACGCTCATGGTCTCCGGCAAGGTCAGAATGGCGCGATAGCCCTTCGCAGCTGCCACTGCTGCCAGACCGATTCCTGTATTTCCGGAGGTGGGCTCGATGATGGTGGCACCGGGCTTAAGTACGCCCTTATTCTCCGCATCCTCGATCATCGCCTTTGCCACACGATCCTTAACCGAACCGGCGGGATTCAGGTACTCCAGCTTAGCCAATATAGTTGCATCCTTCACGCCTGCATTCTCACTGTAGCGTGAAATCTCCAGTAATGGTGTTTTACCGATCAAATCCAATGAACTCTTCTTGATATCTCCCATAATTGCTTCCTCCCTATCTCCTATGTTTTTAATAGGTTATGTATGGATTATATCACTCTTTCTAATTTTGTCAATAGGATTTCAGAAAGTTTTCCTATTGAAAGCCTACTAAATCCATGTTATTATAGAATAATAAAAGTATGTGATTAGACTGCAGCATTCGCCAAACTGACATGTGAGCATGTCACCCAGGCTCATTGCTTGCGGGAATAACAGAGCAATCAAAAGAAAAGGAGTACATATTATGAAGATATCAACTCGTGGCCGTTATAGTCTCCGCATGATGATCGATCTGGCCCAGCACTATGGCGAGGGATATATTGCATTAAAGGACATTTCCGAGAGACAGGACATCTCCAAAAAATATCTGGAGCAGATCATCCCCTTTCTGAACAGGAGCGGTCTGCTGCTCACGAACCGCGGTCATATGGGGGGCTATCAGCTTGCAAAGGATCCCGATGAGATCACCGTCAATGATATCTTGGTGAGCGCCGAGGGGAGTCTGGCCCCTGTCAGCTGTATGGAAAATGAACCAAACCTCTGCGACAAATGTGATTTCTGCCTGACGCTACCCATTTATACCGGTCTCTACCATGTGGTGACGGATTATCTCAGCGGGATCACCCTCCGGGATATCATCACAGGACATGGCGCCGGCGGGGACTATTCCATATAGCTCTCGTGCCCGGCGGGGACTATTCCATTTATCCTTCGTACCGATGAGAACTATTCCATTTATCTTTCGTACCGATGAGAACTATTCCATTTATCTTTCGTACCGACGGGGATGCCCCGGATCTCGTTGCATTGTTAGTCTTAAGTCCCCTTCGATTTTCCGCATTCAGTCAAAAAAGTGCCGAAGCAAACGCCCGGCACTTTTTCTGATTTTTTATTCGATTTCTTAATTCAATCTCTTAAATTGATTTCTTATATTTGATCCCTTTTTCAATTCCATTTATTCATAGGATCCCATCGATCGGAGCACTTTATTTGATCACATGAATCCAGCCCTTGGGCGCTTCCAGTCTGCCCATCTGGATACCGGTCAGAGTGTCATACAGCTTCTTGGTGATAGGCCCCATCTCATTCATGCCGCTGGGCAGGCAGATCTCCTTGCCGTGATCCACGATCTTACCCACGGGAGAGATTACTGCTGCGGTACCGCAAAGTCCGCACTCCGCCATGTCCGCAACCTCAGCCAGAGTCACCTCTCTCTCCTCTGCCTCTAGACCCAGATACTCCTTTGCCACATATATAAGGGATCTTCTGGTGATGGAGGGAAGGATACTGTTGGACTTAGGCGTTACCACCTTGTTATCCTTGGTCACAAACAGGAAGTTTGCACCGCCGGTCTCCTCCACCTTAGTACGGGTTGCAGGATCCAGATACATATTCTCGTCATAACCTTCTTTATGAGCGGTCACAATGGCATGCAGACTCATGGCGTAGTTCAGACCCGCCTTGATATGACCGGTGCCGTGAGGTGCCGCACGATCGAAATCACTCACCTTAATGGTGATGGGCTTTGCGCCGCCCTTGAAGTAGGGCCCTACGGGCGTGGTCAGAACTCTGAACTGATACTCGTCAGCGGGCTTCACGCCGATAACGGGATTGCTGCCGAACATATAGGGGCGAATGTAAAGAGTTGCGCCGCTGCCATAGGGAGGAACAAATGCCTCGTTGGCTGCCACAACCTGATTCACCGCATCAATGAAACGCTCCTTGGGGAAAACAGGCATCTCCAGGCGCTGTGCGGACTGCTCCAGACGCTCTGCATTCAGGTCGGGACGGAAGGTAACGATGTGTCCATCCTCGGTGGTATATGCCTTTAAGCCCTCGAATACAGTCTGTGCATACTGCAGAACACCTGCGCACTCATTCAGAACAATGTTGGAATCGGTCGTGATCTGACCGTCATCCCATGCACCATTCTTAAAGTAGGACACATAGCGGTAATCCGTAGGAATGTATCCAAAGCCAATGTTACCCCAGTCAATGTTTTTCTTTTCCATTACTGCACCCTCTTTTCGTCTAATGATTTGTATTAAATTATCATCCTTTTTTGAAAAAAAGTCAATACATTGTTTCCCGTTTTCAGGTATAAAGCTTCGCCCGCCTTCGTACTTCCGCTCACGCTTTCCTTTGCTTTGTCAAACTGGCCCATAATCTCCTCCTGTTTCTTTCATCCATGCATACGCATTCTCCTCAGCCGTTTCCTGCCTGTTTGTCATTCCCTCACCCTCTCGTATTTCAAAAACTGATAGGCGATGTCGAAATAGGTCTGCTCATCGCTCTCCTCTGTGAGCTCCCACGCCGGATCCCTGTCCAGATTTAAGAAATAGGCATCCGCCTCATATTCCCTGTCAATCTTCGTCACATGAACCACATTGCAATAAGGCAAAAGCTGCTTATAAATACTGTCCCCGCCGATGACATAGATCTCCTCTTCCCCGTACTCCTTCAGCCTCTCCAGCAGCTCCTCCAGGGAATGCGCCACCAGCGCCCCCTTTACAGAATACTTCGGATCGGAGGAAAGAATAATATTGGTGCGCCCTCCCAGGGGCTGTCCCTGCGGAAGGGACTCCAGCGTCTTTCTCCCCAGAACCACTACCTTTCCCGCCGTCTCCTGGCGCAGATGCTTACCGTCATTGGGAATTGACACCAGAAGCTTATTCTTATTCCCGATGGCCCAATTGTTATCCACTGCAACAATGATGTTCATGCTCCTGTTACCCTTCCTTCCCTTCCGCCAGAATCCGACCTTCCGTCAAAATCTGACATACTACTCTATGCGCGCATGACCTTTTCCAGCTCTTTGCGATATTTCATGGTGGCCTTCTCCAGCTTGTCCAATTGCTTTTGCTCTTTTTTATCGATTTTTCCGTCATCCTTCAACGCCGCCCGCTTGCAGGATTCCATAAAATTCCGGCAGTTCATGAGCTGCTGTGTGATCTCTAATTTGATAAAGCTATTCACCTGCTGTCTCCCTTCATGTCTTTGGATTTCTGCGTGCTTGCGCTTGGATTTCTCTTGAGCGCTTTCATTCCTCGGAAACTCGCCGCTTCGCGCTTGGATTTCTCTTGAGCGCGTCATATGGCGATGGGGATGTCCTTGATCTGCTCTCCGGTCTGATAATTCTCCACCTTCACATCATCCCGCGTGAATTTGTAGAAATCCGTCACCTCCGGATTCAGCCAAAACTTCGGTGCCGGATAGGGCTCCCTTGCGATCAGCTCTTTAATGATGGGTACATGCCTGTCATAGATGTGTGCGTCCGCGATCACATGCACCAGCTCCCCGGCCTCCATACCACTGACCTGCGCGATCATGTGAAGCAACACCGCATACTGCACCACATTCCAGTTATTTGCCGCCAGGACATCCTGAGAGCGCTGATTTAAAACAGCATTCAGCGTCAGCCGATCCGCCCCGGGCTTTTGGGTCACATTAAAGGTCATGCTGTAAGCGCAAGGGTATAGATTCATCTCGTGCAGATCCTGATGCACATAAATATTTGTCATGATGCGGCGACTGAAGGGGTTGTTTTTCAGGTCATAGAGCACCCGGTCCACCTGGTCCATCATGCCCTCTTTGTACTGATGCTTCACCCCAAGCTGATACCCATAGGCCTTTCCGATGGAGCCGTCCTCATCCGCCCACTCGTCCCAAATGTGGCTGTGCAGGTCATGAATATTGTTGGACTTCTGCTGCCAGATCCACAAAATCTCATCCGTTGCTGACTTCAGCGCTGTCCTGCGCAGTGTCATGATGGGAAACTCCTTGGAGAGATCATAGCGATTTACCACACCAAATTTCTTGATGGTATAAGCACTGCTGCCATCCGGCCAGTGGGGACGCACCTTCTCCCCCTCCGTGCTGGTGCCGTTCTCCAAAATATCCTTGCACATATTGATAAATACGGTATCTGCGTAACTCAATTTTCTCTCCCTTCGTCTGTCGTTTCGATGAGTTTAATTATTCGGCACATCCTCCGCTTCGCTCCGGATCCCAGCGTGCGGCGGGCTCAGCGCCCGTCCCTCACTTCGTTCGGGATGAACGA
>CACXDS010000210.1 GCA_902766425.1 uncultured Lachnospiraceae bacterium
CTCACAGGCTGCCAGCCCTTCCTTCACAGCCTGGGTATAGGCTCGAACCAGCCCTCCCGTTCCCAGAAGCACACCGCCGAAATATCTGGTCACCACCACAGCAACATTCCGGATCCCGGATCCCAAAAGCACCTCCAGCATGGGACGCCCGGCTGTCCCTGAGGGCTCCCCGTCATCGCTGCAGCGAGTCAGTTCTCCTCTGCTTCCGATGCAAAATGCAGAGCAGTTATGTCTGGCATCCCAGTATTTCTTTTTCATCTCCTCAATAAAAGAAACAGCCTCTTCTTCCGTATCGCATCTGCGAACCGTAGCGATAAATCGGGATTTCTTTTCTTCATATTCACCCTGTCCGCCCGAGAGTAGGATCCGATAGGAGGAATTCTCTTTTTCGCCCATAATTTGCTCCACCATCATCAATTCGTCTGACCTTCTTCGGTCAAACAGCAATTGACAAACTCATCTTTTTCCATTCTATTTCCAGAATAGGATACCATAAATCAGACAGAGAATCAAGAAACACACTCTCCCCTCTTCCTCTCGATTGTTCTGGCAGAGCAGATTTCAGATTCTTCTTTTCAAAAGCAATGCAACATCTTTATAGCCAAGTGTCAAATTGTATTATCTTTTTGATAATTATTATTCTGTCAACCTATACTATCATAAAGATGATAAATTTCAAGCGATCAGCTCAGACCTTTCGATTTCATATTTGTTGTGAGACAGCATACTGCTGTTTATTTTTGTTGTCTCAAGTCAACGCGTATTTGACAGGAGGAAATGCCCATGATTGTTGTAGCAGACCGGATCAAGAATATCAGAGAACAGCATCATCTCACCCAAAGTGAGCTGGCAAGGCGCCTTGGCATCACCCGTGCCGGCGTAAATGCCTGGGAGCAGGGCATTTCGATTCCTTCCACCCAGTATCTGACCGCCTTGGCCGAATTGTTCCATGTATCAACGGATTATCTGCTTGGCATAGATTCCACCGCCACCATCGATATTTCCGGCTTGACGGACGAAGATAAACAAGTAGTTCTGACTGTGGTTAAGCACCTGCGCCAAAAGAACTCCCAATAGCTTGCGCCATCTCAGACTATTCTAAAATATGAGAGCAGTTTAGAAATGTCATCCCGTCTGTTATCAACTTATGTAGCACTTTCGTACATTTTATCCTCCGTAACATTAAGATAAAGAATGTTTCATCACATTTCCTGATCATATATTTCCCACATATAGTTTTTTCTCCCGAGAGCTTTTTGAGAATTTCTGATATTTTTTAAAGATCCCCTTTATTTACCTTCCAAAATTTGATATACTATAACAGATAATGGCTGTATTATAGGCTATTACGATTTCTTGTGCTTGCCAATGGCAATCAGAAAGGACAGACAGTATGAATTATGGCAAAATGGGCATACGCGCCAAGCAAAGGGCGATCAATGCCACGGGTATAAAATGGACAAGAATGCTGCTTCTCACTCTGGCCAGAGTAGCTATTTTAGGAGTGATCGGTATCATGATCTGCGGCGTTGCGCTGGGAATCGGCGCCTTCCGCGGAATTCTGGAGGACACTCCCCGCATCAGGCTGGCGGATGTGGTCGCCTCCGGACAGGCTACTCTCGTGTATGACTGCGAGGGAAATGAGATCGACAGCTTCATCGGAAAGAATTCCAATCGTATCCAGGTGACCATGGATCAGATTCCGGATCACTTAGCCAAGGCCTTTGTCGCTATCGAGGACGAGCGTTTCTATCAACACAACGGCATCGACTATAAAGCTATTGTCCGTTCCGCAGTGCGATATGCAGAGTCCGGCTTCCGCAGAACTCAGGGTGGCAGTACCATCACGCAGCAGCTCTTAAAGAACACGGTCTTCACCTCCTGGACGGAGGAAGGCAAAAACATGGTCAAGAAGATCAAGCGTAAAATTCAGGAGCAATATCTTGCGCTGGAGGTCACAAAGAACTTTACCAAGGATGAGATCCTGCTCCGCTATATGAATGCCATCAATCTGGGGCAGAATACTCTGGGCGTTGAGTCCGCTTCCCTGCGGTATTTCGGCAAGTCCTGCAGCGAGCTTACCCTTTCAGAGGCAACTGTAATTGCTGTGATCACCCAGAACCCCAGCGGTTATAATCCCATCAGCCATCCGGACAATAACGCAAGGCGTCGTCTGGATTGTCTGAATATCATGCTGAAGCATGAGTTCATTACAAAGGCAGAGTACGACGAGGCCATTGCAGACACAAACGCTGTCTATGAGCGGATCGGCTTGTATGACACCAATTACCGCGTAAGCACCAGTATGACGGGCTCCTACTTCTCCGATGCCGTATATGATCAGGTCTACAGTGATCTGGTCGCTGCGGGCTATACCAATGCTGTGGCGGAAAACCTCCTTACCAGCGGCGGTCTGCGCATAGAGTCCACCATGGATCCCACGATCCAGACCATCTGTGATGAGGAGTTTTCCAATCCGGATAATTTCCCCGGTCTGATGGACTGGTATCTATATTATGCTCTTACGATCTATCAGGAGGATGGTACCAAAAAGAACTTCAGCAAAGAAAATATGATGAGCTGGTTTAAGAGCCATAAGGATAAGAATTTCAATCTGATCTTCCATGAGCAGGAGGACGCTTATACCGCGATCGCGGAATATCGCACAGCCATGCTTGAGGAGCTCGGCGTGGCAGACGATGTCGAAAACTATGAGGAATCCATTTCCATGACTCCTCAGCCCCAGGCTGCCATGGTGGTGAGCGACCCCTCCACAGGATATGTGGTTGCCATGGTGGGCGGCCGCGGTGCCAAGACAGCCAGGAGAACGCTGAATCGTGCTGTTATGTCCAGCCGCTCCCCCGGATCCACCTTTAAGGTGCTTGCTTCCTTTGCTCCCGCCATGGACAGCTGCGGAATGACCCTGGCTTCCGTCTATAAGGATGCTCCCTTTAACTACAACGATGGTACTCCCGTAAAGAACTGGTACGGCCGAAACACCTACAAGGGCCTCTGTAACATTCGGGATGGCATCACGGAATCCCTGAACATTGTGGCTGTTAAGAACCTAACTGTGATCACTCCACAGGTGGGTTATGATTATCTGAAGAGCTTTGGCTTTACTACTCTGGAGGAGGGGAATTATTATAACGGTCAGTGGAAAACCGATATCATTCAGGCGCTTGCTCTGGGCGGTATGACCAATGGTGTCTCCCCCTATGAGCTCAACGCTGCCTATGCTGCCATTGAGAATCAGGGTACCTATATGGTTCCTAAGTTTTATTCCCGCGTAACGGACTCCGACGGAAATGTGATCCTGGACAACACCAATCCTGAGCATCATCAGGTAATAAAGGATACCACCGCTTATCTTCTGACGAGTGCCATGTCGGATGTGATCAATTCCTCCGCCGGTACGGCAACCATGTGCCGTCTGCCCAACATGTCCACCGCCGGAAAGACCGGTACGACAACAGATACGCATGATGTATGGTTTGCGGGCTATACCCCCTACTACTGCTGCACAGTGTGGGCAGGCTACGACAACAATATCGCCATGAACACCAGGGCCGGCACCAGTCAGGCCAAAACCTCCCAAATGCTTTGGAAGGCAGTCATGTCCCGAATCCATGCAGACCTGCCAAATGCCGATTTCCCGATGCCGGATGACATCAAGAAGGTGCGGATCTGTTCCAGATCGGGCAAGCTTCCCATTGAAGGTCTCTGCGATGTAGCCGGGTGTGTAACCACGGAGCTGTTTGCAGCCGGCACGGAACCCACCACCTACTGTGACATACATTATGAGGGCGAGATCTGTAACCACGATCTGTTGATTGCCTCCGAGGATTGTCCCTTCAAGGTGCATGGTACTATAGAGCTTCCTCTCATTGAGGATCCGGCTCTGACCAAGGGCTCCACCATGATCATCAACAACGGAGACGGAACGCAGACTCCCATTGTTCCGCCCTCCTCCAATGTATGTCAGCACAATGCGCTGTTCTTCCTAAAGCCAGGTGCGGATTCATTGATCGAGCAGCAAAGGCTCTATATCGAACAGAGAAACGCCGCGGCACAGGCGGCCATTGATGCGGCAAACGCCGCCACAAACTAATCAACTATCGGAAGGCTGAATGGTACCCATGTCGGACGCTCTAACCCGATCCGAGAATTACTAACACAAAACTGCCGATTGCTTTCATCGAAGGATTCCTGAAAGCATCGGCAGTTTTCATTACTTCTGCAGCTCCTCGATCCTGCGCCGCAGATCCTCAATTGCCTTATTGGCATTATCAATGGCAGTACACTGTTTTTTATATCTGGCCTCCCAGGCCGAGGCTTTTGTCAGCTTTGAAACAGTCGGATTTCCATCCTGCCCGGTCTGCTCATGGGAAGAAAGCTCCGCATTCTCCTCTTCGCAGCTTCTGGCCTCGTCATAGGCCTCAAAAACCTTCTTGCCTATCTCCAGATAATTCTTGCGGATGATCTCCTCACAGGAGACAATCTGAGCCTTCAGCTTAGCGATCTGGGTGAGCTCCTTTGCTTTATCTGCAATCGCCCTTCCCCTGTTAGCCACCACATTCTTTACAGTTTCCATCCTATCCATGCTCCATCACCCTCCCAATATGATAAAAGATTCAGAATCAATTCATACCCGATCCATAAATTTATTATATCCCCGCCTCAAAAAACCCGCAAGTATGGATTGCACTTTTTCCGTGATCTGTGCTATACTGATAATGATATCGGACTACATAATCAGGCCGATTGAAACCAATTTGCCAGGCCATGCAGGATTCTAATCTGAATCCTTGCGCATATATTTGACACGAAATATTGCGCACTATGATATTGATGAACAAATGTACCCGTTCAAACTAACCCTGTTCTTCGGAGCAGGCTTTATTGGAGGAAGTCATGCAGCCATTATATACAAATATGAAAGTAAATAACGAAATTGAGCTCTGCGAGGTAGTAGAGGAAGAGTGTAAAAAGATGATAGAGCGCGCTCTCTTGCAGAATCGCATTTCCTATTATATCCGTTGGACAAAGGCATCCCTGTTCGGTAAGAAGCAACGCTGCATCATCTGTATCAATGACAGCTCCAAGGAGGAGGCGGAGGAGCTGGTACGCTCCATCTGTGATGAATCGGGCTTTCAGGTAAAATTTCTGCTCCGCAAATCCAACAATTCCTATCTGTAGGACCCAGCACAATAAATTGCAATCAGTCACAGCTCTTCGCATTCAGATCCTATCACCGAAAGAATCCATGATAAAAGAAGCAGAAGGTTGGGAAGATGCCTTTGCTTCAGCGGAAGATTTGACCAGAGCATATAATAAAACCAAGTCAGGCCACTCCCCAAGGAAATGACCTGACTTTTTTGTTATTTTATATATTCATATCCCAGGCTCTCGAATTCTTTTAGGCGGCTCTCTTCTATCGAATCATCCAGATAAGCCTTCAAAAGGGCCATCAGAGCTTTACCGCAGCTCTGCCCCGCCCCCCTTGCATACCCCAGCAGCATATCCGATGCTGCCTTGTTCATACCATCCCTTGGGTCAATATACGGACCTCTGATCTCCCCATCCTCGTAGACATAATATCGTTCCCGATCAGCATCCGTTAAAGGAAAATCCCTAAGGTACACAATACTGACTGCGCCGTCATAGGTAAAGGGCTCAGTCGGAAACACTGTGTTACCCTCCCGGCGATATAGAGGGAAATGAAAATCCTTGCAGTCCTTGTCCAGATTGCGGGCAAACCCATCCCTGCCGGACAAGCTGCCATGGACAAATCCTGCCTGCTCTAGCTGCCCGGCCAAATAGTCTATGACAAAGGCATTTTTCATCCAGCCAAAGCCCAGATAAGTGCCTTCCCCGTTCTCCTGCATATACTGTTGATACTCAGGAGCCACATGCAGCTCCACTCGATTCTCAGTCTTAAGCTCCAGATCTATCATGCTCGGATCCCGTATATAATCCATCCACTCGGCAACCAAAGCCCTCTGCTCCTCACTTCGCAGGGGATCAGCCATGGCAGCCTCCCAATCCTCCGCGCTGTGATAAACGGAAGCATAGATCTCATAGACCGGTGCCAGGTACAAAATTCTTTCGGGCCCTTCCATGCAGACAGCTAAAGCCTCATAAAGCGCCTCATCCACTGTGATCACCTCATTCAGATGATGGTTCAGATAGGCGAGATTATGGGTCTCCGGAAACTCCTCCTGCTCGGCAAATATCATATAAGCTTTTCTGGTGAGCTCGCCATACAGAAGAGTCAGGGCTTTGTTTTCTGCCGTAGCAGACAGCTCTCCGGCTCCCAGATTGTATTGAAAAAGAAACTCCCCGGCCACATCCGCCAGGGAGCCATTGTTTGCTTCAATCTCAGTGAGCCCTTCCTCCGTGTGCAGCATGGAAAAAAGAGCATAACCGATGGTGCCCATACCCAGGATCACAAGAAGGATCACCGCAGCCAATCGAAGGAACAAATGCTTTTCTGACAACTCAATTTTCTTTACGGGACGGGGCGTTGGCAGATCCCTTTTGTCCCTCGCATAGCGCCCCATTATAGTTGTACAATGACAAGCAAGGCCAGGAAGAGGAGAATCAGGATTGCTCTGAAGATCAAGCCGGCGATCGCTCCCTTCTTGCATGTCGTAAAGTTGCGATAATACTTAAAGTGTTTAAAGATAAATCCTGTGATAAGGCCAATGATGGGCAGGATAAAGGAAAGAATTCCATATAAGAGATTTCCGGTATCATGTAAGGGTCTCTCCAGAAACTCATCCTCCGCCGCAGTATGGGGCTGTGCTTGCGTTTTTATCTCCGCCGGAGCATTCTCCCCCAGGATTGTCACGGATTTCAGCGGAATATTGGCCTCTCTGGTCTTCTTATACTCCTCAATTTCCTTTTTATTGCCGAATACATAATGATCATGCCCAATGTTCACCAGCTCCGGCTTATCCTGACTGTAATCATGCACACCGGGGTCATAGGTGAACAAAACCTTGTTTTTCTCCAGCTGCGGATCCGGGATCGGAATAGCCGAGATCAGGGAACGGGTGTAGGGATGCAGCGGGAAGTCAAAGAGCTCCTCCGCCTCAGCCACTTCCACGATATCTCCCTTGTAAATAACACCGATACGATCCGATATGAACCGCACGATGGAAAGGTCATGTGCAATAAAGAGATATGTCAGATTCTTCTCCTTCTGGAATTTCTTCAAAAGGTTCAAAACCTGCGCTCGGATGGAGACATCCAGTGCGGAAATAGGTTCATCCGCCACCACAAGCTCCGGCTCCATTACCATGGCTCTGGCCAGACCGATTCTCTGTCTCTGACCTCCGGAAAACTCATGGGGATATCTGGTAAGATGCTCCGGAAGCAATCCTACCTCCCGGATCATATTCTCCACCTTTTGTACACGATCTGCCTCATTTTCAAACAAATGGAAATTATACAAGCCCTCGGAGATGATATAATCCACCGTCGCCCGTTCATTCAAGGACGCCGCAGGATCCTGAAATACCATCTGCACATTTCGGATGACCTCCCGGTCCAGGGAATGAGGGATCTTTCCCGAGATCTTCACGCCCTTATACTGAATCTCACCGGCGGCGCAGGGATTCACTCGAATGACCGCACGGCCGATGGTGGTCTTTCCGGAGCCGGACTCTCCCACCAGAGAAAAGGTCTCTCCCTTATAAATATCAAAACTGGCATTTTTAACTGCACGGACGGCGTTCTCACCCTTGCCAAAGGTAATATCCACATTCTTGATGGAAAGCAGAATCTCTTTTCCGTTTTTGGCAATCGGGCCGTGTTCCGGCAAATGTGTTGTCTTCGCCACGGTTCTTTCTCCTTTATCTCAGATTACATTAAGTCCAAATCTATCCTTCCAAATCAATTTTCCTGACAATCGCCTCATGAAAGCAAGCTTTCATCGGCGCTTATCAGAAAAATTGACTTGGACTTAATGCTGGCTATATGTTGAAGGCGGCCATGAGCTTCTCATGGATATTCTTGATGATCTCCGGTTTTTCCATCTTCGGGGATCTGGGATCCAGCAGCCAGGTCTTTGCATAATGACTCTCAGTCACCTGGAACATGGGCGGCTCCAGAAGCGTGTCAATCTTCATACAGTAGGGGTTACGAGGCGCAAATGCATCGCCTACAATGTTGTTATACAGAGAGGGCGGTGTACCCGTAATGGAATACAGGGTGGTGTTCCTCTGAGCCAGCTGGGGCAGGGAGGACAAAAGCGCCCAGGTATAGGGATGGCGAGGATCATAGAACACCTCCTCCACCTTACCGAGCTCCACAATCTGCCCGGCATAAAGCACTGCCACACGATCGGCGATATTTGCCACAACTCCCAGGTCATGGGTGATAAATACAATCGTATAATGAAATTCCTTCTGCAGATCCTTGATCAGCTTCAGGATCTGCGCCTGGATGGTCACATCAAGTGCCGTTGTAGGCTCATCGCAGATCAAAATCTTGGGCTGACAGGACAATGCGATGGCAATAACGATTCTCTGACGCATCCCTCCGGAATACTGGAAGGGATAGTCGTCAAAACGCTTCTCAGCATTGGGAATTCCAACCTTGTTCATCAGATCCAAGGCCTTTTCCCTGGCCTCCGCCTCCGAGCAGCCCTGGTGCTTCATGATGATGGAGGTGATCTGCTTGCCGATGGTCAGAATCGGGTTCAAGCTGGTCATGGGATCCTGGAATACTGTTGCGATCTTACGGCCACGGATCTGTGTCCAGTCATTGGCATATTTTACCTTTGCCAGATTCAGGATACACTTGCCGTGGAGCTGATTCTCTGTCTCATCCAGATATTGCACACGGAATGCCACCTTATCGAAGATCTCGTTGCAAACAGTGTCATTCTCCAGATCCACGCCCCGCTCCATAGCGCCCTTCAGTTCCTTGACCAAACCCCGGATCAATTGCATACGCTTCTGGTAAGGATATCTTCCCACGGAGAGATAAACCTCCTTTGCCAGCCGTTCATTTCGCTTCCTGGTCTTATCACTGATAGTTGCTTCGATGGCTTTCTTGTATTTATCCTGAAGCTCGGTCATTTTCTTTTGATAATCAGCCAGATAGGCACTGTCAGACTCTGCTTTCCTCTTGGCCTCGGACTCTTCTCTCTCCAATTCCTTGCCGAGTTCCTCCATCTGCCTGTCCAGACTCTTGATCTCTTCCGCAAGCTTTCGGATCTGCTCCTTGTCCTTCTTGGGATCCAGGGTCTGATTCAGATTGAACTTTTCTGTACGGAGTGTCTTGAGCCCGGCAAGCTTCTTGTCAAACTCCTCCTTCTTGGCAGGATCCAGCTTTTCTCTCCCAGCTTTCTCCTCCTTCAGGCGCTCCATCTCAAGGAATTGCTCTTTGCCGAACTCCAGCTTGGAATAATCATCCAGCTTATTCTTTGTCTTTGCGATGATCTTTCTGGCCAGATTGTTCAGTGCCACCTTGGTATCCGACAGTTCAGGATCATCAAAGATGATACTTCCCTGATCAATATAGCCATTACTGTCCAGCATTCCGGCAAAGGTTTTAGTGAAAACGGACTTTCCGGACCCGGATTCTCCCACGATGGCTATGGATTCATCTTCATATATGTCCAGAGAAATATTGCGGATTGCCGTAAGCCTTCTGCCACGGACACGGAAACGAACGATCAGATCCTTGACTGATAATAATACCTTTTTGTCTTCCATACTCTTCTCCAAACTTGAATCATATTACAACATTGCGCGACTTCGGTGTGCCCTTGGTGTGCCCTTGGTGTGCCCTTGGTGTGCCCTTCGGCACATCCTTCGCTTCGCTCAGGATCGCAGACTCAGTCTGCGACTTCGGCACATCCTTCGCTCCGCTCAGGATTCCAGATTTGCTTCGCAAATCTGGAACATACTTACATATGTGTGCGGGGATCGGAGGCGTCGCCCAGGTTCTGGCCGGCCACATAGAGAACCACAGAGATAATGGCCGTCACTGCAACAGGGCTCCAGAATTCCAGCTCCCAGCCGGGAGTCACCATGGCACTCTGTGCCTCGGAAATGATAACACCCAAAGATTTATCGGAAAGACCCATACCGATATATGCAAGGAATACTTCCGAGCTGATATATCCGGGAATCTCCGTAGCTGCCAGTGTCACGATAACAGAGGTCATAAACGGCAAAATATTCCGCATGGCAATCTTCAGGGTAGAAGTGCCGAGGCATTTCGACGCCAGATTGTATTCCCGGTCACGAATGATGACCACCTGCGTACGGATAAAATAGGCGATTGCAATCCATCCGGTGATGGTAAAAGCAAAAACCATGCTCCAGAAGCCTGCACCCACAAGCATGATCAATACAGAGATCAGCAGGATGGAGGGGACATTGGAGATAATACTATATACCTGCGTCATGATAAAATCAACCCGCTTGGAGAAGCCCCACACAGCCCCCAGCACCACGCCAATGGACATATTGATCAGAGCGCTCACAAAGGCCAGGGAAATAGAGATCCTGGAGCCATACCAGATGGCATCAAAGGTGGCTTCTCCGGAACCGCCGGTACCTAAAATGTAGTGGATACTCTTTCCAAATTTAGCCATGGCTGCCTTCGGTCCCAAATGCTTTGCCGTGGAATCCAGCAGATTGGCAAAGGGATCGTAATCCACTAATGCCGGATAAGCATAGGCCATGATCACCACCACTGCCAGAAGCAGAAGAATGAAAATATTGAGTTTCTTTTTGAAGAACACACGGAACACGGATTGCCAGTAGGAATATCTGGGCGCCGTAATCTTCTCCGCACTCATGCTGTCCAGGGGGACTCTGGTAAAGAGCTCCTCGTCGGTATAACCCGCCAAAGGATCATTTGCTGCAACCGCTACTGCTTGCTTTGGAGCAGAACTCGCTCTTTCCACCGATTTCTCATTCGATTTTTCTCTTGACTTCTTTGTCATCGTCTCTTTTTTTGCCATATTCTTTTACCTATCCTTCGTCGTATAAGAAATTCTGGGATCTACGATCGACATCAGCACATCTCCGAGGATCAGTGCAACCACACTCAGTGTGGCATAGAATAAGGTCACACCCACGATCACACCGTTATCATACTTATTGATCGCTATGGTTAAAAGATTTCCGGCACCGGGTACCACATAGACTCGCTCTGTGATAATGGCACCCACCAGTGCAAACAGTACGCTGCCCGGAATATCATGTACAATGGGAATCACTGCATTCTTCATAATATGCTTGGAGAAGATCTCCCTCTCGGACAGACCGCCCGATCTGGCAAATTTCACATAGTCCGAATTCATCTGATCGATCATGAATCTTCTCATCCACTTCATCAGACCGCCGATGGAGGGAAGGGATAGGGAAATAATGGGTAGAACATACATCAATCTGCTGGCGGATTCCATATCAAAGGTGGTGGGAAGCCCCAGCTTGCCGCCGATGGCCTTGATCATAAAGATATAGGCCAGACTGGGAACGGCAATGACAAACACAATATAAATAGTGCCCAGCTTGTCCGCCAGCTTATCCTTCTTCCGGGACATCAATACACCGATGGGAATACCGATCACATAGGCCAGAACCACTTCGATGATACCGATGACAAAGGAATAGCCCACCTTGGAAAGACCGCCCTTCTTGGTGATGACATTGGTATAGTCATCTGCGAAACGATCCGCATATACCAGACTTGCCGCAAGGGAACCCTCCAGATAAGTGGCCGTATGAAGATCATCCGCCGATTCCTCCGTCAGGCCTGTGGGATAGGTCACCATCCTTCTCACATAGGAGCCCTGAGTGGCTGTCATGGTGGTGAACACATCCACTCCCTGATTCACGGAATAGGACATGCCAAGATTTAATGTGACAAAATGCTGATGCACATAGGGAAAACGATCATCGCAATATAAGAGATATTTGTGATAGGTGCCGTTGCCCAAAATGGCCGGCGAGAATTTATTTCCGCCATAAGCGGGATCATGTAAAGTAAAGGTCAGTCCCCTGTCCCCTACAATATTTTCGACTTTATGAATATTATCAAAAGAAAGCAGCCCTGTAAAATACTTCCATACTCTGTGTCCCACGGGAAGATTCCGATAGGCAAAAAGCTGCTGCTGTCCGCCGTTTGCCAGCTTCTTTCCGTTCATCTTTGCGTCCAAACGCACAACGGTATAGCCCTTCTTTTCATAGAAGGCTTTGAATTTCGCCACATATTCCGCCGCGATCTCAGAATCCTTAGCCTCTGTTCTGCCAAAGGAAGCCGCAGCGCTGCGGGTCTCCTCATCGATCACACCGTCCTTCACCAGGTCCTTCAGATAATCCGCATAGGGCACATAATCCACATACCCGTACAGCTCCCACTTGGAATACATGTAGGCTTCCTTCTGATTGCCGCTCTGCTTTACATAGGTGGAATCCCCCGCAAAGATCAGATCACGGTTCAGCAGGGAATAGATCAGGATCATGACGATCGCCACAACGACCACCAGAGAAAAAAGACCATATAGAATTCGGTTGATCAAGTATTTTGCCATGTTTTTTTACCTGTACTTTTATATGACTACAGGAGAATGGCAGTTTTCCGCCATTCTCCTGAGTGATTATTCTGTGTAATCGGTCAGAGCCGATCTTGCAAATGAAGGTTCTGCACGACCACTATTGCTTGGAACCAATGCTTCTTAGTAGATACCGATCATCTTGGTCATATAACCGGAACCATCGGGAAGGAAGGTATCCAGATAGGTCTTGGGATCACCATAGTCGGGGCCCCAGCCGGACAGATCGCAGAGATCAAAGTTGCTCTCATCACCGGTGGAAGGATAATATCCTGCATAGTACCACTCTACCAATTCCTTACACTCTACCAAATTCACAATAACCTTCTTGTCCAGTGCTGCCTCGATGGACTGCTTTACAACATTTGCCTGGTTTGTACGAAGGGTACTTCCGGAGTAGTAGGGAAGATCAAGGTAAATAGGCTTTTCTGCACTGATCTCGATGCCCTGTGCCTTCAGCTCTTCGATTGCAGTATTCAGCTCTTCCTTTGCGTTAGCCGCATTGTACCAACCGTCAAATGCATCGGAGGAGCCTGCGCCGTCCTCTGCCTTGGGATCCCATGCCTTGATCTTCACGCCGTCGGCGTCAAGCTGTGCCTGAACGATCACGCCATAGTTGGTACCTGCCTTAAAGGTGGTAGCCTTGCCGTTAATGACAACGGTTACATCCTCATCCAAGAACACGAAGTTACCGGGTGTATAAGAGTTTCTCAAGGAAGTGAGCTTTAACTCCTCGCCAACGCTCTGAGCGTTGTAGGATCCTCTGTCCACGGAGAACATAAGTGCACGACGGAAATGTACATTGCTTGCCGCCCACTTTGTTCTCAGGGCATCATCCTCAGTCTGCGCGGATACGGCAGCAGTCTCATCATTAAAGTTATGGAATGCTGCACGATTCAGATTCAGGAACAGGGAATAGGTGGTAGCGTCACAGCTGGAGATATAGTGATATTTATCAAAGTTTCCATCTCCCTTAGCCACCTCCAGTGCAGAGCTGTTCAGTCCTGCACCATCGATCACGCCTGCAACCATATCGTTGTAGGACTTCAGAGTATCGGAACCATCGTTGTACAGCCAGTTCTGAACCTTAATGTTTACATTAGCCTTGTTCCAGTAAGAAGGATTCAGCTCAAACTTAATGATGTTCTTCTCGGTAGCGTTGGTTACCAGATAAGGACCGCAGTATGCGATGTTATCCTTGCTCTTGCCATAGGTGTAGCTGTCAGCGGAAGGATCGTAATCTGCGCCGAACTTACCGCCCTGGGACTCATAGTACGCTCTGCTCATAGGAGCGAATGCGCCATAGCCGAGCATGGTCATGAAATAGCTTGCGGGAGTCTCAAGCGTATAGGTAACAGTGTGATCGTCAACAGCCTTTACGCCAACCTGACTAAAGTCAGTGATCTCGCCGCTGATATACTCAGAAGCACCTACAACCAGACCCTCAACCAGATACCAGGGAGCATCCGGGCAATCCAGCATGTGGTTGAAGCCGGCCACAAAATCATCAGCCTTTACATCAGCGACCTTACGACCCTGGGAGTCAACCCAAACGGTATCGCGAAGGTGGAAGGTGTAGGTCAGACCGTCATCGGATACTTCCCAGCTCTCAGCCAGTGCAGGCTGCAGAACGCCCTCCAGGTCATACTCTACCAGACCGTCATAGGTCTGAACGATCTTCTCGGAATCTGCTGCCTCGGAGGTGGAAATTACATCCCAGGTCACCACATCAGCGTTGTTAGCCAGAGAATAGGTATCCTTAATGGTGTAGCCTTTCTCCTTCAGAAAATCCTTTACCCACTGCTCATAGGTACCGGTGCCCTTGAGTTCCGCATGCTTAGCCTTCATCTCGGCGCGATCCTCACTCTTAATGATCTCGTTGCACACGATCACCTGATGAAGTCTCTCGCTGTCATTTCCCCAAAGCACGGGTGTAGCCGTGTAAGGTGCCACTCTGGAAATGGAATAGTTTCCGCCACGGGAAGTGGTGGGAAGCATGATTGCGGACTCCAGAAGCTTTGCCTCAGCCAGTGCCTGAAGCGCATAGCTCTCGGAAACGGACTTCGCGTCAGCTGCCTTCGCGTATATGTCCCGGAACTCACCCAGAACATTATTGTAGATGAATGCAGATGCCTCATCATATTCCATGTTTGCCCATGCTACAGCAGGAATACCAGCCTCTACACTCTGCTGCTCTCCGCTGCTTTCGGACTCCTGTGTGCTTACCTGAGACTGGCTCTCGCCGGTGCTCTCAGTTGTACCGCCGCCGTTAGCGCTGTTGGTGCAGGCACACATGCTTGCAGACATCGCAGCTACCAGCAACAGACTCAGTAACTTCTTCTTCATAATACTTACAACTCCTCTCCATGTTGTTCTGTTTCTGCTTTCAGCCAGCCGGACAGACAAAAACAACGCCTTGAACTCCTTCGTCCAACGCATCCCTTCGGTCCATGCCCTCTGAAACTTATAAAACTTTACCACATAATTCAGAAATGGTCAAGTTTTCTGCCAAATATCAGTTAAATTTTTGTCCTCTTTTCAGGGCGAATCCTCTCCAAAAAGCGCCGAAAACTCCGGTTTTTTCAGCCGGAGTTTCCGAAGCACCCACTCAGAATTGTGCATTTTTTGTTTTTCTGCTTGGGCCGTTTCTGCCCTGAATTTTCCTTTGTGCTGATCTGTCTTTTCCGCCCTGCGGACCTGCATATGAGTTACTTTGCCAGCATAATCCAGTGATC
>CACXDS010000211.1 GCA_902766425.1 uncultured Lachnospiraceae bacterium
AGGCCAACAAGGTTCGCCAGAAGCCCCTTCGCGTGATCCTGAACGGTCTCGGCAAGGACGCTGCTCAGATCATTTCCAGAATCAACGGCTTTACTTATGTGGAGACCGAGTACGATTACTTTACCGGCGAGGTAAAGGAAGTATTCCGCAAGTGCTATTCCAAGGACGCTAACAGCCCCAGAGCACAGGTAAACTGCTATGGTGCCAATGATGTACAGGAAGGCGTTGCCATCATGTGGAAGGAGAATGTGGATGTATCCATCACCGGTAACTCCACCAATCCCACCAGATTCCAGCATCCCGTTGCAGGTACCTACAAGAAGGAGCGCACTGAGGCGGGCAAGAAGTACTTCTCCGTTGCATCCGGCGGTGGCACCGGCCGTACCCTGCATCCCGACAACATGGCAGCAGGTCCTGCTTCCTACGGCATGACCGATACCATGGGCCGTATGCACTCCGACGCGCAGTTTGCAGGTTCATCCTCCGTTCCCGCACATGTGGAGATGATGGGTCTCATCGGTGCAGGTAACAACCCCATGGTTGGTATGACTGTATCCGTAGCCGTTTCCATTGAGGAAGCTGCTAAGGCTGGGAAGTTCTAAGGAATTGATGCCTGCTACTTGCGGCAGGGGTGGTGACAGGATGCCGGATTCGCCCTGCTTCAAGGAGGCAGATTCATATATGACAAGTAAGGAGAGGCGGTTCATTGTAAAATGGACCGCCTCTTGTCCGTATAATGGGACAGTTTTTCGGAACAAGTTTTAAAAAGCGGGAGTCGGAATGTGAGCAGGCATGTGTTTTCTGTTGACTTCCCTCCCCGGTAACGATAAGATGATAGTAACGACTCAGATTAAATTGAAGGGAGAACAAGGAATCTATGGAACATCGAAATCCACTGATACCGGAGAATGCAGATAATAAATTTTTAGCCATCGGGGAGATCATGCTGCGGCTGACACCTCCCAATTACGAAAAGATCAGAGTGACCAATAGCTTTGACGCCAGCTACGGCGGAAGTGAGGCGAACATTGCCCTGGCCCTTGCCAATCTGGGCGTTGACAGCACCTTCTTTACGGTAGTTCCTAATAACAGTCTGGGAAAGAGTGCGATCCGTATGCTGCGCAGCAACGATGTGCACTGCACTCCTGTGATCTTAAGTACCCCGGAGGAGACCCCCACTCACAGACTGGGAACCTATTATCTGGAGACGGGATATGGGATCCGGGCCAGCAAAGTGACCTATGACAGAAAGCACAGCGCCATTACGGAGTATGATTTCTCTAAGGTGGATCTGGATGCGCTGTTATCGGAGTTTACCTGGCTTCATTTAAGCGGTATCACACCGGCACTTGGACCCAACTGTCGCAAGCTGGTCATGGATTGTATCAGGAAGGCGAAGGAGAAGGGACTGACAGTCAGCTTTGACGGGAATTTCCGAAGCACCCTCTGGTCCTGGGAGGAGGCCAGAGATTTCTGCACAGAATGCCTGCCCTATGTGGATGTACTTCTGGGAATTGAGCCCTACCATCTCTGGAAGGATGAGAAGGATCATGCAAAGGGGGATGTCAAGGATGGCGTTCCGTTGCAGCCCTCCTATGAACAGCAGGATGAGATATTCCGGGCCTTTGTGGAGCGTTATCCCAATCTGAAATGTATCGCGCGCCATGTGCGCTATGCCCACAGCGGAAGTGAGAACAGCCTGAAGGCCTTTATGTGGTATGACGATCACACCTTTGAGAGCAAGCTCTTTACCTTTAATATTCTGGATCGCGTAGGCGGCGGAGATGCCTTTGCCTCCGGCTTGATCTATGCCATCATGCACGACTATAAGCCCATGGATATGGTGAATTTTGCAGTGGCCAGCAGTGTGTTAAAGCACACCATTCACGGAGATGCCAATATCACGGACGATGAGAGCGTCATTCGCAATCTGATGAATATGAATTACGATATCAAGAGATAAACCTGAAAAGGGATGGAAGGGTATGGATTTTAAAGAAGCAGTAAATGCCTTATGTTATGCTGTTTTTCTGTTGGCGATGGGCGCTTTGCTGGTAAAGCCCGGATTCGGGGCGCAGGAGCGGAGCACGGAGGAGACGGCCAGGAAGGAAGGCTTTCTGAAGGTTGGAAAGCTACGGTTGCAGGAAGGCTGGGCAGTGGTTCTGTTAATGGTGTTTGCTCTTTCCATCAGGCTTTGGCGATTTGGAGAGCTTCCGGGCGGCATGAATCAGGACGGTGCCATGGCTGCGGTGGACGCCATGGCACTTTCCAAATATGGAACAGATCGTTTCGGGACATTTATGCCTGTACATTTGACAGCATGGGGCTATGGTCAGATGAGTTCTCTTTTGTCCTATAGTATGGTTCCGCTTTTTTGGTTGTTCGGAATGTCGACGGTAACGGCAAGGCTTCCCGTATTGATTTTCAGCATGATTGGTCTGGCAGCACTATATGTGATCGCAAGAAGGCTGTGCGGTGTGGAAGGAGCAGTGCTCACGCTGCTTTTTGCCTCAGTGAATCCCTGGCATTTTATGCAGAGCAGATGGGCGCTGGACTGTAATCTTTTTCCACATGTTTTTTTGATCGGAGTAGCGCTTCTTCTGGCTGGAATCGAAGGAAAAAGAGTCTGGTTGTATCTTTCCATGATTTTTTTCGGACTATGTATGTATACCTATGGAGTATCTTTTTACACGGTTCCGGTCTTTCTGGCATGTATGGCATTCTGGCTGTGTCTGCAAAGGGTGCTTAACTGGAAAAATGTTCTGATTTCAGCGGGAATTTATGCATTGGTATCCTGGCCCATTTATCTGACCATGATGATCAACGCCTTTGGCTGGAAGACCATAAGGACTCCCTTTTGTACCATGCCCTATTTTCCTGACAGTATCCGGGCAAGGGATATCCTGTTTTTTGCAGACGATAAGGGGATGCAGTTGCGGAATAATTTTTTATCATTGGTCAGTGTCTATCTGCGGGGGGATGGGTTGCCCTGGAATACGGTACCGGGATATGGAGCGGTGACAATAGGTTTTCTGCCGGTGGCAGCTCTGGGCCTGATCAGAGTTTTACTGGTCTGTGTGAGAGAAGAACAGAGGGTGAAAAGAGCGGAATTTTTTGCCATACTATGCTTTTTTGTCATTGGCAATCTGTCCGGTCTCATTACGGCGTGGGTGAATGTCAATCGGATCAATTTCCTGTTTTATTCCCTGCTCCTTCTGGTGGGGATCGGTTTGGACGAGATCAGGAAAAGCCTGAAAAGCCTGAAAAAACTGAAAAAACTGCTATGGATTCCGGTGATCGGATATGGGCTCCTCAGTGTTTGCTTTTTACATACATATTTTACAGATCACGCACAGACGCTGGAGTATTATTACTTTCATGACTTCCTGGAGGCAGTGCAAACAGCCGGGCAGTATGCGGATGACAGGCCCCTTTGTATCACACCTGTGGTCAGAGGGGATGAGCGGGCGGCCAATACGGCGGAAATCTTAACCCTTTACGCGTTAGAGGTGGATGCAAAGCTTTTTCAGGGAAAAAGTGTGGACAAAAACGGGTTGTCCTACTCGGAGAAATATCAGTTCCGGGAGTTGGAGGCGGGAGAGAAGCCGGTGCGAGGGACTGTTTATATGATCACCGGTGAGGATGCAAAACGAGAGCTTTGGAGCGAGTGCATCCTGATCCCGATAAATAGCTATGAGTTGGCGGTAATGGAGTGAGTGAGATGTTGATCAATCTTTTGTTAACCTGCATGGTGGGAGTATTTCCAATCCTGTGGCTTTGGGATTTTGGAAAGCGGCTCGGCCTAAAGGCCGGAGCAGAATGCCCAAAGGGCGATGGAATTAGCACAAAAACAGAGCTTCAAGCCCAAGGAAAAACGGAGCTTCTCCTGTTTGCAAAGGTGTTTGGTCTTGCATTGCTCTTTCGGTTGCTCCTCTATGTCCTCGGCGGATTCCTGTTTTGCGTATATGCGGAGGGGGCGGATTATACTCTGCGGGATTATCTGTCTTGCTGGAATCGTTGGGATGGTCCCCACTATCTGGATATTGCCCAAAAGGGATATGCAAATTGTATCGAAGACGGGCAGCATTTGTTTCTGGTTTTTTTCCCGCTTTATCCATGGCTGATCAGATTTCTGGGGCTTCTGGGCGGGGATCTGCAGCTGTGTGGGATGATCCTTTCCACAGTTGCATATGCGGTGGGAGCGGGATTCTTTTATCTGACCATCTCGGAGGAATACAATCCGGAGGTGGCGGAAAAGAGTATTGTCCTACTCAGCATTTCTCCATTTGCCTTCTTTTTCGGGGCTGTGATGACGGAGGGGCTGTTCTTTTGCCTGCTATCGACTGCCTTCTTTTGTATCAGGCGGCATAAATGGTGGATGGTGGGGCTTCTGGGATTGCTCTGTGCCCTTTGCAGAGCGCAGGGAGTGATCGTGCTGGGAGTGGGGGCGGTGGAATTTCTGGTGTCCCATCCGCCCGTCACCTATTTGCGGGAAAAAAGAGGAAGGGCATTTTTAAGAGAGCTTTTTGCGAAGGCAAGCTTTCTATTGCTGATCCCCGTGGGTAATTTGGTTTATCTCTGGATCAATTACCGGGTGGAGGGAGATCCCTTTCGCTTTGTGTTTTATCAGAAGGATCACTGGCATCTGGGGCCCACCTTCTTTACAAACACCATAAGGGAGATCAGCTCCTACCTGTTTCGTCCGGAAACATCAGTCTCCCTGAAGGCCTGCATCTGGCTGCCGGAGTTTCTGCTCTTTTTCCTAACCTTTGCGGCCCTTTACTACTGAAGAAAACGCCATCCCCTGAAATATACCGCTTTTTTGTATGTATATACCATGATCAATTATTCAGTGACCTGGCTGGTGAGCGGCGGCAGATACATGCTCTGCGCCCTTCCGCTCTTTGTGATACTGGGAGAGCTTGTCAGTCGTCATAAAAAGGTATATCCCTGGCTGATTGCCGGATTTTCAATCTTGATGGCCATTTATTTGGGCGGCTTTTTTGCATGGAAATCGGTCATGTGATATGGCGGCAGATCACCCGAAGGAAAAGGAGACTTGAATGGCACTTAAGATCATACGAAACGATATTACAAAAATGAATACGGAGGCCATCGTTAATACGGCAAGCGCGCAGGTAGCCGTGGGCACGGGGTGCGACATCGCCGTCTATCAGGCCGCCGGCTTTGACGAGCTTTTGGCCTACCGGAAGGAAAAGATCGGATATGTCCCGGAAGGAAACGCCTTTCTCACACCTGGTTTTCGCCTTCCAGCTAAATTCATCATTCATGCGGTAAGCCCACTGTATCAGGGTGGAAGCGAGGGGGAGGAGGAAAAGCTCCGTTCCTGCTACCAAAGCTGCCTGCGGCTTGCAACGGAAAACGGAATCAAGTCCATTGCCTTCCCGCTGATCTCCACCGGGGGCTTCGGATACCCTAAGGAGGAGGGAATGCGGATCGCTGTGGACGAGATCAGCGCATTTCTTCTCGGCCATGACATGGAAGTGTATCTGGTGGTCTTTGACGAAAGGGCGAGCACCCTGGGAAGAAAGCTCTTTCCCGGCTTGGAGGAATATATTGACAGAAATTACATTCTGGAAAAGCACGCAGAAGAGTACGGCAACGAGGCGCACAGTTTCCTTGGCAACACCACGACAATTCTTAGGCAGGAGGATGAGGTAAGGCAAAGAGAACTCCAAAGAAATATCCCTCGCCGGCCGGACAACTTCAGTTTTGGCATGCACTCCATGCCTGCCGCCGCACCTTCTTCTGCTGCACCTGCTGCTATACCTGCTGCGGCCGCAAAAGCAAAAAAGCAGGCCGGACCATTTGCAGGTGGCCTGAGCTTCCTGAAGAGGGAAGCGCGGCAGGACGATGCCGACATCTGCGAAGACAAGGTGATGTCGGTCAAGAGAGAGGAAGAAGACGCCTTTCTGGACTTTGAGACGGAGCATGAGGGCAGGCTGGAAGAGCGGATGAGGCATCTTTCCGACACCTTTTCCCAGTACCTTATGTATCTGATCCGGGACAAGAAGATGGAGAACGCGGAGGTTTACAAGCGGGCGATCGTAGATAAAAAGATCTTTTCCAAGATCAAGAACAACACGGACTATCATCCCCAGAAGCTGACGGCACTTTGTCTTTGCGTGGGAGCAAAGCTGAGCCTGGATGAGACCAAGGATTTGCTGGCCAGAGCGGGGTATGCCCTTTCGCCCTGCGACAAGACAGATGTCATCTTCTCCTATTTCATCGAGAACAAAATCTATGACATGATCGAGCTGGACATCCAGCTCGAAGAGCATGGTTTGCCGTGTATCATAACATAAATTTTCAGTCAAATCATTTGCAGAAGCGAAGGCATCCTTCCAGCCTTCGGCCGGGCCCCTTCTTCCGCATATCATAAAGCCACAGTCAAATCATCTGCAGAAGCGAAGGCATCCTTGGGAGCTTCGATTTGCAAAATCGCATTAGCGTACAGGACATTGAATCAGTAAAAGTATTATGTCAACAGGTCGCTTGCCAAGCGACCTGTTTTTAAAAAGAATATTGTATAATGATCCCAGAACAAGGAAATGCCCGGTGGGGCGATGAAGAAAAAAGGAGGAGCATTATGCGAAAGGGTTTAACGGAAGTGGTTTTTATACTGGACAGGAGCGGATCCATGAGAGGGCTGGAAAAGGACACCATCGGCGGTTTCAATTCCATGATCGAAAAGCAGCAAAAGGAGGAGGGCGAGGCGTTTGTTTCCGTGGTACTCTTCGATGACCGGACGGAGGTGCTCTATGACAGGGTGCCGGTGGGAAAGGTGGAGCCGATGAACGACAGGCAGTATTATGTAAGGGGCTGTACCGCACTGTTGGACGCCCTCGGCGGTGCGATCCACCACATATCAAATGTCCATAAGTATGCCCGGGAGGAGGACCGGCCGGAGAAGACCTTATTTATCATCACCACGGATGGCATGGAGAATTCCAGCCATATTTATGACTACAAAAAGGTCAAGAAAATGGTGGAGCAGGAGAAGGAAAAGCATGGATGGGAGTTCCTCTTCCTGGGGGCAAACATTGATTCCATCGAGGTGGCGGGAAGGTTTGGAATTAGCGCACAGCGGGCGATCAATTATGTGTGCGACGAGGCGGGAACCGCGCTGAACTATCAGGTTCTGTCCGATACGGTGTCCGCTGTCAGAAAAGCGAAAAACAAAAAAGACCTGGCCATGGGGATCACTGCCTGCACCGCTGCAATCAGTGAGGACTATGAGAAGCGGTACAAGGGATAAGGAGATTGTACTTAGAAAAAAACTTGCAATCCGGGAAAAGTATGATAAAATGACCTTGACAATTGAATAGAGAGATTTATTTTCTGAAAAGAAAGGGAGAGTATTATGAAGAAGAGAAATTTCGTTGTAAGTCTCATGGCACTTCTCTTGATCGCTGCACTGGGCGCATGCGCAGGTGGCAAGTCTTCGGAGGATAAGTCCTCTGCCGGTGATCAGCCGACCTATGGCGGTTCGGTGGTTGTCGGCGTTCAACAGGATATTGACAGTCTTGACCCACACAAAGCAAAGGCGGCAGGAACCAAAGAGATTCTGTTTAACATTTTCGAAGGTCTGTTAAAGACCGATGTAAATGGCAAATTGACCTGTGCAGTGGCGAAAGACTACTCCGTATCGGAGGACGGGCTTACCTACACCTTTACCCTGCGGGATGGTGTGAAGTTCCACAATGGTAACCTCGTAACGGCGGAGGATGTCAAGTATTCGTTGGAGAGGGCATCCGGACTCCTGGATGGTACTGCACTGGTATCGAGTTTGGCAACGCTGGAAAGCGTTACTGTGATCGATGAGCATACGGTCCAGGTGAAGACGGGAAGTGCTAATTTGGAACTGATCTACAGTTTCACCACAGCCATCATTCCTAAGGGAAGCGGAGAGGCTGAGGGAAGTGACCCCATCGGAACCGGACCGTTTTCTTATGTTTCCTACAAGCCCCAGGAGGGTTTGGTACTGAAGAAGAACGCAGATTACTGGCAGGAGGGACTTCCCTACCTGGATGAGGTAAAGTTTAAGATCATCAACAGCGCAGATACTGCACTGATGGAGCTGAAGGGTCATTCCATCGATCTGTATTCCTATCTGACGGATTCTCAGGCAGAGGAGCTGAAAAATGATTATCAGATCCTTGCGGCGCCCTCCGATGTGGTGCAGGCCTTGTTCTTTAACAACGCGGCGGCACCCTTCGACAACATCCTGGTGCGTCAGGCAGTCTGCTACGCTCTGGACAAGGATCGGGCAAATGATTTTGTGACCGGTGGAAACAGCAGGATCATCAGCTCCGCAATGCTGCCCACACTGAAGGATTATTATGTGGATCTGAATGATACCTATGGCACCGGAGCCAATATCGAAAAGGCAAAGGAATTGCTTACGCAGGCCGGATATGCGGATGGTCTGGAGTTTACCATCGATGTGCCCTCCAACTACGAAGCCCATGTGCAGACGGCGGAGGTAGTGGCAGAGCAGCTCAAGGATGCCGGCATCAATGCAAAGATCAATCTGATCGAGTGGAACAGCTGGCTCAGCGATGTCTATGCGGATCGGAAATATCAGGCGACTGTCTGCGGTATCACCAGCGATATGACGCCCAGCTATCTTCTGGTTCGGTTCCAGACGGACTCCAGCAAGAACTTCATTAATTTTGCCAGCAAGGAATACGACGAGACCTATCAGAAGGCATCGGCGAGCCTGAAGATGGACGAGAAGACCGAGCTTTACAAGCAGGCGCAGAAGATCCTGGTGGATGACGCTGCATCCGCATTCATTCAGGTACCGCCCATCACCATCGCCATGAATAAGGATCTGGGAGGATATCAGTTCTATCCGATCTATGTGCAGGATATGAGCACAGTTTACTTCAAAAAGTAATGATAAGCCTTGAAACATAAAGGAGGGCCACGCATGAAATACCTGGTGAAAAAATTGGCTACGCTGATCTTGACACTGTTTCTGGTATCCGTGCTGGCCTTCCTTGCGTTTCAGATCATTCCCGGAGATGTGGTGACCTCCATCTTAGGTACGGAGGCCACACCGGAGCAGGCGCAGCAGCTGCGGGAGGAGCTGGGCCTGAATAAGCCGCCCCTTGTGCGCTATATCAGTTGGGCGGGAAATGTTCTGAAGGGGAATTTCGGCAACAGCTACCGTTATTCCAAGAATATGAATCAAATGATGCCGGTGTCGGAGCTCATCGGAGATAAGCTTCCCGTGACGCTCTCGCTGGCTTTTCTTTCCATGATCTTTATTGCTGTCATTGCCATTCCACTCGGTGTTTTCTGGGCCAGGAGCAAGAATCGCGTTCTGGATGTGATCCTGAATGTGGGCACTCAGACAGCCATGGCAGTTCCTTCTTTTTTCCTAGGTGTTCTTGTGACTTATTTCTTTGGTATTTTACTCAGATGGTTTTCCCCCGGAAGATATGTGAGCTACGAAAAGGACTTCTGGGGCTTTGTGGGATATCTGATCTTTCCGGCAATTTCCGTGGCCATTCCAAAGATCGCCATGACGGCGAGATTTCTGCGCAATTCCATGTTGACGGAGATGCATGCGGATTATGTGCGCACAGCGTACAGCAAGGGCGCAACGGAGCGACAGGTGGCCTATGGGCATGTGCTCCGAAACGCCATGATGCCTGTGGTGACCTTCCTGGGCATGATCATTGCGGAGATTGTTGCCGGCAGCATTGTGGTGGAGCAGGTTTTCGGCCTTCCGGGGATCGGAAAGCTACTGATCAGTTCGATTTCAACAAGAGACTTCCCCGTAGTGGAGATCTTGATCTTATATATTACCTTTGTGGTGATCGTGGTTTATTTTCTGGTAGATGTGCTGTATCGGGTGATCGACCCCAGGATCAGCACCAAGTGATGGGGTAACAAAGCAGATGTTTTTTGGCCTCGGATTGATTCAGATATGAGGGATTTGGATTGAAAAGGATAGCAGCATGGCTCAAAAAACAGAATAAGTATCTTTTGGTTGGTCTGATCATGACGGGCCTTGCGGTGGCATTGGGCTTACTGAGTCTGGTATGGACACCCTACAGCCCCACAGCCATGTCCTCCGCCGAGCGCTTTCATGCGCCATCCTTCCGTCATCTCTTTGGAACGGATAATTTCGGCAGGGATATTTTTTCAAGAGTCATGCAGGGAATCGGTACCACAGTCACGGTGAGTACCGCCATAGTCATCATTTCTGCCGGGGCAGGCATTCTTGTGGGGGCGGTGACGGGATATTTCGGAGGAATACTGGACGAGGCTATCATGCGGATCACGGATGCGGTCAACTCCTTTCCCAGCATTCTTCTGGCCCTGGTGGTCATCAGCATCATGGGGAGCGGAAAGCAAAATGTGATCCTTTCTTTGGGAATTGTGTTTGCACCCAGCTATGTGAGAATTGTGCGAAGCGAGTTTATCCGGCTGCGAGATGCGGATTATATTATGCGGGCCAGACTCATGGGTGTGAGCAAATGGAGGATTCTTTTTGTGCATATCCTCCCCAATATTTTTTCAGTATTCTGGGTGAGCGTTACCATTGGATTTAACAACGCCATTCTGGCGGAGTCGGGCATGAGCTATCTGGGAGTGGGCGTGCAGCCCCCGGACGCCAGCCTTGGCAAGATGCTCTCCGATGCGCAGGGCTACCTGGGGAGGGCACCCTGGTATGCACTGGCCCCCGGGCTTACCATTGTATGGATCGTTCTTGGCTTCTCCCTTTTGAGCGAGGGAATCAGACGGGGTGCCATCAGTGGGAAAAGAGAAGTGGAGTAAAAAAGATAATCGGAAGGTGAGGTGAGAAGCAGTGATCCGGGTGAAAAATCTGTCCGTGGCCTTTGATGGTCCGGAGGTGGTGAAAAATGTATCCTTTGAGATCGGAGACGGGGAGATCCTGGGCGTAGTAGGTGAGTCCGGCTCCGGGAAATCCGTGACTGCTCTCACCATGATGGGACTTGTCTCCGAAGGAGCGAGGGTGACAAGCGGTGAGATCTATTATGACGAAGAACTGCTCTTGAAAGCGGGTACTCCGCGGGACAATGCATTATACCGGGAGTATCTGGGGCGTAAGATGTCCATGGTATTTCAGGAGCCCATGACCTCCTTAAATCCCACCATGAAGGTGGGAAAGCAGGTGGAGGAGGTGCTCTCTCTGCATGAGGCTGCCATAGAAGAAACACAGCGGGAAAGTACAGTACCTTCAGGGAGCGCAGTGCAGTCTGATGTAAAATGCGGCGAGAAGGTGCCGGGAAAGAAACGGAAGCAATATAGGGAGAGAAAGGAAGCCAGAAAGCAAAAGGTCCTGGAGGCCCTTTCCTCCGTGGGTCTTAAGGATGTGGAGAGGGTGTATGAATTGTATCCCCATCAGTTGTCGGGTGGGATGCGGCAGCGAGTCATGATCGCTATGGCGGTTATTCTGCACCCGGGGCTGATCGTTGCGGATGAACCCACTACCGCTTTGGATGTGACGGTGCAGAACCAGATCATTGAGCTTTTGAAAAAGATCAATCAGGAGCAGAATAATTCCCTCCTTTTTATCACCCATGATCTGAATCTGGCCAGGAGACTTTGCGACCGTATTCTTGTTATGCAAAACGGATGTATTGTGGAGGAAGGAATTACAGAAGAGATTTTCCAAAATCCCAGAGGGGAGTATACCAGAAAGCTGATCAGTGCCGTGCCGGGGCGGACAGGAAAGAAAAAGAAGCTCCGCAAAGAGATTGGAAAGGCATTGGTGGAGGTGAGGGATCTGAGCGTTTTTTATCGGGAAAACGCCAATTCCCTCTTTGGAAGGACGGAAAAGAAATGTGTGGTCCGGAATGCAGATTTTTCTGTATATGAGGGAGAAATCCTTGGACTGGTGGGGGAGAGCGGTTGCGGAAAGACCACCCTTTCCAAGGCAATCCTGGGGTTGAATAAGATGATCACCGGTGAGGTGACACATCACTCCAATGCACCCCAGATGGTCTTTCAGGACCCCTACAGCAGTCTGAATCCATCTAAGACAGTGGGGTGGCTCCTGCAGGAGCCTCTCAGAGCGCAGGGGGCATTGGATCCCTCCAAGGCTATGACGGAAGCGGAGAGCAGAGCAGAAGCCATCGAGATGTTAAAAAGGGTGGGGTTGGAGGAGAAATACTTTGACCGAAAGCCATCGCAGCTCTCCGGCGGACAGCGCCAGCGCATCAGTATCGGACAAGCGCTGATCACAAGACCCGGTCTTGTGATCGCCGATGAGCCTGTGTCCGCGCTGGATGTGACAATACAGGCCCAGATCCTTGAGCTGATCCGCAGGCTTCAGGAGGAATTGGGGACTGCCTTCTTATTTATTTCCCATGATATCAATGTGATCTATCAGGTGAGCGACCGGATCATGGTCATGAGGGATGGGAGAATACTGGAGATCGGTGAGACCTGCGAGGTTTTTGAGCATCCGAAGGACCCCTACACGAGAGAGCTGCTGAGGTAAAAATGCCTTGCAGGTTCCGGCATGGTCTGATATGATAGAATATATTAATTGTTCTCGGAAACTGAGAGAGAGCAGGAGAGTTTTGAGGTGAGTTTATGTCAGGTCTATTTGACTTCGGCAGTATTGGTTTATCCGATCTGGATGAAGAAGATATATTCGAAGATAAAAAGCAAAAAGAAAAGGAAAAACTGGAGCCGCCCAAGGAGGAGGATTTTTTGCTGGACAAGGAGGTGGAATGTCCTGTCTGCGGAAATAAGTCCAATCAGAAGATCTTAAAGACAGGGAAGGTGAAGCTGATCTCCACTGACAGGGATCTCCGCCCGAAGTACTCCATTTTGGATTCCGGGAAATATGAGGTCTATCAATGTGGGGTCTGCGGGTATGCAGCACTGGCAAAGAGCTTTTCTCATATTTCCGCTAAGCAGACGGAAATGATTCGGGAGGGCTTTTGCACAAGAGTGAAGCTTCGAAGCTTTGTGCAGGGAGCAACCTATTCCTATGAGGAAGCATTGGAGCGTTATAAGCTTGCATTGGCTTGTGCCATGGTGCGGAAGGCCAAGGCAGGAGAGAAGGCCTATATCTGTCTCAAGACTGCATGGCTTCTTCGGGGATATGCAGAATTTAAGAAGGAGCAGGGGGATACCGGGCTTCTGGCGGAAATAGAAAAAGCCGAGCAGGACTATCTGGGAGAGGCTTATCGGGGATTCAGTAAGGCTGTTACCGTGGAATCCTTTCCCATCTGCGGAATGGATGAGTCGACCATCGACTATCTTCTCGCGGCGCTTGCCTTCGAGACAGGTAATTTGGAGGCCTCCAGCCGACTGGTTTATAAAATTGTACAGAATAAGAATGCCGGCTCCAGAGTGAAGGAACGCGCCATCAATCTAAAGGATGAGATTTTGGCAGAGACCAGACGAAGAAGGAATGAAAAATCAGAGAATTGACACGGGGGCAGGGTTATTTTTCCGGGAGTGGATGCATAAGGATGAAAAAGAAAGTACCTTCCATGGCAGGGTGACTGTCGTGGAAGGTTTATTTATTTTTGGAGGCATCCATGGAAAGGAAAGAGCAGGGATTATCGGAGCGGGAGGCAAAGAATAGACTGCAAAGGGACGGGCGCAACGAACTGAAAAAGCAAAAGGCCAAAAGTTCGTTCGGACTGTTTAGGGAGCAATTACAGGATCCTCTCATCTATGTTTTGGTTGTGGCAGCTGCGGTTTCGATCCTTTTGAAGGAGTACAGTGACGCGGCGATCATTGCGGCGGTTGTTCTGATGAATGCCTTTGTGGGAATGCTGCAGGAGGGAAAGGCAAGGAAGGCCCTGGAGGCGCTGGAAAGCCTGCAAAGTCCGGAAGCCTGTGTGATCCGGGAGGGAAGAAAGAGGGTAATACCGGCAGCAGAGCTGGTGATGGGAGATCTGGTCTGTCTGGAAACCGGAGGAAGAGTGCCTGCGGATCTCAGGCTGATTGAGGCGATTCATCTGAGCATTGAGGAGTCCGCACTGACCGGGGAATCCCTTCCGGTGGAGAAGACCGGGAGAGGGGACAGGGCATTTCTCTCCACCATGGTGACAACCGGCCGGGGAAAAGGAATTGTCATTGGAACCGGCATGCATACGGAGCTGGGAAAAATAGCGGATCTGATACATCGGGAGAAAGAGGAGCTTACGCCCCTTCAAAAGCGCTTAGGGGAGCTGGGAAAGGTGCTTAGCCTTCTTTCTCTATTGTTATGCGCCGCTTTGTTCGGCGTGGCTGTGTGGCAAAAGAGGGATGTCATGCAGATGCTGATCACGGCCATATCGCTTGCGGTCGCGGCGGTGCCGGAGGGACTGCCGGCGGTGGTGACCATCTGTCTGGCACTATCCGTGGGCAGAATGGTAAAGGCGAATACCATCGTCAGAAAGCTTCCGGCAGTGGAGACACTGGGGGCGGTGAGCATGGTTTGTTCGGACAAAACAGGAACCCTGACCCGAAATCGGATGACAGTGGAAGCAGGATACTGGAACGGAAAAATGTTTGAACCTTCCGATCATCGGGCAAAGCCTCCGAGGGAGCTGCTCAGGGCAGCAGTCCTATGTAATAACGCAGAGCAGGGGAGCGGACAGGGAGGACCGGTGGGTGATCCCACGGAGATCGGCCTCTTGGAGTTTGCAGCGGGCTATGGAGTGAAAAAGGAGGAAGAGGAGAAGCTGACGCCCAGAGTGGCGGAAATCCCTTTTTCTTCAGAAAAGAAAGAGATGACCACCTTTCATCAGAGCAGGGAGGGGAGGCTTGGCTATTGCAAGGGGGCGCCGGATGTGGTCCTGGAAAAGTGTACAGCCATGGCCCATGGAGAAAGCGTGAGGAGTCTTACGGCGAGAGAAAGAAGAGAGGTGCAGGAGGCGGTACAGGAGCTCTCGCAGATGGCATATCGCACCTTGGGGATCTGCGCTTTACATAGTGAGAGGCAGGGCTGGATCTTTCTGGGAGTTGTCGCACTTCTGGATCCGGTGAGACCTCAGGTACCGCAGGCAGTGCGTGCACTTTCCGGGGCCGGAGTCCAGACCTGCATGATCACAGGGGATCATGCTCAGACCGCTTATGCCATCGCATCCCGGCTTGGGATCGCCAAGGGGCCGGAGCAATGTGTTACGGGAAAGCAACTGGAGGAATGGAGTGATGACAGACTGCGTGAGGAGATCGCGGGGAGAAGGCTTCGTGTCTTTGCAAGAGTCACGCCCACTCAAAAGGTTCGGATCGTGAAGGCTTTCCGGCAAAATGGGGAGATTACCGCCATGACAGGAGACGGCGTGAATGATGCTCCGTCCCTCAGGGCTGCGGATATCGGCATCGCCATGGGGAAAAACGGGACGGATGTGGCCAGGCAGGCCGCTGATATGATCCTTACGGATGACAATTTTGCCACCATAGAGCGGGCCATAGAGGAGGGAAGGGGCGTTTATGAGAACATCCGAAAGTCGGTGCTCTTTCTTCTGTCCTCCAATCTGGGAGAATTGCTCACCATGTTTGTGTCCGTATTCTTCGGATTTGCTTCGCCTCTAAAGAGTGCCCACATCCTCTGGATCAATCTGATCACGGACTCCCTGCCCGCCCTGGCGCTCGGAGTGGATAAAAACGATGGGGAAGAATTGATGAGGCATCCCCCCAGAAAGAAAAACGAAAGCCTCTTTTCCAGAGGCGGTTTTGGCTGTACCTGCTTTTATGGGCTTTTGATCGCCGGGATCAGCCTTACTGCCTTTGGGCTACCGGTATTTTCTCTTTTGAGAGATGCAGCGGATCTGACCGAAAAAATAACGATTTTAAGAGAGAGTCTCTGCAGACCGGATTTTCTGGTGAGAGGGCAGACCTATGCCTTTACCGTTCTGGGTATGAGCCAGCTTTTCCATGCTGTAGGGATGAGGGATATCTGTAAATCCGTGTTTTGTCAAAGACTTTCGGATAATCCATTGATGCTTCTTGCCTTCGGCGTGGGCTTCCTGCTTCAATTGGCGGTGACAGAAATTCCCTTTCTCATAAATGCATTTGGAACAGTTTCCTTAAGTCTCGGGGAGTGGGGCATTCTCACCGGATTAGCGGCTATTCCGCTTTTGGCGCACGAAGCCATTGCGCTGTTTTGTCAAGCTGCTGACCCGCAGGAGTAGAGGACACCTTTGGAAATCAGACCGGTTTTTCACAATACACTATTTACGAAGCATATTTTTTTGTGTAAAATAGTACCATCGGGGTATTGAAAAACAAAAACGAAGGAGAATGAAAAATGGGATTATTTGACAAACTGATCAATCAGGCGGAGAGCAGTCTTTCCAACATGGTTTCCAGTGAGGGCAGGAAGATGGCGAACAGTGTAAGGCAGGGTGTGGATAAGCTTGCAAATCAGGCCATCAAGAATGTTAAGACAAAGAAGGAAACCTTTACCTTTCAAAAGCTTCCCGAGAGTGTGGATGAGCTGAAGGCTCTTCCTCAGGCAAGCTTAAAGGACCCCTTTGGCGTTGTGGCACTGGTGATCCTGGCCCTGAATCAATATAATAAGGATGTGGATAAGACCATCGCTATGATGAATTACTTAAAGGGTCCCAGTCCCATGATGGGGATGGAGATTTCCAAATTGAAGGATCAGCTGGCCGGAAAGGACTATCTGATGAGATCCTATTTTGAGGGGACAACACCCGAGAATAATTATAAGCCTGCTGAGCCCTATAAGATTACCGTATTTGATCATTCCGACTCCTATGATAACGAGAAGAGCGGCTATGTCACTCTCTGGGTGAGATCCTCCGGGGCTGACAGTGACAGACAGGTGAGACTTCGCAAAAAGCAGAGCACAGGTGAGTGGTTCCTAAACGAGGAGTACCTTACCCCCGGCATCAGAATCCCGAAGGAACAGGATCCCTGGGCGTAAAACTTTTACAGAGCTTTGCGGATGAAGGGGAAGAGCTCCTTCTGATGATGAAAGCTTCCATTATGGATATGCCTATGGGGAGACTGTATTTTACACTGCTTACCGGGGTGATCGCAGCGCCGTTCCTGTATCTCGGACTGAGTGCCAAGGATTCCTGGCTGCGGGATCGGCTCAGAGAACAGAAAGGAAGGATGTTTTTGAAGAGGATTATCCCTTTACCCAAAGTGGCAGTGATACTGAATACGGCAGGGTTTTATATCATATTTAATCTTGTTGGAGCAGTACTGCTTAGGATCACGGGAAATCGAATATTTACATTGCTTGCAAAATCAGGAGCTTCCCTGGGAATGGGTGTTACCTTTCTGGCGATTGCTCTTGTATGCGGGGAAGGCAGGCGCCATTCATAAGGGCGGCCTGCCTATTTTATAAAAAATTATATCAAAAATTGATTTTAAAGTATTGACATACCGATAATAGTATGATACCATGATATCCTCAATTGAATAATTGAGTAAAGCCGATGCTTTGATGGAAGAATGAATGGATTGCAGGGAGTAGTGCGTCCATTTGCAATTCCATCTGGGCATCGGCTTTTTGTCGTGCCGATATCGTTCCTTGATAATTTCATCCCACCGACTTAGGCGGCCGACCCGGGGAAGCAGCGCGAAGACCTGCGAAAGCAGTGAGCGTGCCAAGGGAATAGCCGAGGTTGTGTGGACAGGAAAGTAACACAAGGATCCCGTAAACGATTTCGATGGAGTTTGCCCTTTGAATTGGGTGGAACATCGGAGGCAGTCAGGAAAGTGAGGCATGGCAAATGGAGAAGAAAAGGATTAAAAATCATGTTGAGATCTGGTTTCATGAGTTTGACGGTCATTGGTCAAAGGATACCTTTGAGGGCTGCGAGAGATTTCTCCAGGCGGCGGCCCTTCAGAGGGATCGAGAATATTTGGGCTTTCAGATCTTGCTGGATGATAAAAAGAAGGAACAGGTTTCCGCTTTCTCGAGTGAGGGAGCGCGTATTTCGGAGAAGGACTATGCCTGGATCTTTGAAGGGAGCGCGGAGGTGGAAAAGCTCTCCGAGGCAGCATCGGATGAGGAATGGGAAGGCTTTCAGGAGAGGAATCGGAGGCTATATGTCCTTTGTACCGGCTTTTTGGGCTGTATGAAGAGGGATTACCGGGAGAAGGACAGGGATTTTGGCAAGCATTTTTCCGGTTATGTGGATGCGATTTGGGAGAACGGTGCTTCCATCCGGATCCTGGCAGGAGCAAAGCACTCCGGTGGCAGAGGACTTATGCTTTTCAGCCTTCCGGGGGAAATGTCGCTGAGAATGGAAGCCGCCGTGAGCTTGCTGTTCCCTGGAGCTGTTGTGGAGGAGATTCATAAGCCGGAGGAGCTGTCTGCCTTTGAAAACCAGCTGCTAAGCCAGGAGAACCTCACCAACGGTATGATGGGGATTATGGCCATGCTCAAAAAGGCTCAGGAAGAAAATGGGCCGGAGTAT
>CACXDS010000212.1 GCA_902766425.1 uncultured Lachnospiraceae bacterium
CGCTCCTCCTGCGGTATCTTCAGTGCATTCATCGCCTGCTCCAATGTCAGCTGCAATGTTTCCATGAGATTTTTTAAGGCAAATACTTTCCCACGCTCTATTCCCTGCTCTATTCCTTGCTCTATTCCTTGCTCTATTCCCTGCTCTATCCCACGCTCTATTCCCTGCTCAACTCCTTGTTCGATCAAATCATCCAACGCCTTGCACACGATTCCCTTCTCCTTTCTCTTTCCCTGTTTATTGTTTGTGTTCCCACCCCCGGCTTCATTTGCCCTCTGGATTTCACGCTTCCTCGCCTGTTCTTCCATCAGATACTTGAATTTGGAGGTGTTAACCAGCTCCCCCATGACCAGCAGCCCCTCTTCATTCAGTTCATACTGCTCCTCACAGGTCTCACTGTATTCCCGAAAACCCTTCCAATCGTTTCGCCGCTTGAAGTATTCCACCATCGACCTCATGTCTGTCTGGAAGTACTCCGTGTGCTCTACCTTCGACATTTCCACCAGATGGATCCGAAACTCCGGCACAAGCTCCCTCATTTCCTCCACGCCGCTAAAATCTATCAGTTCCTTCAATGACCTGGCGCCATCCCATGGCTTGTCATCCCAGTACAGGATCAGTGTCGAGATCGGGCGCAGCCGGTCCTTTTTCTTAAACCGATACAGTAACTCGCCCTCCGTCCCATACTTCCCAAGTGTTTTCTCCAGCGCCTCATTATAGCGCTTGATCTCCCTGACCTGCTTATCGTAGGCGAGCACCTCCTCCAAAAGAACCCTGACAGGAATACTGTAATCTGCCCTCTTTTGATTCTCCAGCACTAGCATGGCCAATAGATTACCGCCAGTCGTCCTTTTCATCATAATATCGGAGGTCCTCTCCAATGTCTGCGCCTCATCAGCATGCGTCATGACCGGATTCCCCTCGCATAGCTCCGCCCAATGAATGAACTCAAAGCCATTGAACACCAATGCGTTCCATGTGTCCGCAAATCTTTTGGGATCCTCAAAATACCTCTTCTGTCTTTTATCTAATACTCCCATACTCCTCCTTTTCCGTAATGAAATATACAGCGAAAGGACTCTTTTAGGAAATAAAAGCAAATTCTACGCTATCTGCGATAAAATCAGCGCGAAATCCTTCCGCTATCACTTTGGGGTTCCAAGCATAGATTTTCTGATATAAAAATGAATGGATTCAGATGAAATAGATTCATGGAAAATCTGCTTTGTAGCTAAGCTACCACATTTTCCCGTATAGTACAAGCTATAAATGTAAATTTATGGAAATTTAATAAATCCAACGAAGAATTCCCATCTGTCTTTCGGTTGTGTTAAATCCGCCCCGAATCTTAATTTTTCAATCTGTTCATCGAAGTCATCGATCAAGGTCAGATATCCGAAAAATTTACGCTGCATCAGGTATTCCGGCATTTTCCCTCTTTTCCGCAGGATAATATTTCTGACAACCTTCGGAAAAAAAGTAAATCAAAGCTTGGGATGGCGTTTCATACACCAGAAACAAAAACCGATGGAACAATCTGTCGGAAAAATAGTTCCGTCAAAATCATAAACATTCATCCTGATTTCCTCTCTATCCTTATCCATTCTGTGAAAACCGGATCATATTCCGGTTATAACCGGTCGTTACAAGATAGGTCTTTTCCTGATGTGTTTTGATCAGCTCGCTGAGGATAAAACCGCTCAGTCCCTGAATCTGCAGATCGGGATCTGTGAGATCAAACAGCTTTCCGGAGTCACGCAGTATAATAAGTACCGATCCCTGTTCAAAGAAAAGGGAGAGTTCTATTAATATCGGAGCCTTCGCCTGCTTATTTTGATCAAGGATCGTCAAACCTATCTCCTCCACAAAAATGGCCGCACGATTGGCTGCCTCTTTCGAATATTGATGTGATGTCAGGCAATTCCCAACCTTTTCAGAGAGCTCCGCCGCAGCTTTTGGCGTAAGCACATCATCCATTACCACGATTTCCGATTCCATATCCTTCAGCAGGAATGGGAAGTTGTCCTTTCCGAATCGCAGATACACAAAGAGCAGGGCACTGCACAAGGTCACTATCGGAGCTGCGACGAAGCCTGCCCACATGCCGTTAATGCCAAAAAGCAGGGAACCGAGTATCGGCAGAAGCATATAAAGCAGACCGTTCTGGAAGCAAGCGATACAGGTTGCCATGCCGATCCGGTCGATCAGCATATAGTAAGAGGTTGTGAGCGATACCATACTACAGAAGGCAAAGCCGAGCGCTACAATCCTGAGTGCCGATATGGAAGGGGCGAGCGCGACTCCATCGGTGATCCCGAACAAAGCGCAGAATTGCTTTGCAAAGATCCAGATAAATACCGTTGCAACCATGCCTTCCAGAATTGCAACCTTGATGCCGGATTTCATGACTCTTTTGATCAATTGATGATTCTTCTCTCCGAAATAGGTACCGATCAGCGGTTGCATCGCCATACCCACACCGTCCATCACAACGCCAAACTCAATCAGGCTGACGACCACAGCCAGAGTGATCAGTCCGGACTCTCCATAGTGCCCCGAGACAAAGCCTATCATTACATAGTCCATCAGACCCCAGCAGATATACACGGAAGAATCCACAATACTGTATCTGGATGTCAACAGGAAGTCTTTAAAGGACAGGTGCCATACAAAATGCAGTGTATTTTCCTTGCGGAAGTAATGCCAGATACAGGTGAGGATGCCCAGACTGTTTCCGATCACCGATCCCAGAATGATACCTGTCATTCCAAGGAACTTGGTCAAAACAACGGAACAGATGATATTTCCGCCGATCTGAAATCCATAGCAGATATTATTGCAAAGCTCATCCCCATCGCTATATACCATCTGCTCAAGATAAAAGATAACGATCGTCAGAAATGCGTTGAGGGGCACAAAGCGGTAATACAGAAGTGCATTTTCCAGAATGTCACCCGTGATCCCGCTCACTCCAAAATAAGTATTCTGAAAAATAAGAAGTAGCATTGCCGAGATAAATCCCATGCCGATACTGATGATAAGTCCCTGTCCGTAAATCTCATCCGCCCGTTGCTTCCTCATTGCCCCGATCTCACGGGTAAAAACGATTCCGACACCTGTCGAGACCAGATCTCCGAAGAAGGTGACAATGGCAGTCACCGGAGTGATCGCATTGATCCCGGCCACGCCGGCCTCCCCTATAAAATATCCGGCAATAATACTGTCGCTAAGCAACATTAAGTACATAACAGCCTTGGTAAATGTGCCGGAGATCAGCATGGAATTAAATTTCTTTTCACAAAACCCCTTCATCCTTTGTCTCCTTTGTTATTCTATGCAATTCAAAGCTTCTCCTTCCATTCCTTTCCAGATCCGATCGGCGCTCTCTGAGCAATATCGACAGGACGATGAAGCTCTTTTTAATATATCGGCAAAATTCCGCAAAAATAACATATGTAATTAGCCCAAAAGTCAAATGAAAAAAACAGGCGTCTGAATGAACACCTGCTTTTTTTCAAAATAATAATTGGTCCGTGGAGCTGCCACTCTACGGGGTAAAAGCATTACTCCGCCACATACTTGGAAAAGAGATACACAAATTCCTTGCGGTAGTCGTCATCTATAACGCTCTCCAGATTGCCCAGTCTCTTCATGACCTGCTTCATGTCGCTGGTGCCTGCAAATTCGGACTTCTTTAAGAGCATACCCGCCTGCGCCACCCCTGCTGCCCAGGAGAGATTCTCGCTCATGGTATTGCGGACAGTGTCCTGATAAACGGGATAGGTCAGGAGCATACTGGTATCGCCGTCAGGCTCCTTGTAGCGAATGTTCACCACCATATATTCGTCCGCATAGGTAGATACAGGCTCTGCGGTGGATGCACTCCCGGCGCTGCCCTCTTCTCCGCTCCCATATCTGGATTCCACCTCGGGAATTTCCTGCTCAGAGTTCTTCAAGGCCACCTCATACAGTGCGGTCACCTGATGACCTGCTCCGATCTCGCCTCCGTCCTTCTCATCATTTGCAAAATCCTCAGCCGCCATGGTGCGATTTTCATAACCGATGAGGCGATATCCCTTTACCTGTGCGGGATTAAATTCCACCTGAAGCTTCACATCCTTTGCCACAGTAAACAGGTTGCTCCCCATTTCTTCGATCAGAACCTTTCTGGCCTCGGCAATATTATCGATATAGTGATAATTACCATTGCCGTGATCTGCCAGCGCTTCCATTCTGGCGTCAGAAAGATTACCCCAGCCAAATCCCAGAACGGACAGGAACACACCACTCTTAGCCTTGTCCTCGATGAGCTTTACCAAAGAGCCCTGATCCGTCACACCAATATTCAGATCGCCGTCCGTCGCCAGAATAACGCGGTTGTTGCCACCCTCGATAAAGTATTTCTCCGCCATCTCATAGGCTGTCTGAATCCCTGCACTGCCGTTGGTTCCGCCGCTGGCAAAAAGGTCCTCGATTGCTTCACATATCTTCGTCCTGTCCTCCCCCGTTGCCCCGTCCAATACAATCTTATCGCCGGTGGCATAGGTCACAACGGAGACGCGGTCACCGGGCCGCAGCTCCTCACAAAGAAGCTTAAAGGAGCGCTGTACCAGTCCCAGCCTGTCCGCTCCTTCCATGGAGCCGGATACATCGATGAGGAATACCAGATTGGAATCCGCTCTCTCCCTGTCATCCAGCTTCTTCGCCGCCAGACCCACCATGAACAGAAGGGAATCCTCGTTCCAGGGGCAGGGTGCCATCTCGGTAGTGACGGAGAAGGGCTCACCGTAGGCCGGCTGAGGATAATCGTAGTGGAAATAATTGATCATCTCCTCCAGACGCACTGCACTGGCAGGGACCGTCTGACCTCTTGTCAGCATCCTGCGCAGATTCGCATAGGATGCAGTATCCACATCCGCCGCGAAAGTGGAGAAGGGAGAGGTCTTAACCGCCATCCATGGATTCTCCGCAAAGTAATTATACTCCTCCGTATTCCAATCGATCTCCGGCTGTTCCGTCGCTTCATACCATCCATCAGCAGGATCCATTTCCTTCGTATAATACATCCCCGCAGGGGCAGCCTCCGCATCCAACAACGCCTCGCTGGTTAAGGATTTACGGTTCAGATCGGTTCCCTTGTTTGTTCCTCCGTCCTGGTTTGCCTTCGCCTCCTGCGTAGCTCCCGATGCTCCGCCCATCAGCTCTGCCAGCCATTCTCCCAACGCCTCCCCTGCCTTCTCATCGGGTTCGCTGTAAGTACTCCCGCTCTCTTCGATCCTACTGTCTGCACCTGTGTTCTCCGTAATCTCCGATCCGCTCTGGCCGCATCCGATCAAGCTGATTCCCATCACAGCCGCCATTAAAATTGCCACAAATCTCTTTTTCATAATCCTTCCTCCTATATTTGCATTTTAATTCATTTTCCATTCCCTTCTATCCCTATAGACGACATCCTACCTATAAGGTTCCTGATATTTCCAAAAAAATTGGCTTTACTTTTTCCGGTGCATGCAAAGCCTGCCAAATTATGGTCCGCACTCCTTGACATGTCCGACACGCATGGATTAACATGGAGCTAGCTGTATACAGGGACGGACAAGCTTCCGTCTTAGGCAGGATTGCAAAATTATTTGTAATAAGGGGGATATCAAGCTATGAACCAATTGATCTATCTCGTCTACCCTTTGATGGCCTTCCTTCTTTTGTGGGGCTGCAGGCTCTCCGGCAAAGGACAATGGAATGAGGAAGCCTTTTCCCTAAAGCAGATGAAGGCCCTTCAGGGGTTCTTTGCGATCTGCATCATGCTGCACCACATCGGCCAAAAGACCTGTGCCGGCTGGCTGCAGCCTAAGTACATCATTCCCGGTCTGGAGCTTTTTGTACCCTTCGGTTATTATTTTGTGGGCTTTTTTCTCTTTTGCTCCGGCTATGGTCTCTGCAAAAGCTATCAGACAAAGCCGGATTATCTGAAGGGCTTTGGGAGTAAGCGCATATTACCCATAGTTCTCTCCTACTATGTCACAGGATTGATTTTCCTGCTGGAGCGTTTTCTGATGAAGGAGCCTCTGGACGGGTGGAAGCTCTTTTTCTACATCTCCGGTCTGAAGCTCTCCAATCCCAACGGCTGGTTTGTGGTCGCTCTGCCCTTCCTGTATTTCTTTTTCTGGCTTTCCTTTCGGCTTACGGATCGAGGCAGTCATACCCGTGAAAAGCAGTCCTCACTCCTGCTGACCTTATTGGTATTTCTCTATATGCTGCTTGGCACCATCATTGATCACAATGACTTCTGGATGCGGGGCGAGTGGTGGTATAATTCCGTGCATTTTTTTGCCATCGGCGTTCTTTTTGCCCGGCACGAGGCAGGAATCACAGCTCACATAAAAAGGCATTACAGGCTTTATCTTTTGCTCCTCTTTGTAGGGATGTTTGTCTTATATGGCGTTTCAGAATTTGCCCAGAGCTTTTTCTCTTATTATGGAGAAAATTGGCATGCTCCGGATAAGATTCCCCGGCGCTGGGTCTGCCTTCTGTCCCAGATGGCTGCCTCCTGTTCCTTTGTATTTTTTGTACTGCTCCTAAATATGAAGCTGCGCTTCGGCAATCGCTTTTTATATTTTATGGGCACCATCACTCTGGAATTTTACCTGATCCACGGACTGTTCCTGGAGCCCCTTGCCTATAATTTTGCCGGAGTCGCCCCCAGTCTGTATTATCTGCGAAATGTGCCCCTGCTGGTCCTGGTGGTATTCCTTCCCTCCATTCCGGCGGCGTTGCTTTTAAAATGGATCCTGCAAAAGCTTCAACTGCTTCTGACCGGAAAATAATGCTTAATTCTGCTACTCTTGAATTAAACCTTGCATAATTTTCGGTAATACGATAAACTCTTAACAGTTATATATCCTGTGACCGAACGGATCATAAAGGATATCTACGGGTCGAGCAGATCATTCTGCTACAGATTGGAGATTGCCATGCAGAAAGTAATATACCGAAATGAAATAGAAAATTATATCCAGCAGCTGGAGCCCGCCGTTGTCACCTATATTGAAGAGGGCCAGATTGAGACCTTTGAGGGCTTTGACAGCTTCAGTATCATAGCCTTTGACTGGTATGACATCAG
>CACXDS010000213.1 GCA_902766425.1 uncultured Lachnospiraceae bacterium
AGCCAGGGATCCGCCAGCCCAAAATTCATGCTGTGGTGGGACCAGGCCGCGCGGGGAATACCATATTTCTCCAGGACACTGTTCATATCCTTATACCAGGCCAGAGCGTCCTTGGCATCCGCCTGGTCGATGACACCATATTCCCCACAGTACAGGGGCACATCGTACTTTGCAGCGATCTGCAGCGCAGGCTGGATCAGATTCTCAAAATATGATCCATCCATCATCTCCGGCAGCGTGTCCGGATACTCGGAGTCAAAGTCATGTCCGAAGAATTCTTCGGAGCGGGCCTTGTAGGCAGCCACTGTCCCCGGGTAGGCAAATCTCCACTTCTCCGGATCCTTCGGCATGCGATCCACCCAGTGAGCTCCCTGATGCGTAAAGGCCAGAGGACTGTAGCAGTGGAAGGTAAATACAATATTTTCATCCGCGGGGGGATCCAGCAGCGTCAATCCATAAATACTGTCATTAAAAATTCCTCCCACAACAATGCGGATCTCACTATCCTTCTCCCGGATAGCCTTGATGGCACGAGCCGCGATCTTATTCCAGGGATCCGCAAACTCCCGATTTGTCACCTCGTTTAAAAGCTCCAATGCCAGGAAATCGCGGTACTTTCCAAATCTCTCGGCCAGCGCTGCCCAGAGCTCCACAAAAATATCCTGAAGCTTTTCCTGATAGAAGAACTGGCAGTTCTCCGCATCATCAAAGACATAGCCATGAGCCTTGTGAAGATCCAGGATCATATGCAGTCCGTACTTCTGACACCAGGCAATGCACTGATCAAGATAGACCAGCCCATCCTCCTTCAGTCTTCCGTCCTCCTCCTGAATGACCTCCGCATCCACAGGCACTCTCACATGATCCAGACCCCATTCCTTCACCAGCGCAAAATCCCGCTCGATCATAAAGGTATCGTAGTGCTCCTTAGTGTAATTGCCCACGCCGCACTGGGACAGCCAGCCTCCCAGATTCACGCCTCTGTGAAATCCCTCGAATTTTTTCATAACATAAACCCTTTCTTCTTTCAAACTGATATCATTCATTTGTTCGCCTATCTAACCGGCTTTTTTGTTTATAACTTTTCTGATCCTGATCGCATCTTCTCCTGCCGCTTCTTGTCGATCACATGCTGATAGGGCATGAGCATGCCCTTTGTCATGTTACCGCCTAATTTTCTGCTCAGGGTCTTATTGTTCATCAAGGCACCCACCAGATACATGCCGAGCACAGTTCCCATACGCTTTTGCGGGAAATCGTAAAAGCCATGATCCTTGTAAAAGCGGTGATCCTCCCGCATCATACCCTGCATCTGATAGATGAGATCCCGGAAGATCTTCATACCGCCCACCCCGTAAAAATTCGCAGGCTGCGTATAATGATATCGGAGCGCATAAGCCAGATTCGCGGCAAGAGCCCTCACTTCCGTCTCTGCGACCTGCTGCCCGGATGGCCCTTCCCCGGGCCTTCCCGCCTCGGCTCTCAGCGATTGTCCTTCCCCGGGCCTTCTCACAGCGACTCCCGCCAGATAATTTCCACCCACCTGCGCCCGGGCCTCGATCAGGATCCGCAGATTGGGCTCCTTCTCTAAATCCCCCGCGATCAGATAGCCCACGGGCTTCCCCATGGTGACAGTGCGATGTCCGTTGCAAAACTGCCTGTCATCAAAAAGCTTAAACCGCTGCCCCATGGAATGATCCTTGATCCGAAAGGCATAGACACAGGCATCCGCCGTCTGGATCCTCTCCCGTAAAAAGGAATCAAAGCCGTCCTTATAAATACATTTTCCGTCCGCAGCGCAGTGAAAGCACCCAAGACACCCCCCGGCAAAGTGAAACTCCTGCAGATTCACTACTTCCACGCCAAAGGGACTAGTCTTCCGGAACTCCTCGATCAGTCCCGCAAGCTCCTCATCCTCCTGCGCCAGATCTGCTACCACCACAACCTGCCGCTCCGGCATGGGTGCCAACGCCCCGATTCCCGACTTCATGCTCCAGAGCGTGTGATGGAAGAAGGCTCTGGCCTCTCTCTGCCCTTGCTTTCCCAGAAGATCCTCCATATCCGCGGAGAAGCCCTCCAGATACCGAAGTCCCAGATCCCGGCAGTTCTCCCGGATGAATTCGTGCGCCGTCGTGTCATAAAAATGCTTGGAGGTAGTGATCTGGGTCGCATATTTCCCCCCAAGCTCCACCCCATCCTCCTTGATCAGCTCTATAAAGCGATGCAGCTGCGCCGGCACCAGAAAGGTATATACAGGATAACAGAATACAATAAGCTCCGCCGCTGAAAGCATCTCCCTCGCCTTGGTAAAATCCTTTTCAAATGAACGGATCTGTCGCCCCACATGTAATTCCTCATACTCCTGCTTCGGAAAGCAGATCTGAAGATAATGCATGGTCTGCAGTGTGATACTGTCTTCCCCTGCGGGTGAGCCATTTAAGACCAGAATTTTCATACGCATACTCCCGTCTTTAAAATAGACACACTTGTTATGCTTACAGTTATAAAACATTTTACCAGAAAACAGGAACTGTTACAAGGCTTAAACCCGGCGCTGAATCACATCTGGTGCCTTACCACCTTATATTCATCTCCGTCCTTAAAATAGGGACATTCCCGAAAACCGTTCTGCATGAGCCTTCCGTAATCGTCCTCGTCCATATTGACATCGCAGACATATTCCTCCATGTCCTCATCATATACCAAATAACAGCAATATTCGCAACTTGCTCCACCTGCCATATCATGCCTCCAATTAAGTCCGCTTCGCGGACACATGCTTTGCGGACATATGCTTCGCCGAAATTAGCTTCGCTTCTTTTGACGAAGCACCTAGCTTCCCCCATGTAAATATGCGTAGATGTCCCTTTTGGGGACTCCTCTGTCCTTTGCCACAGATTTCATGGCTTCCTTGTGATCCATACCCTGGTTTTCATAAAAAGCCATATGCTCCTCAATGCTCATGTCCTCAAAGGAAGACTGCTTTTCCCTAAGCCTTTCCTCCCGGCTCCTTCCCTCGATCACGAGGACATATTCTCCCCTGGGCTCCTCCGTCCCGTACTTTTCCAGACATGCCGAGAGCGTGGTGGGCAGAATGGTCTCATACCTTTTGGTGAGCTCCCGGCATAGAGTAATACGCCTGTCCCCCAAAGCTTGGTATAGGTCCTTCAGTGTCCTTACCAAATGATGGGGGGCCTCATACAGGATCATGGTGCGCCCCTCCAGCGTCAGCTCCTCCAAAATCTCCCGCCGCAGCTTTTTGTCCGCCTTTTCCGTTGGCAAAAAGCCCTCAAAGCAAAACCGCCTGGTGGAGAGCCCCGAAAGAGTAAGGGCTGTAATGCAGGCCGCCGCCCCCGGCAGGCTGGTCACAGGTACTCCCGCCTCCTGGCACTGCTGTACCAATACCTCCCCCGGGTCGGAGATCGCCGGCGTCCCGGCGTCCGTGATCAGAGCGATATTCATTCCGTCCAAAAGCTTTTGCACCAGCTCCCTTGCCTTTTCCACCTTGTTAAACTCATGATAGCTGGTCATGGGAGTGTGAATCTCAAAATGATTTAACAGCTTGATGCTGTTTCTGGTATCCTCCGCCGCGATCAGATCCACCTCTCTTAAGGTATCCACCACTCTGGGAGTCATATCTCCCAGATTACCGATGGGTGTCGCGCACAAATATAAAGTTCCCGCCATGAAGCTCCTTTCCGGCCTGTGATCCACGGCACAGATCATAATCCCACGGGTCAATACCCGTATTTCTCCCGGATCTCCCTTGTATATTCCCCCGGTCCTTCAAAAATGATCAAGGGGCTTTCCACCGTCATTCTCGGATTCCCGCCCCGCACCGCTTCGATCAGGACCATGTTGGGTTCCTTATCCACAAAGGGATAAACCAGACGCATGCGCTTTGGCTCCAGGTGATGGCGCCCCAGCGTGATCATAATCTCTGCCAGCCTGAAGGGCCTGTGCACCAAAAAAAAACGCCCTCCCGTTTTTAGTAGTCTTTCCGCTGCCCCGGCCACATCCTCAAAGGTACAGAGGATTTCGTGCCGTGCAATGGCTTTGGGCGCATCCGGATTCGCGATCCCATGCTCTCCGATCATGTAGGGAGGATTGCAGGTAATGCAATCAAAGAAAGCAGGCGGAAACAAGCTGCCTGCCTCTCTGATATCTCCCGTCACTATGTCGATCCTATCTTCCAGATGATTGAGTGCCACGCTTCTGCGGGCCATATCAGCGCTCTCCTCCTGGATTTCCAGTCCCGTAAAATGGGACACTTCTGTCTTAGCGGAAAGGAGCAGGGGTATAATCCCTGTTCCCGTCCCCAGATCCAGCAGTGTGTCCCCTCTGCGAGTCCTGACAAAGCCTGACAAAAGCACCGCATCCATGCCAAAGCAGAATTTCTCCGGATTCTGAATGATCTGAAGCCCGGAGAGCTGTAGATCATCCAGTCGCTCCTTCTCCTTTAGCAACACCTTGTCCGTCATTCGTTTTCTCCACTGCTTTTCTTATCGCCGGCGGAGCCGCTTTGTCCGGCTTCGGACTGACCCTGCCGATCTCGGTTCTGATTCCTGTTCCGATCCCTAAAGCTCCTGTTCTGACCGCCCTCCCGATTCCTAAAGGAGTTCTGGCTTCTGTCACCCCTGTCCTGTCTCGAGCCTTTTTCGGAGCGATCCCGTCTGTCCTGATTCTGACGATCTCCCCGCTCACGGTTTTGGCGGTCATTTCGCTCCTGATTCTGGCGCTCGCTCCGCTCTCCGCCCTGGCGGTTGCTCCGCTCCCCGCTCTGGCGATCCGTCCGATCCGCGCCCTGGCGATCATTTCGATCCTGATTCTGGCGGTCTCCCCGCTCACGGTTCTGGCGATCACTCCGCTCACGGTTCTGGCGATCGCTCCTCTCACCGTTCTGGCGGTCGCTCCTCTCACCGCTCTGACGATCCGCCCGATCTCCGCGTTCTCTGAACTGGCGGTCTCCCCGCTCGCCGCTCTGATGTTCGCTGCGCTCTCTGCTTAGGCGGTCTCCCCGCTCGCCGCTCTGACGCTCGCCCCGGTTCCCGGAATCCTTTTCATATCTGGGCCGTTCCTTATCACGGGAACCCTTGTCACGATTTTGATAATTCTTTCCCCTTCGGTCACCGCCCTCTCTGCGGCCCTCTAGCTCATCTTTTTCAGCGGCGGCTGCCTCAATCTCTTCCTCTTCTTCCTTTTCCAGCTTTTCCAGCTCCTTCAGTTCCTCCGCGGAGAGATTCTGCTGCCCCTTCTTGCCATGATGCTTATGGAATTTCAGGCTCTCCACCTCGTATTCCTTCAGCTCCTTGTCATCTCCGGCTTCTATCAGCACCTTTACTCTCTGCCGAAGCACATCCACGCTGTGGACCTCACCCTTCTGCCCCTCCGGAGTCACCACAGTGTCCCCCACACCGGGAAGCTTTTTGTTCAGCTCCTCATAGGTTTCCTCCTCATTCTTGAGGCAACACATGAGGCGCCCGCAGACACCGGAAATCTTGGCAGGATTCAAGGACAGATTCTGCTCCTTTGCCATCTTAATAGACACTGCAATAAAATCAGAAAGATAGCTGTGGCAGCAAAGCGGTCTTCCGCAGATACCGATGCCCCCAAGGATCTTCGTCTCATCCCTCACACCGATCTGACGCAGTTCGATCCTGGTCTTAAATATGCCGGCAAGGTCCTTTACCAACTCGCGGAAATCAATCCTGCCGTCCGCGGTGAAATAAAACAATACTTTATTATTGTCGAATGTATATTCCGCATCGATCAGCTTCATCTCCAGGCCATGCTTGCGGATCTTCTCCTGACATACCCGAAATGCAGCCTTTTCCTTCTCCTTGTTTTCTCTTTCCTGTTCTTCATCCCTCTGATTGGCAATCCTCAGGATGGGCTTCAGGGGCTGGATCACGGATTCCTCTTCCACTTCACGAATCCCGGAAACTGCCGTTCCGAACTCAATGCCCCTGGCGGTCTCCACGATCACATGATCGCCCCGCTTTATCTCATAATGCAGCGGATCAAAGAAATAAATCTTTCCCGCTGTTCGAAATCTCACTCCTACAACCTTAATCATTCTCTTTCCTTTCCAGACCGGGCGGATCGACCGCCATCTATCAACCACAAGTTAACCAAAAGAATTACAGATTCTCTTCGCGAATCTGCAACTATTTCGGCGTGCCCTTCGGCACGTCCTCGCTTCGCTTCGGATTGCAGATTCCCTTCGTGAATCTGCAACTATTCTATCATATGCCCGAGTCAAATCTTTCGCAGAAGCGAAGGCATCCTCCCAGCCTTCGGCCGGGCCCCTCCTTCTGCTTATTCTATCATATGCCCGAGTCAAATCTTTCGCAGAAGCGAAGGCATCCTCCCAGCCTTCGGCCGGGCCCCTCCTTCTGCTTATTTTATCATAGTCCTTGGGATTTCGCCACCCCCAATTTGTGCCGTATCTGCGAGTAATGACATTATATTTTTGTAAAATCCCTTATAAAATTCCTTCAACTCTTTTGCTTTGTTTTGACATTTTACACAGATATGTATATAATATAGGTTGGTGGTTATTTTTGTATTATTTGGGGTAAATAAAATATAGGGGTATGCCGGGAGGGTAACAAAGTGAAAGAATTAATGATCATGTACCACCCTGTCAAGAAAGAGATTCACTTTCTGGCGAAGGTAAAGGGGGAGTTTCTGGAGGTTCCGTATAAGATCTGTCCGAATCTGATCCCGTATTCGCCTGAGGCCGGGGAATTTCTTCTGCAGAATCAGGGAAATAAGTTCTTTAATGATATCTATGAGCAGTTCTCAAACGAAAAGATCAGCCTTGTGTTCAAGGGAACCCAGGTGGATTACGAGGATTTCTGCGAAAAGATCGCGGAATACAACAAATACGCCGGGGAGGAGCGCTTCACCTTAAGCAATTTCATCGAGCTTCCCTCCGTTATGGAGATTTTCACCCGCATCAGTGATTTCTGCGACGAGACACTGCGTGTTTTTGATACGGAGCTTCAGGATTCCGATATTAAGCACTCCTTTGAGAGCCGCCGCAACGAATTCGAAAAGAAAAAAGCTCTGCTCAGCGGCAGTGATATCAATCTATGCCTTGTGGGTACCTATAGCTCCGGTAAATCCACCTTCATCAATACCTTGATCGGAAGGCGTATCCTTCCCGAGAGCATCAGTTCCGAGACGGCCAAAATGTTCCGGATCCGCAGCTCGGATAACCCGGGAGTCGCTTTCAATCTCTGCTCCTCGGATCCCGCTGAGCCAAATACCGTTAAAATCTCCTGGGATGAATCAAAAAAGAAATTTGTCTTTGACTCCGAGCGTCCCTGCGAGGTGACAAAGCGCAAGATCCAAAATGTGATCAATAATGCACTGGTGTTCCAGCTGCAGCAGCATGAGCAGCTCTATCAGATCCTGAAGGCGCTCAACGAGCTGCCCAACGCCTATACCGACGCTAATACAGAGTATGTGGATGGGATCATTAATGTTTATTTCCCGTTCCAGCTGGACCCCAATGTGAATTTCACCTTCTATGACACCCCCGGAACGGACAGTAACTCCAACGAGCATTTGATCGTGTTACAGAAGGCTCTGCAGCAGCAGACCAATTCTATTCTGATCATTATTTATGAGCCTACCAAGATGGAGGGTACCGGTAACTCCACTCTGTATAAGCTGATCCATTCCTCCAGAGAAAGTGCGGATACTAAGGATCAGGTACATATTGATCTGACCAGATCCCTGCATATCATTAATCAGGCCGATACCAGAAGCCTGACGGATCTGAGTAATCTGAAAAATAAAAAGGTTGGCTTCTCTCTCCGCGAGACGGATAAGATCTACAACGAGCAAGCAGAGTACATCGACCTGTCCACGGAGCGTCTGTTCTTTGTCTCCTCCAAGGCGGCATATATCGCCAAGGCCATTGAGGATAATGTGGATACCGAGGATGAGCGCCTGTGGCTGGCAAACCACAGAAACGAGATCAATAATACGCCCATGGACGATCCCCTTCTGACAAAGGGAAAGAGGGAGGACACCGAGACCGAGACCGGCATGTACTTCAAGCTGGACAAGATGGCCAACGCCGACAATGACACCAGACGCCTGATGGATGACTGCCAGGCCGAACTGAAGAAATGTGACGAGCCCTGCGAGAACAGCCTTTATCCCATTTTGCATCGTGTATATGTCAACTCCGGAATGTTCGCTGTGGAAAAGGAGATCATCCGCTATGGTCAGAAATATGCTCTGGCGGTAAAGGCAAAGGGCCTTTATGACAGCATCTCCAGCGTGGTCGATTTTATCCGGGATGACTACAAAGCCATCGAGGCACAGGCCAGACTCTCCAAGGAGCAGATATCCCAGAATATTAAGACCATGAAGACCACCATGGTGAGCGATATTGAGAGGGCTTGTCAGGGCTATCTGGAGGATCTGAATCCCAAGAGCATCTATTCCAGATTTACAGAGGTGCAGGCCTTCACCGACATCATTGAGGCCCGCAAGGCTCTGGCCTCCAAGATTGCCGACAAAATGAAATGGATCGCCATTCGTCCCGAGGTATTCGAGGAGAAAAACAATCTGATCCGTCAGGAGCTGAACCGTTATCTGATGGAGATTGATGAATATTACAAGATCAACCGTGAAGTCATCCTGAAGCTTCAGATCGAGGATCTGCGAAACCGTCTGGTGGATACCATCACCGGCTACCAGGGAATCGATGAGGAGCTGGTAAAGCGTATCGCCAATGTGTCCGATACCCAGATCCCTCCTTCCTCCCTGAAGGCCCTGCGGATGGATGAGTACATCAATAAGCAGAAGGCAATTTTCATCTTCTCCACCAATGACAAGAAGTCCTATAAGCAGGATATCGAGGCCATGTTTGCCGCTACGACCATGCAGCAATATGAGTCCTATATGGCGGAGATCATTGCCGTTGCAAAGGCCAAGACGGAGGAGCTGAAGGCTGAGTTTAAGAATAATATCGACACCATTTCCAGCAATCTGGAATTCCTGATCAATGACGAGAAGGAAGCAGCCAAAATGCAGGAGAAGGCTAGAGCTGTGCTGGATCTGGTAGAAGCAAAGGATAAGGAATTGAATCAGAGAATCTGGGGCGAGCTGAAATAATCAGTCGCTATCAATCATGAAAATGTTATACCGCAAAAAGTGCCGAAGCGAACGCTCGGCACTTTTTTACATACATGAATTTTGAACACTTTTTTTGTTGTTCTGTGTGGCCCCTGACACAACCACATTCCTCTGTTTAAGTCGGTCTCAGCCGCATTCCTGTATCGTCAGGAACAGAAGCTCCAGTGTCAGATCCGTATTGACATTGGCATCCAAGCGGCGCTTTGCCTTTTCCAGAGCCTGGATCACATTCTCGATCCCCTCATAGCTGCAGCGGCTGGCCACCTTTCGAAGGGCGGAGCTCTCCTCCCGGAACACCAGCCTGTTGATATCATTGGTGGCCTTAAAGAGAAGTGCATCCCTGTACCAGATCAGAATGATGTCCAGATAATCATTGATATTCAGCTTATACTCGCTGATATGCTTCACCCCGGACACAATCTCGCTGATCTCCATATCTCGTATGTATTTCAGCATGGAGAGCGCTTCATTTTTTACATTCTCGAATTCCTCGCTGGATGCCAGGGATTTTGCCTTTCCCAGATTTCCTCTTGCAAATGCCACGCAGACATCCGCCTTATAATCTGTGACACGGAGCTCTTCCATCAGGTATTTCCGCACCAGCTGATCGGAAACGGGCTTCATATTCAGCACCACACATCTGCTCAGGATCGTGGGAAGCAATCCGTTGATATTGCTGGTCAGAAGGAGGATCACCGCGTACTCTGGGGGCTCCTCCAGCGTTTTCAGCAGGGCGTTCTGTGCCTGCTGGGTCATCTTCTCCGCCTCCGGCATGATGTAGATCTTATAGGGGCTGCTATAGGGCTTAATCACCACATTGCCGCTGATCTGCTCCCGCACATCATCCACGCTGATGGAGTTTGGCGTTTTTTCGTGGGTGATCTTTATGATGTCCGGCTGATTATCCGAGAGAGCCTGCTTGCAGGCATGGCATTTCTGACAAGGGACCATACTTAAGTTTCCCTTACCTCTCTCCTCACATTGCAACGCCATGGCAAAGACCTTCGCCACAAATTCCTTGCCCGCATATTTTTCACCGCATATGATATAGGCATGAGAAATCTTGCCTGTCGCCAAGGCATTCTTCATATGCTCTTTGATCTGTTCCTGCCCGACAATATCCTGAAAATCTGCCATATCGTATTTCTCCCCAAGCTTTCTTGTCAAGTGAAAATATCAAGAAGTAGACCCTGTATTTCCCCGATCTTTTCCAGAATTGCAATATGATCCTGTTCGTCCTTCATCAGCTCCTGGGCCAGTTCATCCAGATTTTGATCCACCAGCCGGATGATCCCATACACACGATGCCGTCCGCGGCGATCCAGAAAATTTTCTCTGGAGAAATTATGGGATCTGGAGACGATCTCATTCATGAAATCCTTGATCAGGCCCCGGTAATGCTTCATATCCTTTACATCCCGGCGCTTCGCCAGCTTATCCCCCTGCATGGTGATCTCTTCCATCAGACCATTCAGGCGAGCCTGGAGCTCCGATTCCTCAATATGACTCGCCAGTGTAAATTTAAAGGTGCCGTCGCTCTCCTGCACCTGCTTGGTCTGCTCCACCTGCTGGGCCTGCGTCAATTGATTGATCTTCAGATCCATTCACTCACCTCCCTACTGAACTCGTTATTCCACAACAAATAAACTCACTTCACAATGTCGACTCCGGCAGACCGATTTGTACTCTCCTGTATGTACCGAACAATTTCCCCGGTGCAGCGCTCCAGATCATCATTATAAAAGCATCTGGGATTTCCCGCCTCTCTTTTCTTCTCCTCGGAAAAATCCACACTGTCTGCCAAAAACCTTCGGCACATTTCCTCATACTTGGGTGTTTTCTGCTTTTTTTCCCTGTCCAGCGCCCGCTGCAAAAGGATTCCGTCCTCTAATTCTACCATAATGGGCAGCACTCTTTCCCATCCAAAATATTCCCGAAACCTGGCACAGGCTTCCAGGGTACCTATGATCAGGTAATCCGCCTCCTGCAGCTGTATGCTGCCATCATCCACCGTAAAATATCTCCAGAGCCCGTAGCAGGTCTCATAGGCCCGATCCTCGATCACCTTACCCTGCTTTTTCAGGGCTAAAAAACCAGCCTCATCTGTGAAATGATACTCCACCCCATCCCTCTCTCCGGCCCGGATCGGACGGGTGGTATAGGGAACCACTGTCCTTAGGTTCAACTCCGTATGCTCCAATATTTTCTTAAAGATGGTGTCCTTTCCTGTGGAGCTCCTCCCCATCAGACAAATAATCTTACCCATGTCTCTCCCTCCGGCCTGATATTCCCTACCGGTTCACGCATTTTATAAAACGGTTCTCCCCCATAAGCCCCTGCACATTTAGACCCTGACGAAGACATGCTTTAATTCTTTCACAGATCTGCGCTGTGATCTCTTCCCCGGGCGCCAGGATCGGCGTTCCGGGCGGATAAAGGTTTACAAACTCTCCGCTGATCCTGCCCACGCAATCCTCCAGTGAAACGAGCTCGCATGGCAGATCCCATGCCTCATACAAGGGGATCCGGATGAGTGCACCTGTAGTCTTGAAAGACTTTCTGCCCTCCATTTCCTTCTCATGGATATTTTCGCAAGCCCCATGATCAAGCTTATCCCGCTCCGGCTCTGCGGCGTCTCGAAGCTGCTCCTGCTGCTCTGCAGGCTCTGCGGTGCTTTGCAGCTCCCCATCGATCTCCCGCAGAGCGGATCGCATCCGGTCATAACCTTCCTGCGTGTCCCCCACAGTAAACATAGCAAGGCAGAAACGCTCCGCTGCCATTTCCAGCTGCAAATGATATTTTTCGCGGAGTCTGTCATACAGCTCCTTCCCCGTCATCAGTCGTGGATCGGGATAAAGCAGGAGTTTTCCAATATCTTGATGTCCCGACCCCCAAATATCGCTCTCCTTACCCCGCCCATCGGGTGTCAGTCCTGTCCCACTTGATACCGGCAGCTGCGGATTATCCTTCCTACATGCAGCGGGTGTCAGTCCTGTCCCACTTGATAGCGACAGCTGCGGAGCTTCCTTTCCGCATACATCCGTTTTCAGACCCACGACTTTGATGGATCGAAGCTCACTTAAGTCCTGCATAAGTGCTTCAAATTGATGAGAGAACGCAGAAAACAGATTGCTCCTCTCCTTCTCCAACAATGCAATACAGTGATCGATGGATGCCATAAGTACATAGGAGGGACTGCTGGACTGGTAAATTTTAAGGAATCTCCGGAGCATTTCCCTGTCTGCCAGCTCCCCATTTGCATGAAGAAGCGCTGTCTGCGTCATCGCCGGTAAGGTTTTATGAATGCTGTGGATCACCAGATCCGCACCTGCCAGGCAGCTATTTGGCGCCATATTCTCCGTAAGACCCAGATGCGCCCCATGAGCCTCATCCACGATCAGAAGCTTTCCCTTGGCATGCACCACCTCGGCAATCTCCCTGATCGGTGAGAGCCTCCCCTCATAGGTGGGAGAGACCAGAATCACTGCCCGGATATCCGGCTCCTTTTCCAGTGCCAGCTCCACCTGATGGGGCGTGATCCCATCCGCAATTCCATATTCCTCCATCACGCTTGGATAGAGATAGGAAATGTTCAATCTGCGCAGATAGGCCGCATGATAGGCGGACCGATGACAATTTCTTGCCATTAGGATATGCCCCCCCATTGGCACTGCGGCGCTGATAGCGCTTAAAATCCCCGCGGTACTGCCGCCCACCAGGCAAAAGCTCTCCTCCGCACCATAGAGGGCTGCAATCCGCCTTTGAAGCTCCAGGATCAGTCCCTCCGGGGCATGCAGATTATCAAAGCCGTCGATTTCTGTAATATCGATCTGAAAAAGATCCCGGGACAGGTCGCCCACAAGCTTCCTTTTATGTCCCGGCATATGATAGGGATAATAGTCCTCTCGCCCATATTGATTTAATCTCCGGTATAAGCTCTCCAAATTTCGTCAGTTCCCCCGTGTCCCTTTTGTCTCCACCTTACCATGACCATGAAGATAATGGATCGTCTCCAAAAACGAACACCACTTATCTGCGGTAGTTACGATCCAGGCCTCCCTGCATCTGGGAATCTTTGTCAGCGTCAGGGGCCACATATGCTTCTCAATGATATCCCTCTCCCTCGGCGTCAGATCATATTCCTTGCTGGCGTTCCGCAGCGCGATGCCGGGATGATAGAAGCCATGAAGATTTGTGGGCTTTCTGGCGTCCCCAACATGCCAGTCATAAAGAAAATAGTCATGCAAAAGTGCGCCCCTGATCAGCTCCCGCTTCTTGCACTTAATATGCAGCTTATCGCTGATCGCCACACTCAGCTTGGCCACATTGATGCAGTGTTGATTCACAGTCATATCCCCGTGCTGAATATGACCCTTTGTTAAAATAAAATTATCAGAGTGAAGAATATCCGGCGCCGCTTCCCTCAGCTGGCGCTCCAATTCACGATGTCTCTCAAATTTTCTCTTCCAGCGATCCGCCTGCCTCCTGTTGCGGATTCCATTCCTTCTCTGTGCCATTTAATCTGACTTCCCCTGCTTCCCTTTGATACTGCTTCCCTTTGATACTCCGCCCCTAAAACCAATTTATACCCTTGCTCGCTTCCCGGCCCGGACTTACTTGCCCGCGGCTCTTACCTGTCTTCGCTTCCTTACTCATGGCTATTTCTCGGATTCGCTTCTCGCGCTCCGGCCCTGCCTTCCTTCCGACTCAGCCTCGGATTCGGTTTCCAGGGACTCTACCACTGCCCCTTGATCTCGTTTTCTTCTGTCACAGATCCGCCCTGCTTACTGATCTCGATCTGCTCCTGACCGCTTATTCCCGGATCACTTGATTCGGATCCGTTTTCTCCCGTACTTCCGGTGTTTCCGTCTGCGCCCTGCGCAGCCCCGTCTGCTCCACCGGCACCTGCGCCCTGCGCGTTTCCTTCGTTGCTCCCGGCACCTGCGCCCTGCGCATTCCCTGCAGCTTCCGCTGCCCCGGATACCGCAACAAGCTCTGCCGGGTTTTTCCCCACGGGATAGTAATAGCACACCACCGGAAATCCGGTCTCCACATAATCATATATTTTCTCGGCATTTTTCAGGGGAAGGTTTACACATCCGTGGGATCCGTTTTCCATAAAAATGGATCCGCCAAATACCCTTCTCCACATGGCATCATGCATGCCGTAGCCCCCATAAAAGGGCATCCAATAGTGTACAAAGCTGGCGTAATCCGGCCCCCGCAGGATCCGATCCCTGGCCTTAAAGGTCACTGCAAAGATTCCTTCCGGCGTGGCATGACCGGAAGCCACATCGCCGGACACAAAATCCGACTCCAGAACCAGCTCCCCCTCATGGTAAAAATACATGTGCTGATTGGTGAGATCCACCTCTGCATAGGAAGCTCCCACCGTTCCGTCAAAAAACACATAATTCTCTGTGCTGCTTATGGGCTGTCTGTCCGTGACCGCACCCTCCTTGATCAGCCGGATCAATTCCTCCCCTTCCTGATCCGCATCGGTCACCCAGCCTGACTTGCATTTTAAATTCAGATCCGCCCCAAGGGAGGTATGAAATACATAGGTATGCCCCTTGGGGTCGTACTCCTTCTTGGCTTCCTTCACAAACTCCCTAACGGCGTCCTCATCCAGAACCGGCTCGCCGTCTACAAGGCTCACCCACCGGGCCATTTCCTCTCTTCCCACTGTCAATTCGGTGCCATACCAGTTATAGCGGATGGTTGCGCCAAGCCAGCTGTTTACCTGATTCACCAACGCATTCAGCTTTGTGTCATCCGCCCTCACCTTGGCAATGGCATAGCACCCGGTATCCTCAATATCCACACTATTTTTCAGATCATATAATGCCTGCTCGATAGCCGGAACTGCCTTTTGGGAATCCAGCCTGCTGCCCCGGGTATCAGGCACCACCCGATAGGCGTTTTCCTCCGGAAGATATGCACTCACATAGGCATCCTGAGGATCCACTACCGTGCTCCCACCGCAGGCTTCCCAGCTTGTCAGCACAGATGTGAGCTGCTGCGGCTCAAAGGTGATCTCCTGCTCGAAATGATAGTCCCTTTCCTCATTCCAGAGCATCTCATACCAGCGATATGCGTCCTGCTTCTCAAAGATTTCGCGGACCAGAGCTGTAGTGTCCTTTCTGTGGAGAGAAACATCACCGGGCGTGATCGTTCCAAGCACCGCCACATTCTCCGGATGGGAGGGATCCCTCCCCATGACCTCCAGTGCATATCCCTGGATCTGGGAGTCCAGGATCCTGCAGACCTCCCCAGGCTCCAGATCACTGCAATCTATCCCGTTGATGAAGGTCCCCTTCAAAAAACGACTCTTATATCTGGACACTCCATATCCGTAAATACTTCCGAGCACAGCCAATACCAAACAGATATTGACCGCCAATAAAATCCACAACCACTTCTTTTTAGACATTTCAAAACACTTTCTTTCAATCAATCCAAATTCAATTTTACATCCTTAGTATTCAGAAAATCTTGTCTATGATCAGTGGCCGTACTTTTCCCTGCAATATTCTTCCACAATCTTTTCTTCCGAAAAATAAATCTTCTGCCCCTTCACTTCCTGATATTCCTCATGCCCCTTACCAATGAGCGCAATGATATCTCCCTTCTGAGCATGATCCAAAAGATAATGAATGGCTTCCTTGCGATCCAGAATGGTCATATATTTTCCCTGATGCACATTCAACCCCTCAATGATCGTCTTATTGATCTCTTCGATCTCCTCATCTCTGGGATTGTCCATGGTGAGAATGGTGAGATCCGCATATTTCCCGGCAATGAGACCCATGTCATAACGTCTGGCCTTGGCCCGGTTGCCCCCGCCTCCAAAGAGACAGATCAGCCTATCCGGCTGATAGGATTTCAACATGGAGAGCAGATTTTCCATGCTGACGGCATTATGCGCATAGTCGATGAGCATTGTGGTATGTCCTGCAGGTCCGGACAGAAGCTGCGTTCTCCCCTTCACATATACCTTCTGCAGGCCGGCGAGAATAGCTTCCTGTCCGATTCCCAGCTCTGCTGTCATCGCAATCGCCACCAGAGCATTCTCCACATTGAAGCTCCCGGGCATATTGATATCTATGGTGGCGTTCATTTTGCCGGAGAGCCGGAAGGTCACACCGATGATGTTGCTCTCCCAGAGATTGTGAATATCGCTTGCCATATAATCCGCCTGTCCCTGTCTGGAGACAGTGATCAGCCTGTCCTTTGCCAGCTCAGTAGCCTCCTGCCATCTGGGATCATCCGCGTTTACCACCACCGGACCGGTCTGTTTAAATAAAAGCTTTTTGCAATTCAGATACTCCTCAAAATCCTTATGCTCCGTAGGGCTGATATGATCCGGCGAAATATTCAGAAAGGCGCCGTAGGCGAAATCGATCCCGGCGGTCCTGCCCAGCTTCAAGGCCTGGGAGGAAACCTCCATCACAGCATATTGGCAGCCCGCTTCCACCATCTGCGCAAAGAGCCTTTGCAGCTCATAGGACTCCGGCGTTGTATTCATGGTGGGATATTTCTCCTGACCGATAAAGGCGCCCAGGGTCCCGATCATTCCCACCTTACAGCCCGCTTCCTCCAGGATCTTTTTGATCATGTGCGTCGTGGTGGTCTTGCCCTTGGTACCCGTCAGGCCGATCACCTTAAGCTTTCCCGCGGGGTTTCCGAACCAGTTTCTCGCCGCATAAGCCAGAGCCTCCCTGGTGTTTTCGACGCGGATCACGGCGATTTGTTCAGCCCCTGCCGGAAGCTCCACCTCTTCCTCCACCATCAGTGCGGCTGCACCTTCCTGTACAGCCTGCGCCGCGTAGGAATGCCCATCAAACTTTGCTCCCTTTAAGCATACAAAGAGGGAGCCCTTCTCCACCTTTCTGGAATCATAGACCAGAGAAGCAATCTCCGCATCCGGATCCCCCTGCAAAAATTCATATTCAATATCCTGTAAAAGATTCCTTAATTTCATGACATGATCTCCGTCAGCTTCCAATTCTTACTCCCAGATCCGGTAATTCCCGGAAAGTGCCAAAAAGGCAAGCACATGGAGGCAGTTTCCGTAATAACGCCATTTGCCTGTACCCATGGGCCGCTCCCAAAAGCTTTCCACCCATTCCGCTGCCAATCGTTGCACCTCCTCAGAAGAGTCTGAGGAAAGGGGACCGGGCAATGCCAATACACCCTGCGCTGTGGTTGCCAGGATTCCCGTGACCCAGGGGCCGTAATCCGTTCCCTCAATGGGCGTGCCGTCCGTTTCATATACGGCATAAGGTTTTTCCTTATTTTGAATTCCAAAAAAGCGGAGCAGTCTTTTGATGATCTCACTCTGTCCCACATCCGTCTTGGCCCACTCGTAATCTAAGCCGATATTTGCTGCAGTCCTGTAGCTGTCGCTGGAAAACCAGTCGTGCCGATTCCCCATCCAGGAAAAGGACTGCCTTAATGGACTGCCGTCAAATTCGGAATATTCCGGACACAGACCGGTCTTAGGGTGACAGGCCACCAGCCAGAATTCCCTGCTGACCCTTGCCGCCTCAGCCCAAAACTCTGTGTCCTCCTCATCCGCCCATTTGGCAAACAGTTCGTAAAAAACCGGAACATGATAGGATGGATCCGTAAACTGCAGTCCCGGTACAAAGAGAATCTGATGATTCTCCAGATTCCACATGGGAGTCCCCGGTCTGCCATCCTGTCCTTTATGGAGACAGGCGCGGAGAATTGCTTTTGCCTCCCGGGAGTAGTCAAATATCCCTTCTCCGTCCCCCCATCTATGGGAGGCAAAAAAGAGAGCCATGGCAAAGAACTCCTCCCCATCCGAGGCAGGACCATCGTCATTCTTCTCTCCGGTGGTCTTACAGGACCAGGCAAAATAGCCCTCCTGCCAGCCCTCAGGCTGATACATATATGTCTTGACCCATTTCCACAAACGGTCAAAATCCGCCTTCCGATCCAGCTGCACACACATCATCAGGCCGTAGGACATTCCTTCCGTTCTGACATCCAGATTCCCGGTGTCCTCGATATAAGCCATATCCGGTTCCACAAGGTGAAACAGACGCTCCTCGCCCTCAAAAAAATGGGAAACCACCTCATCCAGATGAGCTTGTATCTCATCCCTGCTCTTTCCCAGCTCTGCAAATACATTCCTGTATTCACGCTGCGGGACACTGCTATGCTTTCCCTTTGCTTCTTTGGAGCCCTTATCTTTTCCCGCTGTCCAAGGCCATATACTCATCTTCATATTCCCCCTCATACACCACATAGGAGGGTCCTCTCATGTGTACGATGTTGTCCAAGTCCCATTCCACATGAAGCACGCCACCAATCTGCTCCACATCCACGATCCGATCACACAATCCCAGGCGATTCATAAAGACCACCGCCGTACAGCACCCCGTTCCGCAGCCAATGGTCTCGCCGGTTCCCCGCTCCCATTCCCGAATCTTAAGGTGCTGTCTGTCCACCAGCTGAACAAAGGTTACATTGGTCCGTCTAGGAAAAACCTCATGATTTTCCACAAGTGGTCCATATTTTTCGATGTCCAGTGTGGATAAGTCCTCCACTCTGATCAGAGTATGTGGATTTCCCCAGGAGAGGGAGGACAGCTCCATCACCCGATCCCCCACCTGAACCCGCTCCATCATAAATTCCTTTTTGTCCGTCTTAACCGGAATGAGCGAAGGATCAAAAATCGGTTCCCCAATGGCGGCCTCTATATCGGTGACCTTTCCTTCCTCCACAGTGAGAAGAATGGTCTTTTCCCCTCCAAGGGTTTCGATCGTAACTGTCTTTTTATCCGTCAAGCCATGATAATATACAAATTTCCCTGTGGATCGGACTGCGTTGCCACACATTTCCGCCTCCGTGCCATCCGGATTAAAGATCCTCATCCGAAAATCACACTTTGTCGAAGGACAGATGAGAACCAGTCCGTCCGCCCCGATCCCAAAGTGCCTGTTGGACATTCTCACGGACAGTTCATTGGGATTATCGATCTTTTGATGAATGGCATCCACATAGACATAGTCATTTCCGTAGGCCTGCATTTTTGTAAATTTAATTCCCATTGCTCTGATTACACGCCCCTTCCGAATGATATATCGCCAAATCAGCCCAATGCCTGTTTGAGGTCCGCGATAATATCATCCACATTTTCAATTCCGATAGAAATCCTGACAAAGCTCTTTGTGATACCGAGAGCCATCTTCGTGTCATCCGGGATGGACTCATGGGTCTGAGTCCAGGGATAAGTGATCAGGGTCTCCGTACCGCCGAGACTCTCGGCGAAAAGGATCATATTCACATCGGATAGGAGCTTTTGTGCCGTCTCCTCGCTGTCTAGCTCAAAGGAGATCATTCCTCCAAATCCGGTGCACTGCTTTTTGCTGATGGCATACCCCTTGTGATCTTCAAATCCGGCGTAATAAACCTTCTTCACCTTCGGCTGTGTCTTCAGCCAGTTTGCCACCTTGTGCGCATTCTCATCGTGCTGACGCATGCGCAGGGAAAGGGTCTTCAGACCGCGCAGGATCAGCCAACAGTCAAAGGGGGCCAGTTGTGCGCCCATGGACTTGATCTGACCTTGGAAAAACGGTATTCTTTCGGGATCCTTCACCACCACGATCCCTGCGATCACATCATTATGTCCCGTTAAATATTTTGTGCCGCTATGGACAACAATATCCGCACCCAAATCCAATGGTCTCTGGAAATAAGGCGTCAAAAAGGTATTATCCACCACAAAAATACAATTATTTTCCTTTGCGATCTTAGCAATTTCCTGAATATCAGCCACCTTCATCATAGGATTGGTGGGCGTCTCCAGAAAGATCATTTTGGTGGAAGGGCGAAGCGCATTTTTGATATTATCAAGCTCCGTCATATCCACATAGGTGAATTCACAATTAAATTTGGTAAAAATTTCATCGCAGATCCGGAAGGTGCCGCCATAAATATCATCGCAGAGGATCACATGATCCCCGTTCTCCAAAAGATTAAATACAGCCATATTGGCAGCCTGTCCACTGGTGAATGCAAAGCCCTCCGCACCATTTTCCAGAATCGCCATGGTCCGCTCCAGTTCCTGGCGGGTAGGATTCTGCACTCTGGAATAGTTATATCCGGTTGACACCCCAAAGGTCTTATGCCTGAAGGTTGCAGTCTGAAAAATCGGGAAACTCACTGCTCCCGTGATCGGCTCACATCCCAAGGCTCCATGAACCACCTTTGAATCAAAATGAAGATTTTCCTTCCTGTCAAATTCACTGTAAGCACATTCCTCTCTCATAAGCCCCATCCTTTCTGGATTATAATATTGTGGATCTGATTCTCTGTATTTGATCCTGTTTCTCTAAATTATCCGAACTATCCCAAAGCATACTGACTTATCCCAGTCATCTCATCTAAGATTCCAGTCCATGTCACGAACTATCTATTTTAAAGGCGATCGTCCATCTTTATAATCGATCAGTCATCCACGGAAATAATAAAATCACAGCGATCATCCCCTCGCCCCAAGGTAAGTGTGCGATCCCAGGAAATCCCCCGGTGGAGATGTTCAAAAATAATATCATCCGCATCACAGAAGGCTGTGGTCAATTCCTCGCATCCATATAATTTACAATACTCATGATAAGGACATTTCACTATATCAATATGGCAGAGCTTCCAGCCTTTACTGCGATTAATGGCTTCAAATCCAGCCTTATCGTTAAATTGTCTTTTGATAAAATCTCCTGCGATTGAGGTCACAAAGGGATAGGAGACGGACAATCTGCATTTATCCCTCATCTTCTCCGCTTTTTTCCTAAGATAATCCTCATAGCATCTGCTCACCACATCATAAGCTCGGTCCGTGTCCCCGGTATTCTCAATAATAGCCTTATAGAACGCAATAGAAGGAAAAATGATTTCCTCGTTAAGCATTCTGATCCCCTCGGGCTTTTGTGCTTCTCTTTGACATATGCTTTTATAGTAACTGGATGCCTTTATGTAAATATCTTTCACTTGCTTTGGAAAACGATGTGCAGTTTTACGGACCAATTCCTCAAAAAAACCCGAAACCCCCATGCCAATTACAGTCCTTTTCTATTAGAATACAGAATTAAAAATAAGCCGTAATCCAATTACGCATAATTACCCAAATTACATTTCCATCATAACATATTCCTTTTTTGTTTTCAATGGCTACCCTTTTTTCTCCTGTCAAAAAGGGAAGGCGGCACCTGCCGTCAAA
>CACXDS010000214.1 GCA_902766425.1 uncultured Lachnospiraceae bacterium
GGAGCAGTGCATGGAAGCAATGCCCTTCAGAGGCAGGTAGTAGTTCATCATGGAGAACATACCCTTCTTCATCTCACCGCCGTACCAGGTGTTCAGGATCACCTGCTCTCTGCTGGTGATATTGAAGGCCACGCAGGTCTCGGAATTGAGGCCCAGCTCCTTGTAATTTTCAACCTTTGCCTTGGAAGCATTGTAGATCACAAAATCAGGCTTGAAGTCCTTCAGCTCCTCTTCGGTGGGCTGGATGAACATATTCTTTACAAAATGCGCCTGCCAAGCCACTTCCATGATGAAGCGAACTGCCATGCGGGTATCCTTGTTTGCGCCGCAGAATGCGTCAACAACAAAAAGTCTCTTATTGGAAAGAGCATTCTGAGCCAGCTTCTTCACAGCAGCCCATGCTTCCTGAGTCATAACATGGTTGTCATTCTTGTACTCATCGGAGGTCCACCAAACGGTATCCTTGGAGTTCTCATCCATAACGATGAACTTATCCTTGGGAGAACGGCCGGTGTATACACCTGTCATAACATTTACTGCGTTCAGCTCGGTGAGCTGACCCTTATCAAAACCTGTGAGCTCCGGCTTCATCTCCTCCTCGAAGAGCATCTCATAAGAGGGATTGTAAACAATCTCCGTGCTGCCGGTAATGCCATACTTGCTCAAATCAATTGCTGCCATCTGTACATACTCCTTTTCTTTATTATTTGTAACTTTTCCTACTTTTTGCAGACCGTAAAACGCATGGATTTGGCGTAATCCGTTCTGAAAAGTTACTGATGTATTGAAAACGCCAAATTTGAAGTTATTATCTCAAAAAATCTGTCAAAAGTCAATATTGGCCACAAAAAAAGTCCGGCAGATACCGAACTTTTTTTATCATTTTCTTTGTACTGTCATCAACCGTAGAATCTCTGCTCTCTGCTCATTTCCGGCTCAAACTTCCCTTGTCTCCTCCGCAAGCCATTCTCTTTCCTCCTCATTCAGGAAAGGCGAAAGCTTCTCATAGACCCTCTTCTGATATTCGTTGATCCACTGCCGCTCCCGGTCCGTAAGGTAGCTCACATCAATGGCGTTTCGCTCCAAGGGCACCCAGGTCAGAGTGTCAAAATGCATGAACTGACCATATTCATTCTTCTCGCCCTTCTTGGCAACCATTACATTCTCGATCCGGATGCCATGACTCCCTTCCACATAGATTCCGGGCTCATTTGTCACATCCATTCCCTCTTCAAAAACAGCTTCCTTTGCTTTGGGAAGATACTGCCAGCGCAGGGACTGGGGCCCCTCATGCACATTCAGGATATAGCCAACGCCATGCCCTGTTCCGCATTTATAATCAAGCCCCTTCTCCCAGATGGGCTCTCTGGCAAGGATGTCCAGATTTCTTCCGGTACAACCATATAGAAATCTGGCATTTGTCATCTGGATCATTCCGGCTGCCACCAGTGTATAGTGATAGATTTCCTCCTTGGTCAGATCGCCCAGCGCAATGGTTCTGGTCACATCCGTGGTGCCGCCCATGTACTGACCGCCAGAGTCAACAAGTAGAAATCCCTTGGTATCCAGCTCAGCAGCGTTTTCCTCTGTCGCTTCATAGTGCATCATAGCAGCATTGGGTCCGTAACCGGCAATCGTTGGAAACGAAAGCTCCAAGAATTCCGGTATTTCTCTCCGGTATTTCTCAAGCTGATCCGAAGCGCTCACCTCCGTGATCTTCTGCTTACCGATGTTCTTTTTCAGCCAATAGATAAATCTGGTCAGCGCTACATTATCCTCCATGAAGACCTTCTCCATATTGGCCAGCTCCACCGGATTTTTTACTGCCTTTAAAAGCTCTGTGGGATTCTGCTCTTCCACGATCTTGTTATTTTCAGCAGCAATCCGATACATAGCGTAGCTGCAATAGCGTGGATCCACCAGGAGCCTCTCGCCCTTTCTTTTCGCTAGATAATCCTCTGCCGTCTCATATTCCTGCAAGCTGATTCCATGCTTCTTGAAATAGAGGCGATCCTCCTCTTTTAAAATCTTGGTCTGAATAAATAACACAGCCTCCTTTTCGGCTATATAAGCGTAGGAAATCGCTACCGGATTACATTCCACATCACAGCCCCGAATATTAAAGAGCCACATGATATCATCCAATTTGGTCAAAAACAGACTGCTGGCATCTGCTTTTGCAATCTGTTTCCGAACCTCCTCCAGCTTTTCCTCCACGCTTTTCCCTGCAACATTTTCCGGAACCTCATAAATCCCCCCTGCCGGGAAAGGCGGTCTATCCCTCCAGACAGCATTTGCGAGATCCTCATCATAGTAAAAATCTATCTTCTTACTCTGAAGCTTTTTCTCATAAGAAAGGCCATCCGCCGATGAGATCACCCTTCCATCAAAGCCAAGCCTCTGCCCCTCCTTCAGATTCGTTGCAAGATACTCTTCTAATGTGGGAACGCCTTCCTCACGCATCTTCATCAGAGTGACTCCCGTTCCCTCCAGCTCCGAAGCCGCCTGAATGAAATACCGTCCATCTGTCCAGAGCGCCGCGCCCTCCTGCCATACCAGAAGAGTTCCCGCCGATCCGGTAAATCCACTGAAAAACTCCCTCACCTTAAAATAGTCATTCACATACTCCGAGCTGTGAAAATCCGCCGTGGGGATCATATAGTAATCTATCCTTTTCTCCCCCATCACCTTCCGCAGCTCTGCAAGCCTACCTTTGATCAGATCATTGCTCATTCTCTTTTTCTCCGTTTCTAAGTTATTCTGTCATAATCCGCAGATCAGTATCCCTCAGTCGCTTCCCCCTTCAGAAGCCCCACCGCTCTGGAGGTGCCGATCCTATCACATCCCAGCTCCACAAATGCTTCCAGATCCTCCAGAGTGGAGATACCGCCTGCCGCCTTTATCTTCACATTCGGGCCGATATTTTCCTGAAAGAGTTTAATATCCTCCGTGGTGGCACCTCCTGTGCCAAAGCCTGTGGATGTCTTGATATAATCTGCTCCGGCCGCTGTCACTGCCTTGCACATAGCAATCTTCTCTTCCCTTGTCAGATAGCAGGTCTCTATGATCACCTTCAGAATATGCTCTCCACAAGCCTTTTTCAGAGTGCGTATTTCTTCCTCCACCTTGGCGTAGTCCCCGTTTTTTACATCACTTATGTTGATCACCATATCGATCTCGTTACAGCCATCCTTCAGAGCCTCCTCCACCTCGGCGCGCTTTGCAGCAGTGACGCTGTAGCCCAGAGGGAAACCCACCACTGTACAAATGTTGAGCTTTTCCCCATATTTTTCATGAACCCGCCGAATATAGGTGGGTGGAATGCATACGCTGGCTGTCCGGAAGGATACAGCCTCCTCACAAAGCTTTTCAATGTCCTCCCATGTGGCAAAGGCCTTTAATTGAGTGTGATCCACTCTGCGCAAAATCTGTTCTGCATTCATCCTCTTCTCCTCCTCTTTTTGATAAGCAGCCCGCATCGGAACTTTAAAAGCTTCAAAAAGCCTCCGACCGAAGAGCTACGGTGAAGACTTTTTGCATTTTCTTATTTTTAGATATTCAGAAATTCTCTCACGACAGCCTGCATCTGATCCACATCACACTGCTTGTCATGCACCACAGGAGCCGTCCGGATATCCTCGATTGCCTGAGGAACCTTCACATTTGCCAGCTTTGACAACTCATCTACCAGTGCAAAATCCGTCATGGAATCATATTTTGCATCGATGGCATTCATCACACTGCGTGTAAATTTGAAAGGACTTGCTGTGGAAGCGATCACTGTCTTTGTGTTATCCCCGGTCTCCGCCTTATACTTCTCATAAACAGCGGCTGCCACTGCTGTATGAGTGTCGATCACATAGCCGCAATCCTCGTAGATCTTCTTGATAACGGCTGCGGTCTCACTCTCATCCGCATAATTGCCATAGAAATCCTGAAGCTTCTCCTTCATAGCTCCATCGATCTCATATACTCCCTTTCTGCTGAGGGAGGCCATCAGCTCGCGGTTCTTATCTGCGTTGTCCCCGGCGATCCGATAGATCAAACGCTCCAGATTACTGGAGATCAGAATATCCATTGAAGGTGAGGAGGTCAAAACAAACTCTCTGTTGCGATCATAAACTCCCGTGCGGAAGAAATCAAACAGTACCTTATTTTCATTGGAGGCACAGATCAGTTTTCCAATAGGCAACCCCATATTCTTGGCATAAAAAGCTGCAAGAATATTGCCGAAGTTTCCTGTTGGAACTACCACATTTATCTTCTCCCCATCCCGGATTTTCCCCTCCGCCAAAAGTTTAGCGTAAGAATAAACATAATAGCATACCTGAGGTACCAAGCGTCCGATATTGATGGAATTTGCAGAGGAAAACTGGAAGCCCTTGCCTGCCATCTCAGCTTCCAACGCCTTATCCGAAAATATTCTCTTGACTCCGGTCTGAGCGTCATCAAAATTCCCATGAATACCGACTACCAAAGTGTTGGCCCCCTTCTGGGTCACCATCTGCTTTTCCTGGATCGGACTCACTCCATCCTTGGGATAGAAAACAATAATTCTGGTTCCTTCCACATTTGCGAAGCCCGCCAGCGCAGCCTTTCCGGTATCTCCGGAGGTCGCAGTAAGGATCACGATCTCATTAGTAATATGGTTCTTCCTTGCACTGGTCAACAGTAAATGAGGAAGAATGGAAAGGGCCATATCCTTGAACGCAATGGTAGCACCATGGAATAACTCCAGAAAATATGCATCCTCTGCCTCCACCAAGGGTGCTATCACCTCCGTATCAAATTTTTCATCATAGGCCTTGCGAATACAATCCTTAAGCTCCGTCTCAGTAAAATCAGTCAGGAAAAGCTTCATCACCTCATAAGCAATCTCCTGATAGCTCATTCCCGCCAATTCGCCAAGACTCTTATCCAGCGTCGGAATGTGATCCGGTACAAAAAGCCCACCATCCTCACATAATCCTTTTAAGATTGCCTGAGATGCCTTCACTGCCTGCCCATTGCTCCTGGTGCCCCGATAGCAGACTTCTCTGTTTTTTTCCATCATTAACTTCTCCTTTATACTACTTACATTCAACACATGGTTTTATTCAAAATAACCCTTGCCGGATTGACAAGGGCTATTCCTTTATTGCGTAAGTACTCCAAAGATCAAATAACGGTTATTGGGTTTATTCTTGATACATGTGGATAAGGTGATCACCTTGCTGTCGGAGGTCACACTTACACCATCCCTCACATGATTCACTCCGCCTGCGCTGCTCTTCACCACATTAAAGAAAGAATCAAACTCCTCTTGATTGCTGAAATTATGATTCCCCAACAAGTGTTCATTAGAATGTACATATGCGGCAAAGATCTGATATTTCAAGGTCTTTTCAGGGGTATAAATATAGATATACTCATAGGTATCAAAAAAATTCTGTTTTTCAAATTTATGCAACTGATGGAACATGGTTCCGGTAGATCTCATATCATGCCCGTAGAGAACCGTAACCGGATCCGTCCAATCCTTACTGTTGTAGTTTTCCGTGTAGATACACCCTGGGTAACCACTGCTACCATTCAGATTGTGATAGAGATAATACCCATCATCCGTAGGATGCCTAAGAACCGGATAGTCAATATTTGTACCAGGGACATTGATCCAGGCATAAATATGCGCATTCTTCTTTGCCTGAAGCGTTGCAAAATCGATCACTCGATCCTCTGGAGATATCGAAGCCGGAGCTGTCACTTCCGCTGACTCAGCAGGCGTCTCTTGCGATGCTACATCGGAAGCAACACTTTCGAGAGAATTACTTTCTTTTATACCGTCCTTTTCACTATCCCTTACGCCGTCCTCCGGTGTTTCCTCCTGTGAGCCTTCCGTTGTCTCATTCAGTTCATCGGATGACTCCTTGCCGCTCTCGGGAGCTACTTCTTCAGAGGATGAGAGCTGACTTTCAGAAGCATCCTCCGCAGATTCTTCGCCTTCATAGGCTTTGCTCCAAATAATACTGGGGGTATCTTCCCCAACATCAAGCGTTAGATTCTCAATAGCAGAATAACCGGTCTCGTCCACACCTTTTTTCTGTCGATTCCACAATAGGAAAAAACAAATACCTGCGATCACCAACACTATGATCACAGCCAAAGCAATAATTCTTTTAGTTCGTTTCGTCTCCATAGTTCCCATAATACTTTCCGTAATATTTGCCATAGTACTTGCCATAATACTTGCCATAGTACTTGCCATAATATCCCTTACCGGAAATATTAACCTTATTCAAAACAACGCCAAGGATACGAATACCCGCCACATCCAGCTGCTCTTTTACCTTTCTGACAAAACGATAGCTGACATCTCCGCAGGAGCATACAATTACGGCGCCGTCACAAACCTTGGAAATGACTGCAGTATCAATTACGCTTCCGAGAGGCGGAGTATCAATGATCACAATATCATATCTTTCTCTGGCATCTGCGATCATCTTCTTAAATCTCTGATTTCCCAAAAGCTCACTGGGATTGGGGGGCACAGGTCCCGAGAAAATCATATCCAGATTACGGATATCCGTAACACAAAGCGCGTCCTCAAATTTTGCCTTTCCCACCAGATAATTTGCAAGTCCCAAACGAACCTTACCTTTCTTATGTCTCTGTCTCATAACAGATTTGCGCAGATCAGCATCCACAAGCAAAACCTTTTTCCCCATCTGCGCATAGGAAACGGAAAGTTCAAAAGCAATACTACTCTTTCCTTCGTTAGGAGTGGCACTGGTCAAACAGATTACCTTGATATCATCTCCGGAGAATTCTATATTAGTACGAAGAGTCTTATAAGCCTCCCTCGTTCTATAGTCCAGATCACTGCGGTTTAACTCAATGTTCTGCATGTTTATTCCTCCCCATCCTTGCTGTCGACTTTCAGATCCTGCACAACCAGATCCATGTTGGCATTGCTTTCCTCTTCCACAGCCTTTACCATTTCCGAACTGTAATGCTCTGAATGGGATTTCTTTTTCTTATGCTTATCATTCTGCTCAGCAATAGGTATCATTGCCAGAGTACTAAGCCCCAGATACCTTTCCACATCTTCGGCGCTCTTGATCGTGTCATCCAGCAGATACTGGATCACAAGAATAGCTGCACAGACAAACACACCCAAAAGTGCACCGATCAGAGTCCATCTCTTTGCGTTGGGACTTGTGGGGCTTGTCGGAAGGTTTGCCTCGGTCTCCAGATTGGCCGCCTGGATCTCCATCACCGCTTTAATATGATCGGATGCTAAAATTCTTACTTCTTTTGCCAAAAGCTGAGCCATAGCCGGATCGGGATCCGTCACAGTGATAGCGATCAGGCTGGTATCACCCACAGTCGCTACAGAAACTCGTCTGGCCAAGCTTTCATACGTTTCATTCAGGCCGCATTTTTCAATCACGCTCTCCAAAACATCCCGGCTCTTTATCAACGGTGTGTAGTTCTTGGTCAACTGAGTAGATGTTTGCAGATCCGAATAAGATACAGTCGCCGCATTATTCTTATTCAGGATAAAAATTCTGGTAGTCGATTCATACTGTGGAGTGATCAGCAATTTGCAGATCAAAAGCCCCGATATACCGGTAACTGCTCCGCACAAAATCAATAACCATAGCCAATGAATCAATAATCCGACCAATTCCTGCAAATCTATTTCGATTACATCTTCCTTGTTCTGCATTCCTTTTCTCCCACTCTAAATAAAAATCTTATATGATACTTATCCATCCCGGCATGTTTACATTTTTCTACCTTGAATCCAATAAGTAGGTTCTGGCATTTTCAAAAAGTAATTGATCTGCATATTCGGGATTACATATCTTTCTGATCGTCTCGGCGCATTTCTCCATCGCCGGCTTTCTGCTGTCACAATTATGCGCATCCGTTCCGACATAATGCACTAGTTGCTCCTTCAACAGCTTCTTTAGAAAATGCTTTACCTTAAAGCCATAGTCCCCGGCCACACTACCGGCATTCACTTGAATCTGACAGCCCATGTGATGCAAGACCCGGACATTATCCACGCTCGACAGCATACACTGATATCTCTCCACATGAGCAAGAATCGGGCGATAACCGAGACTGAATATATCATCCATGGCATTCCGAATATAAGGAAATGTCTCAAACGGACTAAACTCTACCAACACATACTCCGTATCATTCATTGTAGCCAGCCAGCCGCTCTCGAGCTTTTCCTCCAACGCACTGTTATAATAGATCTCCGTTCCGGGATAAATCCTAATTCCGATTCCCTCTTCTCGAGCTGCTTTCCTTACTTCCTGAAGCATGGATCCGATTGCCTCCCTCGGCGTACCGACTCTTCCCTGCTTATAATGCGGAGTAAAGATCATATCAGATATACCGTTTTCGGCTGCTATGTGAAGCATGCTCAAGGTTTCATCCATGCCACTCGAACCGTCATCCACTCCTGGGAGCAAATGACAGTGTATGTCTATATAACCCATCACTAACCTCTCATAAAACGACGGAATCTTACACAATTTTCAAGATACCGCATATTAGTATAGCCTACGCCTTTCTTTTCGTCAAGTCCTCAAAAATCTTTTCATTACATCTATTTTTTCTTTAATTCATATGGTGTAACCTGATAAACATAATAATTCAGCCAATTGCTGTAAAGATTATTGCTGTGAGAACGCCATTGCAGCAGAGGCCGTTGACCGGGATCGTCATTCGGGAAATAATTATATGGTACCTGAATCGGTAATCCCTTCTTCAAATCCCTGAAATACTCATTGCTCAATGTCATACGGTCATACTCAGGATGCCCTGTCACGAAAATCTTCTTCCCATTCTGGGCATAAGCCAGGAATACACCGGCTTTATCACTCTCCGCCAGGATCGTCAGCTCCTTGCATGCATGAAGTGACTCAGCGTTTGTCTCCGTATGCCTGCTGTGCGGTGCCAGAAAAATATCATCAAAGCCTCTCACCAAGGGTATCTTACGATTGCTGACTTTATGCTCATATACGCCGAAAAGCTTCTGAGGAAGCTTAGATTTATTGATGCCATAATAGTGATAGAAGCCCGCCTGTGCCGCCCAGCAGATATGAAGCGTGCTGGTCACATGGCTCTCCGCCCAGTCCATGATCTGACAGGTCTCCTCCCAATAATCCACCTCCTCAAAGGAAATATCCTCCACAGGGGCACCGGTGATGATCAAGCCATCAAAGTAATCCTCTTTGATTTTATCAAAAGTGGTATAAAACTTATTCAAATGACTTTGCGGCGTATTGTGAGATACATGAGTCATGGTATTCATCAGTGTCACCTCCACCTGAAGCGGTGTATTGGACAGTGCTCTCAAAAGCTGTAATTCCGTATCCTGCTTGACAGGCATATTATTCAGAATCAGAATCTTTAGTGGTCTGATGTCCTGATGAATAGATCTGGTCTCATCCATGACAAATATATTCTCACTCTCCAATATTTCTTTGGCTGGCAATTCGCTCTGCGTTTTGATCGGCATATCACATCATCTCCAATTCCATTATAATTCTTTTATTTTTAAGTATTTCTTCATGAAAGCTTCCTCGGACAAGATCGGGATTCCAAGCTCCTTTGCCTTCTTGTTCTTGGATGAATTAGAATTCACATCATTGTTGATGAGGCATTCGGTTTTTCCGGTGACACTTCCCGTCACCTTCCCGCCCCGCTCCTCGATTTCAGCCTTCAGCTCCTCCCGATTTCCATAGTGCTCCAGACTTCCCGTGACCACAAAGGACAAGCCGGCCAGATCCTGCTCCAGACCGCTTCCCTCCGGTTTTTCGATATGAAGCTCGCCCACTAACCGATAAAGCTTTTCCAGGTTCTCGTCAACCTTCATGTAGGCCACATAAGAACCTGCGATCACCTCGCCGATGCCGTCTATGGCGCTGATCTCCTCCTCATCGGCATGAATGAGTTTCTCCAGCTCATAGTCGAAATGCTTGCACAGAAGCTTCGCATTGGCCAGACCAATATTGGCGATTCCCAAACCATAGAGGACTCTAGGAAGTGTGGTATTTCTGGCTTTCTCGATGCTGTCCAGAAGATTCTGACAGGACTTTTCTCCAAAGCCCTCCATTTTAACGATCTCATCCCTGTATTTCTCCAGATGGAATAGATCCGCCGGCTCCCTGACAAATCCCATATCCACCAGCTTTTCCAGGGTCTGCTCAGAAAGCCCATCCACATTCATGGCGTCCCTGCTCACAAACAGCACAAAGCTCTTGATCTCCTTAGCAGGACATTTTTCATTGGTGCAATACAGAGTCTGCGTCTCTCCGGTCTGCCGGATCTGCGTCTTTCCGCCACAGACGGGGCAAACCTCCGGGATCTCCAATGTATCACTCTGCGTCAGATTTTCCGCGATCTGGGGAATGATCATATTGGCCTTATAGACTGTCACCCGGTCTCCAATGCCCAGACGCAGCGCACGCATCACACTGATATTGTGCACGGAAGCGCGGCTCACAGTGGTGCCCTCCAGCTCCACCGGATCAAAGATTGCCACCGGATTGATCAGTCCTGTTCTGCTGGGACTCCACTCGATTTCCCGAAGAGTGGTCTCCATCAGCTCATCCGCCCATTTAAAAGCAATGGAATGCCGTGGAAATTTAGCAGTTCTGCCCAAGGATGCGCCATAGGCAATGTCCTCATAGGTTAGGACCAGACCATCGGATGGGATATCGTAATTTGGGATCTTTCTTTCAAACTCCGCAATCGCATCCAATATGCTTTCTTCCGTTACTCTCACATGCTCCACCACGGCAAAGCCCAGCTCCTTCAAAAAAGCAAACTGTGCCAGTCTGGAATTCCGGAAATCCATGGATACTTCGTTCTCAACAGCCTCCACCAGATGAAAGGCATAAAACTGGACATTTCGTTTAGCGGTCACCTCACTGCTCAGCTGCCGCACCGAGCCGCTGCAAAGATTCCTGGGATTCTTATATTTTTCTCCCTCCTCCGGGATCTGACTATTGATCCGTTCGAAATCCGAATAACGGATCACCGCCTCTCCCCGAAGCACCAGCCGCCCATGAAAAGGGATTCCGGCGGGAATATTGCGAAAGGTCCTGGCGTTGGCGGTGATCACCTCACCCACCTCCCCGTTCCCTCTTGTCACTGCCTTCACCAGAGTTCCCCCTTCATAAGTGAGAACCACCGTGAGCCCGTCCAGCTTCCAGCTCAGCACTCCCACATGGCCCTGAAGCCAATCCCTCAGTGCTTCCCTGCTCTTTGTCTTATCCAATGAGAGCATGGGAGCACTGTGCCTCTCCTTCGGCAAAAAAACTGCCGCCTCATACCCCACCTTAACAGTAGGGCTGGAGGCCATCACAACGCCTGTCTCCTTCTCAAGCTGAGTCAGTTCATCATACAGCTTATCATATTCCAGATTGCTCATGATCTCCGCATCCTCGGCATAATATGCCCGGGATGCACGATTCAGGAGCTCCACCAGCTCCTGCAGTCTCGTTAACTTAGCTTCTCTCTGCATTGCATCTATTCCGTTTTTTGTTCCGGCTTCTATTCCAGCTTCCATTTTGACTTCTGTTCCGGCTTCCGTTCCAATCGAAATTTGCTCCATCCCCAATGCTCCCTCATATGATCATGCTTTGCATTTAATATGCTCCAGCCTATTTGTTTTGCTTTCCGCCTCGAACCTTCAGTGTACGCCAGAGCTCTTCGATTTCTTCCTGCGTCAGCTCGCGCCACTTTCCCTCCGGCAAATCTCCCAGATTCAGATTAGCCACTCTGACACGCTTTAGATTGACCACGCGATACCCCAGGCTGAGGCACATCCTTTTGATCTGGCGGTTTAAGCCCTGTGTCAAGACAATCCGGAAGGCTTGATCCCCAATCTTTTTCGCACGACATGGCTTTGTGGTAACTCCCAGCTCCTCCAGAAAAACTCCACTCTCCATCTTTTTCAGATCAGATACTTCAATGGGCTTATCCACCCGGACAACATATTCTTTCTCATGTCCGTTTTGCCCTCGCATCATTTCCTCGATGAGATCTCCGTCATTTGTAAGGATCAGCAGTCCCCTGGAGTCCTTATCCAGCCTCCCGGCATAGGTCACACGTATGGGATAGTCCACTTCCGTTGCAATGGTCCTCTCTGCATGGGGATCCTTCTCCGTACAGACCACTCCGGGCGGTTTATGATACAACAGAACAACCTTCGGCTCTCTTTTACTGACAGCCCTCCCTCTCACCAGAATATCTTCCGTCCCATCCACCAGCATTCCCAAATCAGCCGTCCGGCCATTGATCTGCACTGCGCCCTCCTCTATGAGGCGGTCCGCTTCCCGTCTGGAACAGACCCCGCAGGCGGCAAGATATTTATTCAGCCTCACTCGCTCCATCTCTCTAATTCCTCCAGAGGAAGAATCTTGGGAACACCGTTCCCTTCCTCCAAGCCGCGTTTTGCAGTCTTGTCCGCCAGCTCATTGTATTTCACATTGGTATGGGCTGCCACCTTATGAAAGACGATCCGTATTTCCTTTCCCCAGGTATTCATGGCATCCGCATACTTTTTCGTATATTCCTTCTTTGTCTTCCAGGCACCCGTCACCCATTTCTCGATGCCCTCGTAATCATAGTATAGCTCTATCTGCCGGAAACCATTCTTCATAGCTGTCCTCACGGCATACATGGCTCCCAACATTTCGCCCGTCACATTCCGCATGGAAACCGTCTCCGGGTTGCTTCCGTTTCCCATAGCCAGATAGATTTCCCCCTTCGGGGCCAGAAACACACATCCGAAGGCATATCGCTTGATCTCATCATTATAGCTTCCATCCACATAGGCTGTCAGCACTCTGTCCTCGGAATTATCCATGCTTTCCTCTCCCATCTGACCGATTGAGCTATTGTCTCTCAGACTGCTTAGTTTCATCCACGCCACAAAGACCCACAGAGGCAAACGCACCGTGGGCCGATTATGATTTGCTTTATAATGCCGCTTTGATCGCTTCCATCAATTCTTCGTAGGTCTCAAAGGCAGGAAGCTCCGGGTGATCCTTCTTGATCTGCTCCGTACTGCGGAACAAAAAACCCGCCTTGCTGGCCTGGATCATTCCCAGATCATTATGGCTGTCACCGCTGGCAATGGTATCAAAACCGATGGACTGAAGAGCCTTCACTGTAGTGAGCTTTGACTGTTCACAGCGCATGCGAAAACCGGTGATCTCGCCGTTTTCCGCCACCTCCAGCTCATTACAGAAAATAGTCGGCATCCCCAGCTTCTTCATCAAAGGGCCTGCAAATTGAGAAAAAGTATCGCTAATGATAATTACCTGCGTCAAGCTCCGAAGCTCGTCCAAAAACTCCTTGGCGCCGGGCATGGGATCGATCTTCGCTATGGTGTCCTGAATCTCCTTCAGTCCCAACCCATGCTCCTTTAAGATCCCGATCCGCCATCTCATCAATTTATCGTAATCCGGTTCATCCCTTGTAGTCCGCTTCAGCTCCGGGATGCCACTGGCCTGTGCAAATGCAATCCAGATCTCCGGTACCAATACTCCTTCCAAATCCAGGCAAACGATATTCATTCGCTTCTCCTCCATTTCAAATTATACAGTCATATCTAATAGTATAACACAATTTTGATACTTATGTCAAACCATGTAGACTTTCCCCGTTTTACTATTGAAATCCGCTCCAAAATCCCCTATAATGATAAAAGATATCGGTTCGAAAATATAAATTCCCATTGGGAAGAAAGGAGTATTCTATGCCAGAAGGTATCGGTTTTCCCAAGGATGAGATTGACGCGCTCTCCCTTCTGTATGTACAGAACAAAGAGCTCTCCGGCTTGGCGCCCGAGGAAATCTATCAGATCTATCAAGACTGTCATACGAGAATGACAAATCAGAAAAACAGAAAGCCCGAAGACGAAGATCAAACGGGATATTACTAGTATAAAATAGCATGAGTACATACTATGAATTAATGGAATTGTGATAATGAGTTACAAATAGGATAACATAATTATTAATGTAAACTGCAAAGCCCTGCAAGACGCAAAGTCTGCAGGGCTTTTTATGACTTATCTCATGTACTTTTTCAGCCATTCCGGATCATCGTAGGTACTCTTGTCCGACATCTGGATCCAGAGGCAAAGGTCATCCGCCATCTCCATGATCACATCGGAGAGCTCCAGATTCTTTTTCCACTTCTCCTCCATGGCCTCATATCCGATGAGCGCACCAAGGATATTGCCCGTAATGGCACCTGTGGAATCACTGTCTCCGGCATGGTTCACAGCCGCTATGATTCCGGCCGAAAAATCATCCTGATGACGAAGGGAACAGTAAATGGCAATGGCCAGAGTCTCCTCAGCGACCCACCCCTCTCCGATTTTGCGAATGTTGTCACGGTCGCTTTCACCATTTTCAGAAAGGCTGATGGCAAGATCAACAATGTCAGCCAATTCGTTCAGATGCTCATCTCCCTCAAACACTTCCATGGCGCGATTCATGGCTTCCACCACGATCTCCTTCAGGGATAGCTTCTCCTTCGGGAATACAATACGGTTGATGATGTGGGTCAGAACAGCCGCAGGCATATAGCCCAGAGAATTGCCATGGGTAATGGCTGCGATCTGAGCCGCCTCGGAATCCAGACGCATGGTATTGATCTGATGATACATAAGACCGAGAGGCGCGATCCTCATCAATCCGCCGCAGCCCTTACTGTTATTTACGGTGTCCTTGGTATAATCCTCCGTAAAATATCCGCTGGACTTACGGATTCTCAGTGCGGAGAGGCAGGTATTTCCGGGAAGTCTCCGGCTGTAAAGCTCCGGGACATCGGACAGCCAGGAAATGCAATTACATGCAGGTGCTTCCGTATCCTCGTTCATCTTCACAAAATCCTCATAACTCATCTCCTGCGTTCTGAGCCAGTCCTGATAGGCCATGGCCACATAGCTTCTGGGCCAAACCTGAATCCCACTGATCTTTGCTTTGGTATCCGCAACCAATAGCCCATTGGCTGTAAAAAGCGTCATCTGCGTGTCATCGGAGATCAGGGCCTTCCCACCCTCTCTGGCAATCTGGTATTGTGTAATTCCCTCTTTCCCATACTGCTTTTCAATGCCCTCCTCATCCAGAAAGACCACATGATATCCCAATGCATTTCCGGCAGCCCCGCCAAAAAGACATCCTCTGATCTGATCCGGATTTACCTCTGTGTCATTTATGGTATAGAATCTCTGAAGAATCTTATTTGTGTACATCCGCAACTACTCCTTTCTCAATAAAACCTAACTACATCATATCGAAAACCCCATGGAAAGTCAATTGAAAAGTAGGCTGCCCTAGGGGATGTGTTTCACTCATGGCAAAAAAGGTCCCATGACTGTTTCAGTCACAGGACCCTTTAAGATCATCTGTTTCACTTTATATCAAAATGAACTGTCAACAGACTATACAATACCCTGAGCGGTCATAGCCTCTGCCACCTTCAGGAAGCCTGCAATGTTGGCACCTGCAACATAGTTGCCTTCCATGCCATACTTCTTGGCAGCATCATCCAGATTATGGAAGATATTAACCATGATACCATGGAGCTTCTCATCAACCTCTTCAAAGGTCCAGGAGAGTCTCTCACTGTTCTGGCTCATCTCCAGTGCGGAGGTAGCCACGCCGCCGGCGTTTGCAGCCTTTCCGGGGCAGAACAGAACGCCGTTCTCCTGAAGGTATTTAGTAGCCTCAAGGGTGGTAGGCATATTAGCGCCCTCAGCAACAGCGGTCACGCCATTTGCCACCAGTGCCTTTGCATCATCCAGATTCAGCTCATTCTGTGTTGCGCAGGGAAGAGCCACATCAACCTTGATGATCCACTGGTTATTACCCTCTGTCTTCTTATCATGATACTGAGCGGAGGATCTCTTTGCCGCATACTCGGTCAGTCTTGCACGCTTTACTTCCTTAACCTCCTTCAGAAGTGCCACATCAATGCCTTCGGGATCATATACCCAGCCAGTGGAATCGGAGCAGGTCACAACCTTAGCACCGAGCTGCTGAGCCTTCTCGATGGCATAGATTGCTACATTTCCGGAGCCGGAAACTGCAACAGTCTTTCCTGCGATGTCCTTGCCATTGCACTTCAGCATCTCTGCGGTCAGATACAGGAGGCCATATCCGGTAGCCTGGGTTCTAGCCAGGGATCCGCCGTAGGAAAGGCCCTTACCGGTCAGTACGCCTTCGTATAAACCAGTCAGTCTCTTATACTGACCATACATATAACCGATCTCTCTTGCTCCGGTACCGATATCACCTGCGGGAACATCCGTATCAGCGCCGATATGTCTGTACAGCTCGTTGATAAAGCTCTGGCAGAAAGCCATCACCTCTCTGTCGGATTTGCCCTTGGGATCGAAATCGGAACCGCCCTTGCCGCCACCGATAGGAAGACCGGTCAGGGAATTCTTGAAAATCTGCTCAAAGCCCAGGAACTTGATGATACCAAGGTTTACGGAAGGATGAAGACGAATTCCTCCCTTGTAGGGTCCAATTGCGGAATTAAACTGCACTCTGAAGCCATTGTTCACCTGAACCTGACCCTTGTCGTCCACCCAGGGAACGCGGAACAGGATCTGTCTCTCGGGAGTAACGATTCTCTCCAGAAGAGCGTCCTTGCGATACTTCTCCTCGTTAGCCTCGATCACAACACGAAGGGACTCCAAAACCTCCTTTACAGCCTGATGAAACTCGGGCTGCGCAGGGTTCTTAGCTACTACCATGTCAAAAACCTCATCAACATATGACATTTTTCATGTCCTCCTTTAATAGTTTTATTATATGGACTCTGCATTCCGTTTCATATCACACACAAAAAGGGACAAAGACTCCCTTTTCAGAACGCCTTTGTCCCATTGCAGATATTATAAACCAGCTTTTTCAAAAATGCAATTCACTTTATCTCTTTAATTCGTAAAATTTTGCAGGTTATTTTTGGAAGAATTGCACAAAAGCGCTTAGTCTTTTTGAATTTCAACATACTCCGCCTTCACATAGGCAACCTGATCCTTGTAATTGATCTTGCACCACTCGCCCTCTTCGGCCAGAAGATCCGCTTTTTCTCCCTTCACAAGTGTTCCCATCTTAGCGGAATCGGTACTGGCCTCCGCTCTCACATTGATATTGTCGGTAGCCTTCACCTTACCGATCACTGTATACTTCACAGCGGACTCCTGCACCTTGAGATACTTGGACATGATATAGCCCTCAGATTTCTCATAGACAATCTTTGTCCACCCGTTTACCAGCTGCTCCAAGACCTGTACCTTGGTTCCGCCGGTAACCCTGCCGATTTTCTCCGCTTTCTCGCTGTCGGACTTTCTGACATTGACCGTAGTCGTAGCAGTCGCATAGACTGGCTCCGGCGTCTCTCCGCCATTTCCGGAAGCTGTACCACCCTGTCCGTCCTGAGCCAGCTGCCCGTCCTGCCCCTCAGGCGGATTCCCCTGATTACCGTTCTCTCCGCCTTCGGCACCCTGTCCGCCTTCGGTGCCCTGTCCGTCTTCATTCTGCCTCATATCGGCCAGCTTCTCACCAACCACACGCATGACTTCTTCTCTGACATCATTCATATAAACCAACAGATCCGGCTGCTGCGCCATCAGATCCTTGAATTCCACATCCACACGGTTGGACAGCTCCACCACATCTGCCTGCTCGCTGATCTTCTGAACATATTCTGCGGCGTCATTTGCGAGATTAGTTCTTCTGATATAGAGAGTCCCGTCATCCGCCGTACTGATATAAAGCCGCTCAAAGCTGGGGTACTCCGCATCCTTACCGGTAAATTTAATTTTAAAATAGACATAGGCCACTGTATCTCCGGCCTCAAATCCCGGTTTTGTATAAACCTCCATGGCGGGATAATATTCAATATATTTGGAGGTCTCAAGCCATTGCAGCATGTGCCTCTCTTCCACCTTGTCACAGACCGAGAGAATCCCCTCCTCATCGCCCTGCGCCAGTGCGGTATAATATTTCTCAATAACGGCAAGGATCTCCTGTGACTCATTCTTGACAAGCGCAACTTCATCCGGATTCTCCGCAGAAGAAGGCTCCGCAGTGGGCTCGGGTGTGCTGATGGTCTCACCGATCTGATTCAGTTCATCCTGTCTTACCTTACCTGCTTCCAATGCAATAACCACCGTAATAGCGACTGCAGCACAGACCAGCACAGGAAAAATATATTTCCCGTTACGAACAATGTAATCTATAACGCTTCTTAACTTTTCCTTCACTTTTTCTTACTCCAATAATATAAATATACCAAAAATCGAGCAGTCCTCCCGCTCGATCTTTTCCAGTTTTCTGATAGTTGATCAAAAAGTGCGACCGACAGGACTCGAACCTGCAACAACGGCGTCGGAGGCCATCGTTTTATCCATTAGACTACGGTCGCATAGCGCAGCTACGGATCCTCCGCAGCTGCATAATAGGCACTTATTTCATGCCACCTGTACATATTACCATAAAAAACTCAGAATGTAAACCCAAATTTTTTCTTTCCGATCCTCCCCGTTTTTCCGTTCCGACATTCCCTTATATATTTCTGTTATCAGCTTCCTCACTAAAGGCTTCTTCCCTCCTCTGCCCTCCGCTCAAAAGACATAATCGCTTCTTTTTTCGATCAAAATAATAGACACTGTCGGATAAAACCTCCTGACTTTCCACCTGTACATCATTCACTTCCTCCACAATCTCCCGAAGCCTTTCAGAATCATCCCCCCTTCGCTTCGGCAAAAGGATTACCTCGTGAATGGAACAGGGCATTAAATAAAAGCTACTCTTTAACGCCTCCGCAATTCTCTCCAGATAATGATCATACAGGATCACAGCAGCCCCATACAATCTCTCCCTGTTCGTAAGAACATACATGGGAAGTCCATTCTCCTCCGGCAGCTCCCCCGTCCGTTCCTCGGGGGATCGCAGGCCCACCATTTCCATCATGATCCTCTCCATGGAAAAGCATTCCGCCGGATATAGTCTGCTGGTATTATGATCCGCTGCCTTCCATAAATCCTGCACGGAAGCGTGCCAAAGCTCCAGATGACTATTGTGGATCAGTATACTTCCCTTTCCGATCTCCTCATTTTCTATGGGATAATAAAAGCAAATGGCGAGATCCAAAAGAGGAATATACGGGATTTTTTTAAGCAGTCTGCTGTTTCTTTCCGCACTGATCAATTTGTAACAGATTTTTTGCTTTACAATCTCAAAATCCGTAAAAAACGAAAGGTCCAGCTTTCTCTTTGGCATTCCGTGTCTCAGTGCGCTTACCATTTCCTCCGCAATTTCCGCTATCGTCTTACCGTCTATATATTCCCGATAAAAAATATCCAAATAAATCGTAGGGGATATATTCCGATTTCGTGCGGTCACTCGTATCCCCAGCATCTCCGTGTCATTGTTTTTGATCACCGTCTCAAGCTTTACCTCATACTTCTCCCCCATCACTTCAGCAATTTTATCTTTCATTTTATCGCCAAACATTCTAAGCGTCATCATCTTTATTTCCGAATATGCCGAAAAGTCCGCTCTGCCCAAAAGCGTATTTTATTGCACAAAAAGGCAATGCCCATCCCGGAATGACATTATCATTCACATAAGCCGGACATTGCCTTATAAGTCAACTCATCCTGTAAAAAATACAGTACAGCGATCCTTATACGCGGGACAGATACTCACCTGTTCTGGTATCGATCTTGATCTTATCTCCCTGCTCCACGAACAAAGGAACCATTACCTGTGCGCCGGTCTCCACGATGGCAGGCTTGCTGGCACCGGTAGCGGTATCTCCCTTAAAGCCGGGCTCCGTCTCCGTAATGGTCAGCTCCACAAACAGAGGAGGCTCTACAGAGAACACACTTCCATTGTGAGAACAAACCTTGCAGATTTCGTTCTCTACGACAAACTTCAGTGCATCTCCGACAGTCTCGGAGTTCAGAGCGATCTGATCATAGGTCTCGGTATCCATAAAATAGAACAGATCCCCATCAGAATAAGAATACTGCATATCCTTCCTGTCAATACGCGCCTGAGGGAATTTCTCAGTGGGGCGGAAGGTTCTCTCCACCACGCCGCCGTTCTTAATGTTCTTAAGCTTTGTACGAACAAAAGCAGCGCCCTTACCGGGTTTCACATGCTGAAATTCCACAATCTGAAAAACATTATTATCCAGTTCAATGGTAATACCATTTCTGAAATCACCTGCAGAAATCATACAAAAATATCCTCCTAAAATTTTCACGATTATAATTCTATAACAGTTTAATATAAAAATTCCAATATTTCAACAGATTTTTGAAAAATTTTTTCTTTTTCGGGAAGTCCGCCTCCTCCGCCTATTTCCCGGCCAGCTTAATCACCTCATCCATGGCCATGCAATATCCCTCCAGACCATGTCCGTAGATCTGCTTGTCACAGGCTGGCGCTGTCACGGACACCTTGCGAAAATCCTCACGCTTCGTGATATCGGAAATGTGGATCTCCACCTTGGGCATGGTGGTCACACTGGCCAGTGCATCATGTATGGCGTAGGAATAATGAGTATAGGCTCCGGGATTGATCACAATTCCCTCTGTTCCGTCCGAATACGCATCCTGGATCCGGTCAATGATCGCCCCCTCATGATTACTCTGAAATACCTCCACCTGGCAACCGCATTCCTCCGCTTTTTTTCCAATCAGCTCCAGGAGGTACTGATAATCCTGTTTGCCGTAAATCTCCTTCTCTCTGATTCCCAGGAAATTCAGATTTGGTCCGTTGATCACTAATATTTTCACCCTATTTACCTCTCTTTTCTGATTATTCGTTGTTTTTCTCCAGCTCCTTTATAATCCTATCCGCACACTCCGCTTCTGTCTTCTCATCCACATCAATGATCATATCTGCGCACGCCTCGTATTTATCCCCACGTTGAGCCAGGAGCTCTCGAATTCTCCCCAGGGGATCCGCACATTGCAGTAGCGGTCTGGAGGAATCCCCTTTAAGCCTTTGAAAAACAGTCTCCGGCCTGACCCTGAGATACACAACCGTACCACATCTCTTTAGCAGCTCTCTATTTTCTTCCCGCAGGGGTGTACCGCCTCCCACAGAAAGAATTCTGGCAAATCTCGTCTCTGCCAGTTCTCGAAGAAGCTGAGTTTCCTTCTCCCGAAATACTTCCTCTCCCTGCTTTTCAAAAATCTCGGAAATAGTGCAACCGTTTTTTCTTTCGATCCACTTATCCGTATCCTCCACCGGCATCTTCAATAAATAGGATAACCGAATGCCTATCGTCGTCTTGCCGCTTCCCATAAATCCGATCAGAACAATTGTCCTTCTGTCATTTTTCATTCCCGCTTCTCCCGCCTTACCTGAGTCTTCACTTTTCCTGCATCTTTTCCAGCATGATCCGATAAAGCTGATCTGCGTTTTTATCCGCAACAACCTTCCCGGTCCACAATTCGAATGCAATAACACCTTGATACAGAAGCATCTTTAGACCATTGAAGGATCTCCCTCCGCTTTCTCTGACCAGCTTCATAAACATCGTATCCGCAGGATTAAAGATCAGATCATACCCGGTATGAATCCTACGGTAAAATGCCTTGTCCCTTAGGATCACTTCCTCCGTATTCGGGTACATTCCCACATTGGTTGCCTGAATCGCCAGATATTTTTCTTCCTCCGGAAGTTCTCCAAATGCCGAAAGCCCCATTGCCCGAACCAGTTTTCTGCCTGCGATGGCATTCACTTCCTCTGCAATTTTCTCAGCGCGCTCCAGTGTCCGATTCAGGATAATGATCTCTTTTGCCCCCTTTGTCGCAAGCATCATGACCACTGCCCTGGCAACGCCTCCCGCTCCCAGAACGATCACCCTCTCCCCTGCAAGCTTTACATCATCCGACTGCATAGCCCGAAAGAGGCCCGGCATATCTGTGTTATAGCCCTTATATCCCTTTTCCGTTCGAACCAAGGTATTGACAGCCCCGATCCTTTCTGCCAATTCATCCACCTCACACAGATAAGGGATCACATCACTCTTATAGGGCACCGTCACATTTAGTCCCAACAGATTCAAGGCATACGCCCCCTTCACTGCTTCGCCCAGACTCTCCTTTTGAACCAGAAATGGAACATAGGCAAGATCCACATCCAGTTTTTCTGCCAAGAAATGATGGATCACAGGCGAAAGGGTGTGCTCCACCGGATTGCCGATCAAGCCACAGGTTCTGGTGCATCCGTTGATCTCCATATTTTCTCCTCCTCGTTTGAGACAGCTTCGCAGACAAATACTTTGCTCATAAATGCTTTACTCATATTTGAAACCTGATCAAAAAAAGGAGGTTGCCATATCAGGCAGCCTCCCTTCTGCGACATACCATTTATGTCGTATCATACCACAGATAAAATTCTCTTCCGCCAACGGACAGCTTTCTATCCGAATTTTTCGGATTACTTTGCCGCCTTTGCCTTCTTTGCCTCAAGCGCCTTGTCGGTGGGCTTTACCATAAGCAGGCAAATGATCAATGCCAGAATATACAGAGCGATCGTGGCATAGAGCACATACTGATAACCGGTAGGATTCACAGTGATCATCTCCACCGTACCATCAGCCAGTGTGTGAGCGATCTGCTCCTCCGCCCCAAATTTCTTAACGATCCAAGCTGCCATCTGGTTACCGGAAAGCCCTGCAAATGCCCAGGCAGAAAGGGTCAGACCATGAATCGCACTGATATTCCCCATTCCGTAGTGATCGGACAAAAGTGTGGGCACATTGGAGAAGCCTCCGCCGTATCCCGCATTTACAATAAAGATCAGCGCCAACACAAAAAAGATCAATACTGCATTGCCCGCACCATTTTTAATACCGCTGGTGAGAAGCACAATGGCCGTAAATGCGATGGAAAGAATAAAGATCAGCTTATAGATCGTATTTCTGTCCTTCATGGTATCCGCCCATGCGGAGAAGCCAAGGCGTCCACCTGCATTGAATACCGCGGACACTGTGGAGATAATACCAACAAAGCTTGCCAGTCCGATACATTTCACGATCATCTTCTCCTGAGAGATCAGTGCAAGTCCACAGGTGATATTGATATAAAACATCAGCCAGATCCCGATATAATTGGTGATGGGCTTGGACTTGATCACAGCAAACATGCTCTGCCCCTCCGCCTTGGTCTGAGGCTCATGCCAGCCGTCGGGCTTCTTCAAAAGAAGATGACCCACAAACATCATCACAAAATAAACCCCTGCCAGAATCACAAACATTTTATAAATTCCGCCGTCACCCAGTCCGTCCAGCATAGCCTGCATAATCGGGCTGGCAATTGCCTTAGCTGCGCCAAAGCCTGCTACCGCAAGACCTGTGGCAAGACCTTTTCTGTCGGAGAACCAGAGCATCAAGGTCTTTACAGGGGAGAGGTATCCGGTCCCCAGACCGATTCCCATGATAAATCCATAACAGAGATAAATTCCAAGCAGAGGCAGGAATTTCCCTTTATTTGCAGGCAGTCCGCCATAGTAGATAAAGAAACCGGTTCCGGCCATGCCCAGTGCAAAACAGATAGTTGCGATCAGGGAAGACTTATGAATGTCCTTCTCCACCACATTTCCAAGGAATGCCGCCGACATACCCAGGAAAAAGATTGCAAAGGAAAACGCCCATTCCGTCTCGCCCTTGGTATGCCCAATATAATCCGCGATCTCTTGGCTGAAAATACTCCAGCAATAAACGGTACCGATACTACAGTGTAGGAGCAGGGCAGGTATAGCAGCCCTCACCCATTTGTTGGAGCGCCAGCCCCCGGTCTTTGTTTCATTTGTTCCCATAACGCACTACCTCTTCTTCACTTTGTTTTATGAATTGTTAAAAAAGTAACCAAAACTGATAGAGATTATAACTCTTTTCTTTTTAGATTTCAACCATAAAATCAAAAAGACTGATCTGATTACTCTCCGGCAGATCCCCAAATAAACCAAGCCTTGACATGGTGTCAATGGTAGTCTGCGTCACCTTTGTCCTATCCCTGAAATCATCCTTGGAGAGGAATGGTCCGTCCTTGGCTGCCTCCATCACTGCATCGGCTGCCTTTTCCCCCATGCCTTCAATACTGCTTAGGGAAGGCATCAGCTTTCCGTCAATGATCTGAAAATGCCTGGAATGCGCCTTATAAATATCAATGGTTGCAAACTCAAAGCCCCGGGCATACATCTCCTGCACAATTCGCATGTCACTGATCTGATCCTTTTCCTTGTTTGCGGCATCTTCTTTTCTTCTGAGCTCTGCCAGATTTCTCTCCAGCTGCTCTTTGCCAAGGCACATCAGCTCATAGTCAAAGGCCTTTGCCCTGATGGTAAAATACGCCCCGTAGTAAGCCAGAGGATAATGAATCTTGCAGTATGCAATTCTCCAGGCCATCATGACATAAGCTGCCGCATGAGCCTTGGGGAACATATAGGCGATCTTTTTGCAGGAGCCGATATACCAGTCCGGCACATCATGTGCCTTCATATCCTCCACCCACTCATCCCATTGTGCGCACTTTCCCTTGGCCACCACACCCTTACGCACATTCTCCATGATCTTAAAGGATCGCTCCGGATCCACGCCCTTACCGATCAGATAGGTCATAATGTCGTCACGGGTACAGATTGCCGTGGAAATTGTCGCCACGCCACTCTTGATCAGATCCTGCGCATTTCCCAGCCACACATCCGTTCCATGGGACAGACCGGAAATTCTCACCAGATCCGAGAAGGACTTCGGCTGCGCATCGATAACCATCTGCATGGCAAAATCCGTTCCAAACTCCGGAATACCAAGAGCACCAAGCTTTGTTCCTCCGATCTGGTCCGGAGTGATGCCCAGTGCATCCGTATTCTGAAAGAGACTCATCACATCCTTACCATCCAGCGGGATGGTAAGGGGATCGATCCCGGTCATATCCTGAAGCATACGGATCATGGTAGGATCATCATGGCCCAGAATGTCCAGCTTTAACAGATTGTGGTCGATGGAGTGATAATCAAAGTGAGTCGTCACAGTATCCGTTGTCATGTCGTTGGCCGGATGCTGCACAGGCGTAAAGCTATTGATGTCCTGTCCCAGCGGCAAAACAACAATGCCCCCCGGGTGTTGACCCGTACTTCTGCGCACTCCGGTACAGCCGACGGCCAGTCTTTCAATCTCGCTGCGTCTCTTGTTGATTCCTCTCTTTTCAAAATAGCTTTTCACATAACCATAAGCCGTCTTATCTGCCAGGGTGCCGATGGTCCCCGCCCGGAAGGTCTGGCCTGCACCGAAGATAACCTCCGTGTATTTATGGGCCTTCGACTGGTACTCTCCCGAGAAATTCAGATCGATATCCGGCTCCTTATCTCCTTTAAAACCCAGGAAGGTCTCAAAGGGGATATCAAAGCCATCCTTATGCAGCATTTCCCCGCAGACCGGGCAAGCCTTGTCCGGCATATCGATCCCCGCTTTACCTGCGTAGGCCTTTACTTCCTCCGAATCAAAATCCACATAATGGCACTTACTGCAATAATAATGTGGGCTTAAGGGATTCACCTCCGTGATCCCGGCCATGGTAGCCACAAAGGAGCTTCCCACGGATCCTCTGGAGCCCACCAGATATCCGTCCTCCACCGATTTCCAAACAAGCTTTTGCGCAATGATATACATAACAGCAAAGCCATTGGAAATAATGGAGTGCAGCTCTCTCTTCAGTCTGGCCTCCACGATCTCAGGCAACTCCGGGCCGTAAATCTCATGGGCTCTGTCATAACAGATCTTTGTCAGCGTCTTGTCACTGTCCGGAATCACCGGCGGACACTTATCCGGTCTCACGGGTGCAATGGTCTCGATCATATCCGCGATCAGATTGGTATTCCGCACCACCACCTCAAAGGCCTTGTCGCTGCCCAGATACTCAAATTCCTTCAGCATTTCCTCCGTGGTATGGAGATACAGCGGCGGTTGTCTGTCCGCATCATCAAAGCCCTTATTTGCCATAATGATCCGGCGATACACCTCGTCGGCAGGATCCAGAAAATGTACATCACAGGTCGCCACCACAGGCTTGTGGAACTGCTCTCCCAGCTTTAAAATGCGCTTATTGATCTCCTGAATATCCTCCTCGGAATTAATATTCCGGAACTTCTCATCGGCGATCATAAAGGCATTATTTCCCGTGGGCTGAATCTCCAGATAATCATAAAACTGCACCAGCCTTGCGATCTGCGGCTCTGACTGACCATCCACAAGGGCTCGGTATAATTCCCCGGCCTCGCAGGCGCTGCCCAGGATCAGACCATCACGATATTTCATCACAAGGCTCTTGGGCACTCTGGGTGTCCTGTGAAAATAGGTCAGATGGGATTCCGAAACCAGATGATAAAGGTTCGTTCGTCCCAAATCATTTTTTGCCAGAATGATGGCGTGGTACGAGGGAGATTTCTGCACCAGGGAAGTACTGTTTTCCCCCATGGCATTTAATTCCTTCAGAGTATGGATCTTATTCTCGGCCAGCATCTGTATAAACTTCACAAAAATATGAGCTGTGGCCTCCGCATCGTCCACCGCCCTGTGATGATTCTCCAGAGAAATCCCAAGGGTCTTACAGACAGCGTCCAATGTGTGCTTTGCCTGATCCACCAGAAGTGCTCTGGAAATCCCCACCGTATCCACAAAGGTAAAGGCATCGGAAAAGCCCTGTCTGCGGCAGTTCTCCATAATAAAGCTCATGTCAAAATTGGCATTATGAGCCACCATGACACAGCCCTCGCAAAATTCCAGAAACTGCGGAAGAATCACCTCTATGACAGGGGAATCCATCACCATATCGTCCCGTATGCTGGTCAATTTCTCAATTTCAAAGGGAATGGGCACCTCCGGATTTACAAAGGTGGAAAAGCGATCCACGATCTTACCGCCACTCACCTTCACCGCCCCGATCTCAATGATCTTATTGGACACCGGTGAAAAGCCCGTGGTCTCGATATCGAACACCACAAAATCATCCTCCAGCGTCTGTCCGCGGTCCCCCGTTACGATCTCCTTGAGGTCATCCACCAGATAGGCCTCCATCCCATAGATCACCTTAAAGAATTCCTGCTTGTCCGGAGCCTTTTCCCCCTTTTCCTTGCAGGCATTCTTTTTTTCCTTCCAGAGATCGTCCCATACATGTCCCGCATCTGTAAAGCCCTGCACGGCACCGTGATCCGTGATGGCAATGGCCCTGTGCCCCCATTTATAGGCGCGCTTAACGATATCCTTCGCCTCCGAGACGCCATCCATATCACTCATCTTTGTATGGCAATGTAACTCCACTCTCTTATGAAAGGCAAGATCCGATCTTGTTACGGCCAGATCCGTTCCCTTCTTGATGCCGACGATGGACCCGATGGAGAGCTCATGGTCAAACTTGTCCATCATGGCCACGCCCTTGACCTTGATAAAGCTCCCCACCTTCAGACCATCCTTGATCTCCTTGACCTGTTCGTTCTTCGCAAAGATCTTCAGCGTCATAGTGTCCGTAAAATCCGTAATGTCAAAGATGATAATGGTTTTCTCGTTCTTGATCTCCCTGGTATCCAGCTTGAGAATCTTTCCCTGAACCACCACCTCTCCCACTTCGCCGATGATATCCTCCAGCTTTTGGGGCTCCTCCTCGAAATCCCTTCCATAGAGCACATCCGGATTGTCCGATCGCTTGACAGAGCCTCTGTCAAACCCGCGGTCCGATTTTGAAAACTCGCCTTTTTTGAATTTGCCTTTCTGAAAGTCCCCTTTCTTCAGCTCTCCTCTTCTGACAGAGCCCTGACCTTCCTTTGTCTCGCCGGTCTTTTTATCCCCCGCCGCCTTCTGAGCCCCATCGGCTTTTTCCTGATTACCGGCCTCCTTCCCGATTTGAGAAGCTGCTTTTCCTTCCGCAGCACTCACCATAGTAGCAATGCTACCCTCCGTATCGGAAATGTCACCGCCTCCTGCAGAAGCCAAGCCGTCCCTCGAAACATATCCCTTGAGTCTCCCGGTGATATCGGAGATCTTCATCTGGAGCACCTGTTCCTGCTCCTGCCTCTCCTGACGCTCCTTCTCGTGATATTCCACAGAGATCTTCACTGAAAACCCGCAGCGCTCTACCAGGATCTTCTCCAAAATCCGAAGGAGCTCACTCTCCCGTCCTCTGGCCAGGGAGGAGTCCTCCAGACTCATGCACATCTGTTCCGTGGAGGGATATGTGAGAATGGCTGATTTAAAGGCCAGATATTCCACATGCCCGTATTCCTTCAGCTCCTCCATAATACTATCCTGATAGACTGACATCAATCTCTCCGGTGTGTATTGGGAGGAAAGCTCAAAGCGCTCATAAATCTTAATAACCATTGTGGCCTGCGGAAACAGCTGCTTCTTGATCTCCTGCTCCAGTCTCCAGATTTTCTCCTTTTCGATCAGATTCGGAGACACCAGATAGATGCGCAAAAAATCCTTGCGCTTTGTTGCCGTCACCTTTTCCACTTGGCACTCTTCCATCAGATCCTGCAATTGCTTATTTAGATTGAGGGATGGGAAAACCTCAAAAAAAGACTTCATGCCCTATTTCTCCTCCCAGTGATCCAATTCTTCCTTTAGTGCGGGGAGCAACTCCTCCTCTGGGAGCTTACGGATGATCTTTCCCTTTTTGATCAAAAGCCCTTCCCCGATTCCTCCCGCAATGCCCAGATCCGCCTCCTTGGCCTCCCCGGGTCCGTTCACCACACAGCCCATGACGGCTACTTTAATATTCAAAGGATAATCCTCCACCAGCTTCTCAACTCTGCCTGCGAGGCTGATAAGATCGATCTGTGTCCGACCGCAGGTGGGACAGCTGACTACTTCGACGCCTCCCTTTCTCAGTCCAAGCGTTCGGAGAATGATCCTTGCAGATGCGATCTCCTCCACAGGATCTCCTGTGAGGGAAACCCTGATGGTATCGCCGATTCCCTGATTCAGGATCAATGCCAGCCCCATTGCCGACTTGATATTTCCGCTTCTCACCGTACCGGATTCCGTGATCCCCACATGGAGGGGATAGGCCGTTTTCCCCGCCAAAAGCTCATGCGCCCTGACGCACATCATTACATCCGATGACTTAATACTGATCACCAGCCTGTCATATCCCATATCTTCGATGAGATGCACCTTATCCAGAGCGCTCTCCACAATGCCCTCCGCAGTGACCCCCCCATACTTTTCCAGCAGATTCTTCTCCAGCGAACCGCTGTTGACCCCGACCCTGATAGGGATCTCTCTCTCAGAAGCTGCGCGGACAACCTCCCGTACCCGCTCCACTGAGCCGATATTTCCCGGATTGATCCGGATCTTATCCGCACCGTTTTCTATAGCGGCGATCGCCATTTTATAATCAAAATGAATATCCGCCACCAGAGGAATATGAATTCTCCTCTTAATCTCCCCCACAGCCTTGGCCGCCTCCGGAGTTGGCACCGTGCAGCGAATGATCTCACATCCCGCCTTTTCCAACGCCAGGATCTGCTTAACCGTTGCCTCCACATCCTCCGTCTTAGTATTTGTCATGGACTGGATCAGAATCGGATTTCCCCCTCCGATTATCCGATCACCGATCCGGATTACTTTTGTCTTCTCACGATAACTCATCTTTCATCCCCATCTGTCTCTTGCTGATTTTCAAACCTATGCATATCCAAAGCTCTCTTTCATCTTTCGATAAGTCAGAGCTGCATATTCGGATCAGGGACTGCAATTCGTCCCGACACCACAATATCCAGTATATCCCCTGGCCGTTTTCTCCACAAGTAGTTTCAAGAAATACATTTGCTATTTTTTTATCACAAAAATCACATTACTTTTTTCATAAAAAAGCCTTTTTTGTCTTCATGGTTATGGTGCAAAATGCCCCCGGGATCTCATCCCGGAGGCATTCGCTTACTTATTTAATTTGATCGCTTTTCAAAATCAAATGACGGATGCTTATTTGATCACCTTTTCAAAATCGGATGCCGGATGCTTACACAGCGGACAGATGAAATCCTCCGGCAGCTCGTCGCCCACATACTCATATCCGCAGATTTTACATCTCCATACTGTCTTACCTTCCGGCGTCTTTCCCACAGCCTCCGGCTTGGGTTTGATATTGGCAAAATAATAAGCATATGTAGCCGATGGCACATCGCTCAGTATTGCCCCGTCCGTCACCTGGGCAATAAAAAGCATATGACTCCCCAGGTCAATCTGTTGCTGTACATAGGCGGAGATATAGGCATTTGTCCCGGCCGTCACCGCCATGGTGCCATTGGCCACCCTCTTGCAATTCGTATATCCTGCAAACTTGTCCGTATTTTTACCCGACTGAAAGCCAAAATGCTTGAATGTATCAAATTTTGCCTCCTCACTCAGTACCGAGATAGTCAATTTTCTCGTTTGAGCGATCATATCGCAGGTGTAATTTGCCTTATTCACGGAGACACTGATCATAAGAGGCTCGGAGGCCACCTGACACGCTGTGTTAATGATACAGCCATTGTCCTTACCATCCATATTTGCAGTCAATACAAATAAACCATAGCTCAGCTTCTGTAATACCTTCTGATCCATTAATAGTTTTCCTCCCTCACTTCAAAATAGCTCTGCGGATGATTACATACGGGACATACCTCCGGAGCCTGCGTTCCCACCACGATATGACCACAGTTTCTGCACTCCCACACCTTTACCGTGCTCTTTTCAAAGACCTGCGCCGTCTCAACATTTTGAAGCAGAGCCCTGTATCTCTCCTCATGCGCCTTTTCTATCGCTCCCACGCCGCGGAATTTCTTCGCCAGCTCCGGGAAGCCCTCCGCCTCCGCTGTCCTGGCAAACTCCTCATACATATCTGTCCATTCGTAATTCTCCCCCTCTGCGGCAGCGGCAAGGTTCTGAGCTGTATTTCCAATGCCCTGCAGCTCCTTAAACCACATCTTTGCATGTTCCTTCTCGTTGTCCGCTGTCTTCAGAAAGATTGCTGCAATCTGTTCATACCCTTCCTTCTTCGCGGCGGAAGCAAAATAAGTGTATTTGTTCCTCGCCTGGGATTCCCCTGCAAAAGCCGCCTGTAGATTTTTTTCCGTCTGTGTGCCTGCATACTTGTTTGCCATCTCCAAATTCCTCCTCATTTAATATGTTCTGGCCAATTCCCCGCATCCCATCTCTGCTTATTTATGGCTCGCCCCATGGGCTCGTCCCTCTCTCCGTCAGGGATTCCGGATCTGTTTGCCTATCTGGAAATCATTATATCATACGCTCTTATCTTCTTCCATCAAAATCTTTTGCGAAGCAAAAAATAAGAATATGTATAAAAATGCATGATAATATTTTTTGGACCGAATCAATAAATCGTTTTACGCTCTCAATTGGCATAAAAATTCATATTTTTCCTATTTTCGATTGAATGAAAAGTTAAATTCCGTTTGTAAACTTAAATTCCGTACTGAAGACTAAATTCCGTTTTATAAGGGTTTGACAGGA
>CACXDS010000215.1 GCA_902766425.1 uncultured Lachnospiraceae bacterium
TGAAAAATTTAGATGGTGAGGCATCGGAAGGAGAGGGACTATTATGGATCAGATGGGAAATAAAATTGCCAGAAGACGAAAAGACCTTGGCATGACGCAGGTGAGCCTGGCAGACGCGCTGGCGGTCACGAGGCAGACGGTTTCGCGCTGGGAGGCGGGGACGGTTTTGCCGGACATTGATAAGATCGGAGACATTGCGAGGATCCTTGGCGTGAGCTGTGACTATCTTCTGAAGGATGAAATAGAAGAAAGCGATCCGACCAAGGAGCAACAGCTCCCCTCCGCAGTGAGCGGACTTCTTTTAGAGATGAAGGGGAAGAACGTGAAGCTCGATTTTTGTGAAGAGGAAGAAGACGTCGATCTTTACGGCGTGGTTTGCACGGTGACGGGATTTGAAGGTAACTGGATCAAGGTTGTGGGTCATACCAAGAAGGGAGACGTGGAGAAGCTGATCCCCTTGTCGTCCATCTTTTCGATTGAGATTGTAAAGGAGGGCGAATAATGGAATATATTGTATGGATACCGGCCATTCTCGGTTTATTTGCCTTCCTGAGCATGGGAGAGCTTAAGACGCGTATCAGCAGATTGGAGGCTCAGCTGAGCTCCATAAAGGGAAGCCCCGCGCATGCGGAGAAAGCGGCGCTTAGGAAGCTTTTGGGTGATTACGTGAACAAAAACGTGGAGCTGGAATTTCGCGGTGAACAGTATGACGGTGATCTGAGCGTTCCGGGAACTACATGCACCGTCCTGGCTGTGGATGAGGAATGGGTTTTTGTCCGTATCGTAACCAGGAAAGAGGAAAAGGAGAAATTATTCAGATTATCTCAGATCAGCGGCGTGAAAGGAATTGCATAAATTAGAGATAACGGGGTTATTGTAAGTGCAGGCGGGAGTGGAGGATTTATGAGCATTCAGGACGATGAAAAGAGATTCCCATTGTATCACAGGGTAAAGAAGGATCATGACATTAATGTTTATGTCGAGGAGCAGAATAAGTCCATGTATGCACTTGGCTATACGGAGCACAGCTTCGCGCACATAGGGATGGTGGTGGACCGGACAGGGTATATTCTGGATAAGCTGGGGAGGGATGACCATACTATCGATCTCGCACTTACCGCTGCTTACATGCATGACCTGGGAAATGTGATCAACCGCGTGGATCACAGTCAGTCGGGGGCATTGATGACCTTTTATCTTTTGGATAAAATGGGAGTACCTGCGGAGGATATTGCCCCCGTCATCCGCGCCATCGGAAATCATGACGAGGGGAGCGGTGTGCCGGTCAGCGATATTGCGGCGGCGCTTATTCTGGCGGATAAGTCCGATGTCAGAAGAAGCCGCGTGCAGGATTTTGACGAGAAGAATTACGACATTCATGACCGGGTAAATTATTCCGTTACATCCTCCATGCTGAAGATCAATCAGGAACATACGGCCATCAAGCTGAAGCTGGAAATAGACACAAGATATGGGGAGATCGGTGAGTACTTTGAGATATTCATGGAGCGTATGCTGCTTTGCCGCAGGGCGGCCAGGTTCTTGGATTTGGACTTTCATCTGATCATTAATGAGCAGACATTAATGTGATCCGGTGGCGATGACTAGGCGTTTCGCTTTTGATCTGCCTGCGCTTTGGAGGGGAGGTTGACAGAATCATTCTTCTAAACTATAATCTCTTTGTTTTGGGGAGAATGTTTGTTTAGATGAAAGGAAATGAATCATGAAGAAAAAGATGTTGCTTGTAATGATCGCCGCAGTATTGGCCCTGGGCGGGTGCGGCGGATCCGATGAGGAGAGCCTGCCTACGATAGAGGGTATGCCAATTGTCACAGGAGAACAAAACAGTGCGGATGCTGCAACAGGCGAAAACGGTACGAATGTCGCAACAGGCGAAAGCGGGATGGATGTTGAAAACGGCCAGAGCGAGACGGGTGACACAACAGGAGAGAATGGGGCGCAGGACAATGCAGGGACGGATTCTTACGAGGAGCAGATCAAGACAGAGATTGCTGAGATAGCGAAGACTGCGGGTTCCCTTTCCAAGGAGCTTGTCAGTGTGAACGAGTTATATGCAAAATATGATGGCATGAGGGCGGATGCCCAGGACCAGGCAACCATGAATGTGGTAAGCGGGTACGGAACGCAGGTCTGGAAGGCGGAGGTCGCAAGTCTTCTTGAGAGGATCAAGGAAACGGATATGTCGTTCTATGGAGAGATTTTCCCGGAATACCAAAGATGGGAAAAACAAGTGCCTTTTATGACGGAGAAAATGAGCGAGACCTACAAAGACGGTTCCATCTACCCCACCATGTACGCCTACAACGAGGCCATGCGTTACAAGAAGGAGGCTTATGACCTGGCGTGCACCCTTGCAGACATCATAAAGGAAGTAGATTTTGTATTTCCGGACTCCACCCGCTGTGGTTTCTATGGTGATTATGAGGGGAGCAGCTACCTGACCATCACCGAGGGCATGGAAAGAGGTACCTATGATATTGTGATCCATATTGATGATACGAAGGAGCTCCGCGGCTTTGGCGAGGTGGAGGATGCCCCTGACAGCGATACCTATCTGCTCTTTACCAGCGATGACGGCACCGTAAAGGGCTTTGTCAGTCACTCTAATCTGGAGGCGAGCCTCTATGTAACGGAAACAGATAATTCCGTTGTAGGGCCGGAGGGTGCCTATACCTTCTCCTTTAAGTATTGATCCGGAAATGGCATTAAAAAAGCAAGGCTGCGGCTTTGCTTTTTTACTTGACAATTTATATTTTATACAATATAATTTTATAAAACAAAACGAACATGTAATGATGAGTGCATCATGGAACGGGTATTGGAGAATGCTTTATAACCCGCAACCTGCTGCGGGATATTTGATTGGAGGGATGATTATGACATATGCGGTAAGGTATTATACGAAGACCGGAAACACCAAAAGACTTGCGGAGGCAATGGCAAAGGAGCTTGGAGTAGAGGCGCTTCCCATCAGCGAGCCGGTCAATGAGGCCGTGGATTATCTGTTCCTTGGGAATTCCTATTATGCTTTTAACATTGATCCGGAGGTAAAGAAATTTGTGGCCTCCCTTGACAAGAATAAGGTCGGGAAAATCGTGAATTTCGGCTCTGCGGCACTGCTGAATTCGACCTACAAGAAGGTGAAGGAGGAGGCTGACAAGGTCGGCATCGCCATGGATGAGAAGGAATTCCACTGTAAGGGGGAATTCAAGGGCATTCATAAGGGCCGGCCCAATGAGGAGGATGTGGCAGCAGCGGTGCAGTTTGCAAAGCAGTATAAGTGAGGTAAGCATGGATAACTTGGCTGAGATCGTAATGGGAAGAAAAAGTGTGCGTTCCTTTGACGGGAATCCGATCAGTGATCAGCACAGGAAAGCACTCGAAGAATATATAAAAGGGATTTCAAATCCCTTTGGCATTCCGGTGGAGTTTGTGCTGCTGGATGCCGGGGAGCATGGCTTGTCAAGCCCCGTTCTTACGGGAGAGCAGCTGTATGTGACCGGAAAAGTAGAAAAAAAGCCCTATGCCGATGTGGCTTTTGGATATTCCTTTGAGAGGCTTGTTTTATATGCGTGGAGCCTTGGGATTGGAACAACATGGATCGGCGGAACCATGAAGCGGGAGCTGTTCGAAGCGGCTGCAGGAGTGAAGCCCGGTGAAATGATGCCCTGTGTCAGCCCCCTTGGTTATCCCGCGAAGAAAAAATCCGTGAGAGAGGTTATGATGCGTAAGGGAATCGGAGCAGATTCGCGCATTCCGGCGGAGAAGCTGTTCTTCCGGGAGCAGTGGGGGCAGCCACTTACTCAAGCGGATGAGATGGCGGAGATACTGGAGCTGGTAAGATGGGCACCCTCCGCTGTTAACAAGCAGCCGTGGAGGATCCTTCTAAAGGATGGAGTATATCATTTTTATGAAAAGAAGGACAAGGGATATGTAAGTGAAGCCACAGGCGATCTTCAGAAGATCGATGTGGGGATCGCACTGTGTCATTTCCTTATGGGACTGGAGGAACAGGGAATGCAGGCAGAGGTGACGGTGAGGGATCCGGGCCTGGAAATCCCGAATGACGCAGAGTATATTGTCAGCGTGGCGATCAAATAATTAAAAGGAGCATAAGTTTCGATTAATGATCGACCAGAGTCCCATTTATATAGACCTGCTGGCAAAGCTCCCATAGCCCGTCATCATTTGCAAGTTCATAGAAGATCGCATGATGATCCCCTCGGATTTCCAATCTCCAGTCATTCAGGGGGATCATTTTTTTGCCGTCCTTTGTGAGGAAGATCAGTTCATAGCCTGCATCGCAGGCA
>CACXDS010000216.1 GCA_902766425.1 uncultured Lachnospiraceae bacterium
CAGAAAAATTTATTTTAGGCCTTGACAGAAGTCGATTCTTTTGTTAATATAGTCCTCGGTGATTGCGAAAGCAAGTCCAGATGCTGCTGTGGCTCAGTCGGTAGAGCGTCACATTGGTAATGTGGAGGTCACCGGTTCGATTCCGGTCAGCAGCTCTTAAAAAAGCCCTCAAAGGTATAGTTCCTTGAGGGTTTTTTCGTGTACCTTTTTCCTGCCTTTCTCTTTTTTCGGCCTTTGCCTGGTTTTCCCAATCCTTTCCAAGCCCTCTACTCATAAAAACCAGCTGCGAAGCAGCTGGCTTTTACTGTTTGAATGCATTTATTTGAATACATTTATTACTTATTCCTTTTCTTCCCCTTCCACCAGCTCCTTGAGTTGCTTACGGGCCTTTTTCATCTTTCTTCGATCCACTCCGCCTGCAAAGACATCATAAATGCAAGGGATCACGATCAAGGTCAGAATAGTTCCGTAAAGCAGACCTCCGATGGTAACCACAGCCATAGGCTTGCTCAGAGCTGCTCCCATATCGTTGGAAAATACCATGGTGGAAAGAGCCAGAATCGTGGTGAGAGCTGTCATCAGCACCGGACGCAGTCTGGTCCGCCCTGCTGTCAGAATCGCCTCCCGGCGCTCCATCCCACTCTCCCGGAGCTGATTCATATAGTCAATGAGTACAATTCCGTTATTTACAATAATACCGGAGAGCATGACAAAGCCGATCATGGCAATGACACTGATCTCACTCCCGGAGAAGTAGAGCCCCAGGAATCCTCCGGTGAACGCCAGCGGAATGGTAAACATGATGATAAAGGGCGAGAGCAGGGACTGGAACTGTGCCACCATGATCAAATACATAAAGACGATGGCCAGGATCAACATCAGCATCAATTGCTCCATGGCGTCATTGATGGTCTCATTCTCACCGGTATATACCAGCCTGTATCCCTCCGGGACCTTATAATCCCGCATTTTTCTCTCCAGCTCCCGGGATACCAGCCCGACATTGTACCCCTCCGCAATTTCCGCACTCACAGCGATATACCTGGACTGATCGATACGATTGATGGAATCCAGCGACTTCTCATCCTCGAAATCAGCGATCTCATTAAGCAAAACCTTGACAGGCGCCTGATTCTCCCCCGTTCCGGAGATTTCGATCCCCTTGATCAACTCACGGGTCAGCGCCTCATCCTGATCATTGGACACATAGACACTGTAATCCTGATCGTTGCCGGATAGAACTGTTGAAGAGCTGGCATCTGCCACCTTTTCCATCACCTGTGCAAAGACCTGAGCCACTGTGAGCCCATACTTCACGGCCTCCTCCTTCTTGACATGAATCCGAAGCTCAGTGCCTGTCTCCGCAAGCCCATCTGACACATTCTCCGTTCCCTCCACGCTCTCCACAATGGCAGCCACCTCTCTGGCAATGGATCGAAGGGTATCCAGATCACGCCCGCGCACCTGCACCGTGATTCCGCTGCCGCCCAGAGCGCTCATATCCATACTGTTTGTCTCCACCGTGATCTCCGCAGGAAGCTCCGCTGTTTCCTCCAGGATCTGAGCCGCCAACTCTGCGTTGGTTGTCTTTTTGTCCTCCTTGGTCACCACATAAATGGTGGCGGCATTGTTGCTTCCGCCTGCCCCCAACATTCCCATGATAGAGGCACCGGAGCTGGTCATGGCTCCCGCATCCGTCACATCCTCCATCTCCAGAAGGAGCTCCACCACCCGATCCGTCACCTCTGCCGTATCGGAGAGCTGAGCCTCATCCGCAAGCTGAACATTGACCGTCATCTGGGTGGATTCCATATCCGGCATGAATGCGGTACCATTGGACACAGCCCCCCAGATACTGAGCGCCAGAACAACAATGACCAGCAGGAATACCAATGGCTTTACCTTGAGTGCCCCCGCCAATACCTTCCCATAGCCTGCGATAAACTTCTCAAAAAGCTTAGTCTCCTTCTTTAAGCTGGATCCGGTCAGCATCTTGGAAGCCAAGGCAGGTACCACCGTAAGTGCAATGATCAGGCTGGCAAAGAGGGAATAAGCAATGGTAAGTCCCATATCCACAAACAGCTGTCTGGTGATACCCTCCGTAAAGACAATGGGCAGGAACACACATACCGTAGTCAATGTGGAGGCCAGGATCGCTCCGGCCACCTCCTTTGCTCCCGCCACAGCAGCCTCCACCATGGAGGCTCCTTCTCCACGCATACGATAGATATTCTCTATGACAACGATGGAGTTATCCACCAGCATACCAATGCCCAGAGCCAAACCCGAAAGTGAGATCACATTCAGAGTCACCCCGGAAAAATACATGCAGACAATGGCCGTCACCAGACTGATAGGGATGGAAAAGGCCACCACCATGGTGGGCCGAAGATCCCGCAGGAAGATCAGCAGGATCAAAATAGCCAGTCCGGCACCGAACAAAATATTATTGATGATGGAATCCATGACCAGATCAATATAGATTCCCTGGTCCATCAATGTGATGATGTGAAGATTGGAATCCTCCTTCATCATCTTTGCAAATTTATCCGTCAGCTTATCGGAAACATCACCGGTGGAATATCCGGTCTGCTTTTGCAGGGAAAGGATCACGCCGGCGCTGCCGTTTACATTCGTATAAATAGCATCCGAATTGTCCGCATAAAAGACATCTGCCACATCGCCAAGCACTATGGCATCCACGCCCTCCATGTGCATATCGATCAGGGGCAATTGTTGCAGTTCCTCCACGGAAGTGGGCTTATCTCCCACACGGATCAGATAGGAAACCCCATCCTCTGTCACATAGCCCGCAGGCATGGAGAAATTCTGAGCGGTCAATAACCCCTCGATGGTGGAGACCGTCAGCACATTTTGCATATCAGCCTGCTCATATGC
>CACXDS010000217.1 GCA_902766425.1 uncultured Lachnospiraceae bacterium
ATACATTCCTCCATCTCCTGTGAAAGCTCCACAGTCCTTGCGAACCGCTTTATGGTGTGATTTTTTCGATACTCATCAATTGCCAGATGCCTTGTCAGCTTTCCAAGAAATGCCAGAAAATAATCCCTTGGTTCATTGGGCGGAATCAGATTCCATGTCCTCAGATAAGTATCATTCTCACATTCTTCTGCGGATTCCTCGCAATTTAAAATCGAATACGCGATTTGCCTGAGCAGCCTTCCGTATTTCGTTGCTGTCTCTTTGATTGCTCCTTCATCCCTTACGAGATAGAGATCAATGATATCGGTATCTTCCAAGCTATTCACCACCCTCATTCTTTACACTTTGTATGATTTCTCCGGCAGCCCGATCCGCAGATCTGCCTGAATGCCTAAATCCACATTTATTTTTTCAATCATATTATCACCTGCATCCATACTAACGGGTTTCTCATGCATTAAGTTACAGCCTATTCTGTTTTTTCTAAAATAGTCTGAATACCATAGTAAAATCCCCGGACGAATCGTCCGAGGATTTTTGAGTATTCTACACATTCATTCTATTCAGTCGTCAAATCTAATTATCCCCCAAAATGATCAAGCGCCCCGTCTTACCAGATCCCCGGCCTGCTCAGGGGGCATGGGCTTGCCCCAGATAAATCCCTGCACATAATCGCAGCCGATCCTTCGCAAGGTATCCAACTGATCCGGTTCCTCCACGCCTTCAGCGATCACATCAAAATTCATCACATGCCCCATAGAAATGATCGCAGCCACATACTGTTTTGAAGAATCACTGGCGTTCATCCGGTCCACAAAGGATTTATCCACCTTCAGCAGATTAGCCGGGAAATTATTCAGATAGCTCAAGGAAGAATAGCCCGTGCCAAAATCATCGATTGCGATCTTAATCCCCATATCCTTCAACGCCTCAATCACCTTCAGCGCTTTTTCTGCGGAATCGATCATAATGGACTCTGTGATCTCAATCTCCAACTGACCGGCCGGGATCCCACTGATCTCCAGTACACTTTTCACTTCTTCAAGAAAATCATTTTTCATCAAATGTCTTACAGACACATTGACACTGAGCATGGCATCTGTTCCCGTATCCCGGATCAGCTCTCCGAAAAACTGAGCTGCTTTTTGAAATACATGTCCATCCACCTTATCGATCAGTCCAACTCTCTCAGCAACAGGAATGAACTCCCCGGGACTGATCATTTTTCCATCCTCGCTCTTCATACGGGCCAATGCTTCAAATCCCCTGAGCTTTCGATTGATGTCATATTGGGGCTGAAGATAGTAACAGAGAAGATCCTTTTCCAATGCCTCTCTGATTTTAAGCTCCATCTCAAGCACATGCTCGGTCTCAAGCATATCCCGTGTAAAATGGATGATCCTATTACTGCTGTTTGCTCGTTTCACCTTATGCATGGCTGCATCTGCATAGGACAAAAGCTGGTCAACACTTTGCGCATCCCCCGGATAGAAGGCATAGCCAAAGCTGGCATTAACATAACAGTCATACTCCTCCACAATGATTTTCTCTTGCAGTATGGCCTCATAATGCCGAATAGTATGTAAAACCTTCTCATCACTGTCAGCCTGACGGATGATGATTGCAAATTCATCTCCTGCCTGACGCGTCACAAAATCCATTGTTCCGGATGTTCCTTCTTCCACTGCATTATTCCAACGGGCGGCAATCTCCTTGAGTACCTCATTCCCCGTATGATGTCCATAGGTGTCATTGATACTCTTAAAATTGTTCAGGTTCACCAATGTGACCACAAAAGGTTCCTCACGGCGGATCAGATCCTCCATCATCTCCGTACAGGCAAAGCTGTTGGGAAGCCCCGTGAGATGATCCAGCACAGCCTGATCCCGGATCCTGATCTGATACTCTTCAAGCTTTCTATTGTTCAAATAGAGAAGTATCATGGCAAAAATAGTCAGTAGGCTGGTAAAGATTCCCGGAATGCTGGAATAGGCATGCCGCAAGAATATATTCATCAACATCGCAGGAAATTGAATAAGCAACAGGGCAAGAGCAGTAAGAAATCCCAACTGCCCATAAAACAGAACCATCAGGATCACACAGATATTAGACAACGCAGAAAACACACCGGTCAGAGTCGTAACAGGGATCGGAGCCCCCAGTACAAATATCACCTCGGAGGATCTGGCTACGCCGGAAGTGACCAGAGATGCCAGAAAATAAAGCGCCAACAAAATCAAGAAGAATATCAGGGGCGCATTTCTTCCCGTTGAAAGACTTTTTAGGCTAAAAGCCAGATTCTTGTTTTTATTGCCATGTCGCTCTCTCTTCATATTATCCGTTCCTTAAGATGATCGTTGAACTTATGAATGCCTCATTTTTCCAATTCATTTCTTGGAAATTCTTTTACCGGAAACCTCTTTTCCGGAAGCTTCCCTTTCCCTAAACTCACCTTACGCTTCTTTGCTCTCCTGCTTCTTCAGCGCAAGCTGACGATCAACCGGGAATCGCATGGTAACAACCGTCCCATCCCCCGGAAAGCTTTCCACTTCCAAAGTACCGTCACACATTTTTTCAATTCTCTCCCGTACATTCCCGATCCCAATGTGGATGTCTTCTCCCTCATGTACGGCGTCTGCCTGGAATATCTTCCCGTTATCCCAGACAATGATCTCGTAGTATCCCTCTTCCCTGCTGGCACTCACTCTGATCACTCCCTGCTCCCGAATATGAACTCCATGACGGAGCGCATCCTCGACAATGGGC
>CACXDS010000218.1 GCA_902766425.1 uncultured Lachnospiraceae bacterium
AATTGCAGGATCAAGGCAATGATGGATCAGTTTTTTAGTCATGTTTCCATTAACTCCATGGATTATGAAAAGGGTAGTAGTTCGGATTATCGGACCTTTGCGGTCTTTCTAAATGATAACTCTATGGGAAATATGATGTATCTTCAAAAGAGGATTAATGATGCAGGGGCATATCGCAATACTAACTTTAACGGAAAGAGGCGTTATGTCGCGGGATTGGATAATGTATTTCTTCCCGTTGCAACCTCACAGGTGATCATGGGAAAGTATATTGATCTTGAATCATCCACGGAGCAGTGGCTGATGGGAGAGAGGCGGGCCTACTTGGAAGATATGATAAAGAGCTTGCAAAAATACTATGAGGAGAAATAATCTGTATGAGAAGAGAAGATAATTTCAAAAAATTATTGGATTCAAAAAAGATTATAATTCCCATCATACAGCGGGATTATGCCCAGGGAAGAAATACAGAAAAAGCAATGAGCGTTCGTTCAAGGCTGATCGATGAATGGGTCGATATTATAAATAATACGGATCTTCAAATGGACTTTAATTATCTTTATGGTTATGAAGACGGGATGGACGGAAACAAGGTTTATTATCCGGTGGATGGACAGCAGAGGCTGACATCTTTATACCTTATGCATTGGTTTCTGGCTTGTTCTATGGAGAGCTTCGATGCGATATCCAAATGGTATTTTGATTATAAGACCAGGAATTCCGCATCCGAATTTTTTGACTTATTACGCAGTGAGGAAAAGTCAAAGGAATTGTTTAAGCTTCTTCGGGATAAAACTCAGGCAGATGATGCGAATTTTACCAAGAAATTGGAGGAAATAAAAAACAAGAGTTGGTTTAAATTGAAATGGAACAATGATCCGACGATCATATCCTGTCTGAATTTCTTGTGCCTGTTAGCGGATCGATTGTCGACGGTGGATCAGCAGAAGCTGAAGGTTTTTTGGGAACGCTTAAATGATTCCGAAAAGTCGGCTGTATACTTTACTTATATCAGCGAAGAGAGCAAAAATGCGATCTCGGATGCGGCAAAGATCTATACCAGAATGAATGCGAGAGGAAAAAAGCTCACGGAATTTGAGAATCTCAAGGCGATGTTTGATGAGATTGAAATGAAGAGGATGGACGCAGGGACCTTGTCCTACTGTGATCCGGAGCGTAAAGAGACTTCGGTCTCCTGGTCCTATGATAATCGCTATATCAATTGTATTTATCGCGAGTATAACGGAGGAAATGATAATTTACCGGAGGTGACAGAAAAGATCAATCAGGAAAGCCTTCGGTGGTTTCGGCTGATCTATTATGTCTATCAATTGATGGTTTTCTGCGAAAACGGAGGAGAAATTCCCACATATCTAAGCGTGGATAACTATCAGAAGGAGATTTATCAATTGAGCCAGGGGAAAAAGGCGGATTCCCGGATTGACGAATATCTCCGGATGACAAAGGCGGTTTTTGAACTTCTTTGCTACACGGACAAACTGACTTTTCCATATTGGACATTGAATGCGAGGAATGAAAAGAGTATTCAAGGGATAGCGTTTATTTTGTTTGCATATCATTGCTGGGATCAGGTAGCAAATACTCAGGAATTGATCGAGAAATGGAAAAGCTTTGAGGAGTCCCTGAGGGATGATCTCAATTGGAATAGCTGGAATGTCATATATAGCGATAAGGATGTCGCGAAAATTCTTAATGCCATGATGAAGGGATTAAAGGCATTATCGGTTGAGGAGTATTTTATCCAAACGGATTTTACTGCTTCCAAACCGGAAAGTCCGTTTTATAATTACGGACAGATCCTTCCGGATCTGAAATGTCGATTGATAGAAAAGAAGATCAAGTCGAAGCTGATACAGTGCGACCCTGCTTTTCGGGATATGGTAAGCAAAGAAAAGATCGGAGGAGACGGCAGGCCGGGTTATCTTTATCAACTATGCGGATTGTACCTCTGGGATCTGGGGGATTGGTCCAATCATTCGTTTGGAATGGCTGTGAAGGACATCAAGGAATATTTTCGGTTTGTGCAGGAATGCGTGCTCGAAAGCAAAAACTTCGTGAAAAGAGATGGAGATTTTCGAAGGGTATTTGCTTATGCATCGCAATACAATGCGAATCAAGGCTGTTTGAGGCCTGGTTCGGAGATCAATCAGTGTAATATTGAACATATGTGGTCATGGGATTATCTTTGCTGGAATGATCAAGACTGTGATCCGCAGGGTAAGCTGCCTCTCTTCAAGGAAAGAAGGTTGGCCCATTTAAAAACTATGATCGATCTTCTCAGATCATATGCGCAGATAATATCTGATGATAAGGATATCTTAACGATGTTTCTCTCGAAGCTCCGTCAGGATTTCCGGAATGGATCCGGATATGAGGACTGTTGGCTCAGATTTGCGGTGGAGTACAATAGTGGCTATGATCTGCTCTTTGAAAATCTGGAAAATCAGAATGGAGAGATTCTTGATCCATCCGGTACGCCGGTTATTTTGAAGATTTATTTACAAGAGAAGGGCTATACATACTCCGATCAATTAGAAAAATTGGCCGGGAGTCAAAGGAGATGTTCTTATCCTGTACAGGTAGGCTGGCAAGTATATGATGTGAAGACGGTTACCTGTACATTCCAGGCAAATAAAGACGGGAGGAGTACTATTTTTCATCACTCTGGACAAAACCTTTACCTGGAGCTTAATTATAAAAACAAAAATATGTTCCTGCAATATTTTCTGGGACTGAATATTCCTTCTCCACCCGAAAAGGGGTTTTGGTCCGTGGAATCCGATGCTGTCGGCGGAAAATTGATCAGAGTATATGTAATAAAAAAAGGAGCGACAAGTAATAATAAGATCGGGGTGGATATTTATCAGTTGACACTTCCCAAAAACCTGATAGATTCTGCTAATTTAAAATTGAATCAATGGGAGCAGAACTTTAATAGTATTCTAAATTGGCCTACTAATAACCCGGGAGCTTCGGCATACGATCCCTGGCTTGAGTTGTGGGAGGGGCGACATGTTCTACAGACGCAGGTCAATGGATTGCAGTATAAGGGAGAGAGAAGCTGGAGACGGTGGATTGAAAAGGATAATTCTATTGACCATTATCAGCTTGGCTGGAAATGGATTTCAACACAAGATTTTTAGGAGGCGGACGGTAACACAAAGATAAATTGAAACGGATCAGTGTAAATCAAAGATTAAATTTGCACAGATAATTGCTACTGATAATATCAAACCAATAAGCCCTGCTTCAGGTGAGACAATACTGAAGACAGGGCTTCTTTTACAGAATGAAATGCTTAGATGATGTGTAGTTGACATGAAAAAAGCTAACAAGCATTATAAATACATTAAAATAAATCAAGATATAAATTAAATTTACCACTTGAAACAGAATATTTTTAGTGGTAATGTATCATACAAGTCAATAGATTATATTTATGAAAAAATAGTAATGATAAAAGGGGAAAAGAGTATGACGAGCAAAGAAATTCAACAGAAATATCAGAAGAGTTATCATTTACCTCCGGAGATGACCTATGACTGGGTGAAGCAGGACAGTATCACAAAGGCGCCTATCTGGTGCAGCGTGGACCTTAGGGACGGCAATCAGGCCCTGATCGAGCCCATGAGCCTGGAGGATAAGCTGGCTTTTTTTAAGATTCTGGTGGATATCGGTTTTAAGGAGATCGAGGTGGGCTTTCCCGCTTCCTCCGACACGGAGTATAATTTTATCCGGGCTCTGATCGAGAAAAATATGATTCCGGATGATGTGACCATTCAGGTGCTGACCCAGGCCAGAGAGCATATCATCAAAAAGACCTTTGACGCGGTGAAGGGTGCACCCCATGCCGTGGTTCATCTCTATAATTCCACATCCGTGGAGCAGCGGGAGCAGGTATTTAAGAAGAGCAAGGAGGAGATCACCAAGATCGCGGTGGATGGCGCGAAGCTCTTAAAGAAGCTTGCGGACGAGACGGAGGGGAATTTTACCTTTGAGTACAGTCCTGAGAGCTTCTCCCAGACGGAGGTGGATTTTGCCTTGGATGTCTGCAATGCGGTGCTGGATGTCTGGAAACCCACCAAGAAAAACAAGGCAATCATTAATCTGCCTTCCACGGTGCAGGTGGCGATGCCCCATGTCTTTGCCTGCCAGATCGAGTATATGCATAAGCATCTGAAATACAGGGACGGTGTTGTCCTCAGTGTACATCCTCACAATGACCGGGGAACCGGAGTCAGCGATGCGGAGTTTGGCGTTCTGGCCGGAGCGGATCGCGTGGAGGGTACACTTTTCGGCAACGGCGAGCGCACCGGTAATGTGGATATTGTGACCCTGGCTATGAATATGATGACTCATGGCGTAGACAGTGGACTGGATTTCTCCCATATCATGGACATCCGTGCCCAGTATGAGAAGTTCACCAACATGAAGGTGCATGAGCGGACGCCCTACGCAGGAGATCTTGTATTTACGGCATTCTCCGGCTCCCATCAGGATGCCATCAGTAAGGGCATGCAGTGGAAGCAGGACGGTAAGAGCGGAAAGCGCTGGGATGTGCCCTATCTTCCCATTGATCCCACGGATCTGGGCAGGGAGTATGAATCCGATGTGATCCGGATCAATTCCGTATCCGGCAAGGGTGGCGTAGCCTTTGTATTAAAGCAGCAGTTTGGTTTCTCACTTCCCATGGCCATGCGCGAGGAGGTGGGATATCTCATCAAGGGTGTGTCCGACAGAAGACATCAGGAGCTGCAGCCCAAGGAGATTTATCGGATCTTCGAGGAGACTTACATTCTTCCGAGGAGTGTGTTTAATATCCCCGAGTGCCATTTCAAGCAGGAAAACGGCATTCAGGCTGAGGTGACCATTGAGCAGGGCGGCGAAAAGAGAGTGATCCGTACCGGTGGTAACGGGCGATTAGATGCGGTGAGCAATGCCATCAAGACCTATTTTGGCATTTCCTATGAGCTTTCCATCTACGAGGAGCACGCTATCTCCAAGGGTTCCTCCTCCAAGGCGGCATCCTATGTGGGCATTGTGTGCGACGGAAAGTTCTATTGGGGCGTGGGCGTGGATGAGGATATCATCAAGGCTTCCATCGCTGCACTGGTATCCGCCACCAACAAGCTGACCGCTGACCAGCATATTACCCAGGGACGGGATGAGAGAACGGTGGAGATCATCAGCTATATCCAGCAGCATTATGTGGATGTAACGCTGGAGAGCTTGTCGGAGTATTGTCACCTCTCCGGCCCCTATCTCTCTAAATTTATTAAGGAAAAGACCGGAATGACCTTCCAGGAGGTGGTTCGGGAGCAGAGGATGAAAAAGGCCAGGATTCTCCTGAAGGAATCGGATAAGACAGTGGAGGCAGTTTCGGAAGCGGTGGGCTATGAAAATGTGGAGCATTTTAACCGTCTGTTCAAGAAGGCCTACGGTATGACTCCGGTTCAGTTTAAGAAACAAAAATGATCAGCAGAGCGTTCCTGTGTGAAAAATATGTGAAAACTCTTCCCATTTTAAAGAAAATAGGATAGAATGTGTAGGATGTGTTTCATAAATCGGACAGGAAGGAGATTTTTCAGCTATGCCTAAGGATCCAAAAACAAGCGAGGCAGATTCCGGCGAGAAGATTGTGACAAAATATGACCTGAAGATGCAGCGCAGAAAAGAAGAAAAAGAGAGGGAGGAGCACGCAAAGAGGGTATCCACCGGTGTGACCATTGTGATCTTATTGGCGCTGGTATGCCTTGTGCTCTCATTCCCCATCCGCACCTATATTTCTCTGCATAAGACTTTGTTTACTGTTGGGGATGAAAAGATCGGGCAGGTGGAATTTGATTATAGCTTTTATACGGTGGTGAATAATTATGTGAGTTCTTATTCCTCCTATTTAAGTATGTTTGGTCTGGATCTCTCCAAGGATCTTTCCACTCAGATGTACAGCTCTACCATGTCCTGGCAGGATTATTTTGAGGAGAGCACAGTGGAGAATCTGCGCAGGAGCAAGGCTATGAAGGCGGATGCCCGGGCGAACGGTTTCACCTACGATACCGCAGCAGACTATGCAAAGATCGAGGAGCAGTTAAAGAGTAGTGCAAAGGAGCAGGGACTTTCCCTGAATAAATATCTGCAGCAGAATTTCGGATCTTACGCCACCATGGATAGGATCAAGCCCTATGTTGAAGAGGCTCTCTATGTCAGCGAATACTATGAGAAGCTTTCCGATGACATGACTCCTTCCGGAGAAGAGGTGGAGGCAAAGTATACGGAGGATCCTCAGAGCTATGATTCCGTTGATTACCGGATCCTTTCCTTTGATGCAGAGCTTCCCACGGAGCCCACTGAGCTGGCACTTCCCGAAGAAGAGAGGGAATACACGGATAATTCCGATGGCACGAAGACCTATAAGCCCTCCGACGCCGAGGTGGAGGCGGCCATGAAGGCTGCTAAGGAATTGGCGGATGCGGCACTTACCACGGTGAAAAAGGACGGTGAGGAGATCACAGGTCTGCTCTATGCATCCACAAATACCGTGATCCGGGATTGGCTCTTTGATACCGCCAGAAAGGCGGGAGATACCACTGTATTGGAGGACTCTTCCTTAAACAGATACTATGTGGTGGAATTTGAAAAGAGGTATCGGGATGAGACGCCTACCGTGAACACCAGGGTATTGGTGGTGGATACGGCGGAAGAAGCTCAGACCATCTACGACGAGTGGCAGTATAACGGTGCCACGGAGGCCGGCTTCGAGGCACTTTGTAACGGCAAGTATTCCGATAAGGCAGTGGCAGAGGGCGGACTTCTGGAGGGGCTGACCCGGACAGAGGATCTGTATGAGGAGCTGACCGACTGGATCTTTGCAGAGGATCGGAAGGCCGGGGACTGCGGCATTGTGAATATTGAAGGCGTTGCTTCCTTTGTGGTTTATTATGTGGGAGATGGAAAGCCTTCTTGGTATAACACCATCCAGAACGATCTGAGAAGCACCGCTCTGAATGATTATATCAATGCTCTGAAGGAGAAGTGCCAGGTTCAGGATCCTGATGAAAATCTGAATTATCTGAAGATCCGTGCAGAGGAGGAAGCAGCGGCAGCCGCATCATCCCAGGCAGCGGAGCAGGAGAGCGAGACCTTGGAGGATGCGGGATCCGAAGAAGTGATCGAATAAAAAGGTTCCCATGCAGAATGGGGAACAGGATATGTTGAATTACCGGAAGGGGCAGATATCTGCCCCTTTTGTAGTTGGGAGTAAAAGCAGATTGGATGAAAACCGGCGTTAAAATACTTGCGCAAATTCTTTTTTTCCTCTATCCTAGAATGGAAAACGAATAACGAAGGGACATCACAGAAAGAAAGCCCTTGATCGGGACGGAGCAGGTAGCATGAATAAAGCGGATGAAAAGGTGCTGGTGCTGGATATAGACGGCACGCTGACAAATACAAAAAAAGAGATCACACCGGGGACAAAGGCGGCAATCTGGGGGATTCTGGCAAAGGGTCATCAGGTGATCCTGGCTTCGGGACGCCCCACTCCCGGAATGCGGCGGTATGAAAAGGAGCTGGAGCTGGAAAAATACGGAGGCTATCTCCTTTCCTTTAATGGCGGACGGATCGTGGAATGCAAGACCGGGGAGATCGTCTATCAGAGAATGCTTTCTCCCTCTATTATTCCCAGTGCGTATCGTTTTGCCAGGGAGCATGGCTGCGGGCTGATCACTTACCTGGGAGATACGGTGATCTCAGCCTTTGAGCCGGATGAATATGTGCAGCTGGAGGCTCGCATCAATGGACTTCCCATCCGGCAGGTGGAGAATTTTGTGGAATTTGTGGACTTTGATGTGAATAAATGCCTGCTCACAGCTCCTCCCGAGGTGGCGCCGGAATATGAAGCGGAGCTGCGGGAATGCTATGAAGGGATAGCGGATGTCTATCGCTCGGAGGCGTTTTTCATTGAGATCATGCCCAGATTTGTCAATAAGGCAACCTCCCTGGAGCGGATGCTGGAGAGCCTTGGGCTTACTAGGGACAATGCGATCTGCTGCGGGGATGGCTTTAATGATATTTCCATGATCCAATATGCGGGTGTGGGCGTTGCCATGGGAAATGCGAAGCCCGAGGTAAAGGAGGCAGCGGATTATGTGACCGGTACAAACGATGAGGATGGACTGGTGGAGGTGATCCGGAGGTTCATCGATGCGGGAGGACAATGAATGGAGAGGAAGCATAAGGTCGGGATCCAAATTCCGGAGCATGCCCGGGAGGTGATCGCCACTCTGCAAAATGCCGGGTATGAAGCCTATGTGGTGGGGGGATGCGTCAGGGACAGTATTCTGGGCCGTGCACCCCAGGACTGGGATATCACCACCTCCGCAAGGCCGGAGGAAGTGAAGGCACTGTTTCATCGGACCATAGATACGGGGATCCGTCATGGCACCGTGACGGTCATGATGGACAAGGAGGGCTATGAGGTTACAACCTATCGCATAGACGGAGTCTATGAGGACGGCCGTCATCCCAGGGAGGTAATCTTCACGCCCAGTCTCCGAGAGGATCTGAAACGACGCGATTTTACCATCAACGCCATGGCCTATAACGAAGAGGAGGGATTGGTGGATCTCTTTGGAGGCATGGAGGATATAGAGAGGGGCGTGATCCGATGCGTGGGAAACGCCGAAGAGAGATTTAACGAGGATGCCCTGCGGATCCTGCGAGCAGTGCGTTTTTCCGCTCAGCTGGGCTATGGGATCGAGGAGGAGACCGGTCAGGCCATCAGGGCGCTGGCGGAGAATCTGCGGAGGATCAGCGCAGAGAGAATTCAAGCCGAACTGATCAAGCTCCTTGTGTCACCCCATCCCGATACCCTGCGGGTAGCCTATGAAATGGGAATTACTAAGGTAATCCTGCCGGAATTTGATAAATGTATGGAGACGCCTCAGAATCACCCCCACCATTGCTATAGTGTGGGGGAGCATCTGCTTGTGGCTTTGCAGATGGTGGAGCCCCGCAAAGAGCTGCGGCTGGCCATGCTGCTTCACGACATTGGCAAGCCTGCAACACTTACGGTAGATGAAAAAGGGATCACACATTTTTATGGGCATCCCGAGGTCAGCGCACAGATGACTCTGGACATATTAAGGCGCCTTAAGCTTGACAATGACACAATCCAGACTGTGTATACTCTGGTGAAAAATCACGAGCTGGGCACGGGAACGGATCCCGACCTGAGGATGGTACGGCGGGCCATGAACCGCGTGGGAGAGGCCGCTTTTCCGGATCTTTTTGAGATCAGCAGGGCGGATATTTTGGCTCAGAGCATGTACATGAGACAGGAGAAGCTGGAGTTTTTACAAAAATGGAGGGATCTCTATGAGGTTGTCAGGTCCGAGAAGCAATGTGTCTCCTTAAAGACCTTGGCCATCGGGGGAAAGGATCTCATTGCCCTGGGCATCACTCCCGGACCCGACATGGGAGAGCTTCTGCAATCGCTTTTGGAAGAGGTCCTGGATGAGCCTGAGCGCAATACAAGGGAATACCTTCTGGAGAGAGCAAAGGAGCTGAAAAGATAAAAGGATAACTCATAATTACATCCGACGATTCATACTTATAGATGTGACCATTGGAAAACCCTGAGAAAGGGATGGATCACAGAATAGGGGATCGGAGGAGAAGATCATGAATGACAGGGCTGTCAGTTTATTGGAGCAATATGAATTGGAAGTGATGCATACCCGAAAGGGACGGGGGGCGATCCTCTGTGAGACAGACCGGGGATTACTGATCTTCAAGGAGTACGGAGGCAGCCCGGAGCATTTAGGCGTTCAGGACGCACTGCTTAAAAAGCTCTCTGAATCCGGCAGGGTGGAGGCGGAAAGCCTTATCCCGACCAAGGAGGGAGAGCTTTATGTCAAGGATAACGATGGCGTCCGCTATATTTTGAAGACCTACCGTGACGGGCGCGAGTGTAATATCCGGGAGAGGGCGGAGTGTCTTGAGGCCATGAATGTGCTTGCCAGGCTTCACTTCTGTACACAGGAGGGGCTTCCGGAGACAGACATCCCGGCCTTTTCCATGGAACGGGAGTATGAGAAGAGGAACCGGGAGCTGAAAAAGATCCGCAAATATCTAAGGGGGAGAAGCCAGAAGACCTGGTTTGAGATCGCTCTGCTGGGCTGCTTTGATCAGTTCTATGATCAGGCTTTGGAGGCACAGGAGGGCTGGGAGAGCTATCACAGGGCGTCCGAGGATGGGAACGCAACATCTTTATGCCATGGGGATTATCAGTATCACAATCTGATCCTGGATCAGAAAAACTGGTTTTTGATCAATTTTGAGCGCTGTGTGAAGGATGATCCGGTGAGGGATCTGCATCTGATCCTTCGGAAGCTTTTGGAAAAAACGGATTGGAATATTTCTTTTGGGGAAGAATTATTAAAGGCGTATGAAAACTATCGCCCCCTGCCTGCCATCAGTAGGATTGATCTGTACTATCGGCTTTCTTATCCGGAGAAATTCTGGAAGATCGCCAATTTTTATTACAACTCCGGCAAGGCCTGGATCCCCGGGCGCAATATGGAGAAGCTGGATAAGCTGCTGGGGCAGGAGGAAATGAAAAGGGAGTTTCTGGATAAGATCTTTCAGTGCTAGGAAATGCGGAAGGATCGGTCGTTTTGTGAAAAGAAAACAAAAGATGGAGATTGCTTCTTGAAAAAAGAAATCTATTTTAGAAAAATAAAAAGAATAAAAGGAATCCTTTCCATTTTGTTGACGATAATGACATTCGTGTCGTTTTCTGCCTGCGGTCATTCGTCGAAGCAGGAAGGAACCTTAGGAGTGAATACCACGGAGGAAAGTGTGGAGAGCAGGTATGACACCGGATTTGTGGCTGCAAGCTATGACAGCTTTGATTCCGCGGATACAGCGATCTTCATGCGCAGGGATGCGCAGGAGCAGACAGTGACCCTCTGGAACACTGCGGTGGGGAGGACCTACACTCTTTCCTATGACGGAACAACGCGTTTTGCGGACAAATATGGGGAGAGTATTTCGCTTGCCCAGATCAATCCGGGGGATGTGGTGGATGTGAAATTCCTAAAAGCTCAAAAGCATCTGACCACAATGGCTTTTTCCTCCGAGGTGTGGAGTCTGGAGAAGGTGACTTTTTTTGAACTGGACAGTGTGCTGGGGCAGGCAACGGTGGGACAGGAGACAAAAAAATACAAGCTCACTGCCAATACACATTTTTTTTCTGAAGGGAAGGCCATCGATATCATGGAGCTGAATCCTGCGGATACCCTCAGCTTTCAGGGTATTGACACGGAAATCCTCTCCGTTCGGGTGGAGAAGGGTCATGGCTATTTACGGCTGACCGGGCAGGAGAAATTCGTGGGAGGCTGGATGGAGATCGGTCAGAGCGATATCATTCGGATCGAGGAGGAAATGCTGCTTCCCTTAGCGGAGGGCTCCTATCGGATCCTGGTCAGCAAGGATGGAAACAGTGGGGAAAAGACCGCTGTGATCAGGCGGAATGAGGAGACGGTGCTGGATATCAGTGATCTGGAGGTGGCAGAGCCGGAGGTGGGAACCATCCTCTTTTCGCTGACGCCGGAATCGGCCAAGCTCTATGTTGATGGTGAGAAGGCGGATGCCTCCCTGCCGGTGAGTCTGGTCTATGGCATTCATCAGATTATGGTAAAGGCAGACGGGTATCAGACCCTGACGCAGTATGTGAGAGTGGGACAACCCTCCGCAGGCCTTGATATTGCCTTGGATCCGGTGAATACGGATACCTCTGAGGAAAGCACAGAAGCGCAGAAGGATGTGACCACGGATTATTATAAGGTCTATGTGGATGCTCCCAGTGGCGCAGAGGTCTACCTGGACGGGAGCTATGTGGGGATTTCGCCCTGCAGCTTTCGGAAGGTGGAGGGGGCACATGTCGTAACCCTGCGTAAGACGGGATATCAGACCAAGAGCTATACCCTTCAGATAAACGGCGAGGAGAAGGATATTTCTTATTCCTTTGCAGAGCTGGAGAGCAATACTTCTTCCGGTGCAAATCCGCCTGATGGAAATGCGGATCTAAACAGTGTGGTGTCGGAGGTTCTCGGCTCATTGTTTGAATGAGAAGGGGCGGGTATAAATGGCAAATAATTGGGGCAAAATGCTTGACAAACCCTGTGAAAGCAGATATATATATTAGTATGCGCCCAAAAGGGCGTCAGAACAAACGAATTCTCTACGGAAAAGTGGAGACTGATATGAAGGAGGAGTTCTTAAAATGAATAAGACAGAGTTGATCGCTGCAATGGCAGAGCAGGCTGAGATTTCCAAGAAGGATGCCGAGAAGGCACTGAAGGCATTCACCGATGTTGTTGCAGATGAAATGAAAAAGGGCGGAAAGGTACAGCTGGTAGGCTTCGGCACCTTTGAGGTATCTGAGAGAGCAGCAAGAGAGGGCAGAAATCCTGCTACCAACGAGACCATTAAGATTCCTGCATCCAAGGCACCTAAGTTCAAGGCCGGTAAGGCACTGAAGGATATGCTGAACGCATAAGAAAAGGTAAAATGAGATTAGATAAATTTTTGAAGGTATCCAGATTGATCAAGCGCCGCACCGTGGCCAACGAGGCCTGCGACGGCGGAAGAGTGATGATCAACGATAAGCCGGCTAAGGCATCCGCTACCGTCAAGGTGGGGGATATTATCACAATTTCCTTTGGCAATAAAGAGGTCAGAGTGCGTGTGCTGGATGTACAGGAGACAGTCCGCAAGGAGACCGCAGGAGAATTGTACGAGGAGTTGTAATTGCCTGGTCTATCGCCTCCCGGATGGCATATATTGTAAAGAGTTTTTACAATGCCAATCGGGAGGTATTTTTATGGAATTAAACGAGTCCCCTGTGAAAGCCCATAAATTATCCATGTCCGGCCGCAAAAGGTGTTCGCTGACAGGAGTGAAGGATGTACTCTCCTTTGATCTGCATGAGATCCTGCTGGATACGGAACAGGGAATGCTGATGATCAAGGGCGACGATCTGCATGTCAGCCGTCTGACACTGGAAAAAGGGGAAGTGGATATCGATGGAAAGCTGGATAGCTTTACTTACTCTGACATGGCGGGAAGCCCGGGTCAGAAGGCAGGATCCCTCCTGGGCAGGCTGTTCCGATAGGCGGGCCGGCTATGGTTTCGGAGAATCTGTTTCTTTTACATGCTGTGGGGCTTGGATTTTTCCTTTCTTTTCTGTATGATTGCTTCCGCATTTTTCGAAGGCTAATCCCCCACGGATTATTTTGGATCTCACTGGAGGACAGCTTTTTCTGGCTGGGAGTTGCCATAGTGGGCTTTCGTTTCCTGCATGGGGAGGGAAACGGAACGCTGCGCTGGTTTGCCGTTCTGGGGGCGGCGGTGGGCATCTTCCTGTATGGCAGACTGATAAGTGCTCTATATCTGAAGCTGGCTGTAAAGCTCCTTGCTCCCATCAAGGTCTTTCTGAAAAGGATATTGACGGGGATATGGAAATTGCTTAAAATGTTAGGCAAAGGGGTGATGAGACATGTCAGGTCGATATTCAAACGCAAGGAGCACAAGGGAGCTTCCCGCATATTCAAGCAAAAAAAGAGCGGCGGGGAGCAGGCGGAGCCATCCGAAGCACAGGAAGGCATCCTTCCGAAAGAGGCAGGAAAATAAAGGTGGAATGTTCTTGGTTACCGTTGCGGCGCTTGTGATCATTTCCGTGATCTTTGTGAGCGGAGTGGGCCTTCAGAAAAAGATTGATGAGTATAATCTGAAGATCCAGGAGCTGCAGGCCGAGATCCGGAAGGAGGAGGAGCGGGCCGCTAAGCTGGAGGAATACCGCAAATATACCCAGACAAAGGGCTTTGTGGAAGAGGTGGCACAGGATCAGATCGGATTGGTGTATCCGGGTGAGACGGTTTTTAAGCAGGAGTAAAGTGCTCCTGCTTTTTTTGTCGCAAATTATTAAGGGAATCGAACCTAAATTTGACAAAAGAAATGAAAGAGCCTCCCTATAATTGTCTCAGAGAATTTCGAACAAAAAGGGGGAGGAGAGATGTTGCAGATCAAGGAAGAAAAGATGAAGCAGGGTTTTTCGACCCAGGGTATGCCTGACATATGCGGATTGCAATTGGCTACATATGCGGAAAGCCTGCGGGAGCTGGCAAAGAGCTTTGAAAAGGACAAGCCCGCCGAACAGATCGGACGGCAGGCTTTGTTTGAGGAGGAGAGGCAGAAGGAGAATTGTGATGTGATCGCAGGTCATTTGACGGAATTGGCACAGATCATGGAACAGACTGCGGAGGAAATGGCGAGTCTTGAGCCCCTGGAAGAAAAGATCTGGAAAAAAATGTCGCGTGGATTGCGGGAGCAGGGAATCCATTTGGAGGGAGCCTGCGTGCTGCCCCAAAACAGACAGGGCAGAAGGTTGAGTCTGAATCTGAGAGCGGAGCCGGCAGCGGGAGTTTCAATTGAGAAGGCGGAGGAGGTGCTGCAGAGAGTACTGGGAAAGAAGTACTGTGTTTCGCTTTCCTCTCCGGAGAGGATCCACCGGGAGAGAGAACTCTTTCTCTTTGTGGAACAGCCAAGATATATGGCGTTCACAGGATTTGCACGAGTCATCAAGGGCAGGGAGGAGATCTCGGGGGATAACTACTCCATGATTCAGTCCGAGTGTGGAAAACTGACCATGCTTCTCTCCGATGGGACGGGCTCAGGGCAGCAGGCCTGCGAGGGCAGCGGCTGGGTATTGGATCTCATGGAAAGGCTGCTGGAGGCGGGGTATGGCATGGACACCGCCGCCAGACTGGTGAATGCTGCAATTCTAACAAAGGGTGATGAAATGGGGCATCCCACGCTGGATCTTTGCCAGGTGGATCTGCAAAAGGGTTGTTGCGGCTTCTGCAAGGTGGGGGGTGCTGTGTCTTTTTGCAAAAGAGGGGAAGAGGTGGAACAGATCGATGGAGGCAGGCTACCCCTAGGCATTTTCCCGGATCTGGAGCCCCACCGGAGCTTTCTGCGGCTGGGAGAGGGGGAGAGTCTTTTTATGATGACGGACGGAGTGCTGGAGGCTTTTCGAGAGAAGGGATATGAGGAGGCAGTGAGGAACGCCATCGCAGGTATGGAGGAGAGCAGTCCACGGGAGATGGCGGAAAAGCTGATGCAGCTGGCTATCTTTGCCAGTGAGGGAAATGTCCGGGACGATATGACTATTCTGACGGCGACTCTTTGGAAGGCGCCCTGATGCCGAAATGATTGACTTTTCGGGGATTTTAAGATACATTGTTCTTGTATGAAAGAGCTGGATACGACCTTTTTGGAAAATAAAGTTTTGACATATTGTGAGCGCTACGGGATGTTGAAGGCGGGAGACTGCGTGGTGGTTGGCGTTTCCGGAGGGGCGGACTCCGTCTGCCTCTTATTTTTGTTATGTGCATTTCGGGCGAAAATCCCTTTTTCCATGCGGGTGGTGCATGTCCATCACGGTATCCGTCCGGAGGCAGGGCAGGATGCCGCATATGTGGGGACTCTTTGTAAGGAGCTGGGCCTTCCCTTTCTTCAGGTGAATGCGGATGTACCGGAGCTGGCAAGGCGGGAGGGTCTGTCTCTGGAGGAGGCGGGGCGCAAAGTCAGGTATCAGGCTTTTTTTGACGCGGCCTCAGACTGGCAGAGGACAGCCGCTGTCGAGTCCGCAGAGATTGGCGGAAGGATAAGGATCGCCTTGGCTCATCACATGGGAGACAGAGCGGAAACCTTACTTTTTCATCTCTTTCGGGGCAGTGGGCTGAGGGGTCTGGGGAGCATTCAGCCCCTTCGCAAGGCGCAGGAGGGCTATGAGATCATTCGCCCCCTGCTCTGTCTGGAGAGAGCTCAGATTGAGGACTACTTAGACCGAAAAGGCATATCCTATTGTCAGGACAATACAAATTTCGAGGATGAATATGCCAGAAACAGGCTTCGGCACCATATTCTGCCCTATGCGGAGAAGGAAATCTGCCGGGGAGCCGTGCGCCATCTGAATGAGGCGGCGGAGCTCCTTTCCGAGACGGAAGAATATATGGAATTGCAGACCATTGACGCTTACCGGAACTGTGTCACGGAGAGCGTAGGACGATCGAATGCAGGATCAGGTGCAGAAATCGTAGGACGGCCGGATGCAGGATCAAGTGGGCGATCGGATACAGGATTAGGTGCGGAAATCGCAGGACGGCCGGATGCAGGATCAGAAACGGAGAGCGGATCAGCTGATCGTGAGATCAGGATTCAAGTAGAAGAATTCAGAAAGCTTCATCCTCTCATGCAAAAAAGAATACTTGTCAGGGCACTTTGCGAAATGAGTCCGGGGAGGAAGGACATCGGAGCGGTTCATGTGAGGGCGGTGCTGGACCTCTTTCAGGGGGCGAGCGGCAGAAGCATTAACCTGCCTTTTGGTATTTCCGCCGGACGGGAGTATGGGGAGGTATGGATCAAGCGCTGTATTCCAAATCCTGAGAAGGGAGTTTTATCGGAAGAAGAGATCCCTCTGGAGGCACTGTCCCATGGAGAAGATTTTTCCTGTCAATGGGGCGGAAATTTGTTTGAATTTAGGGTATTTGACCTTAAAAAAAGTGAGATTATTCCGGAAAATACCTATACGAAATGGTTTGATTATGATAAAATAAAATCTGCTCTTTTTTTACGGAGTCGCAAATCCGGGGATTATTTTATGCTGCGCGGGGCGGGGAAAGAAAGGATCCGAAAGACGATCAAGGATTATTTTATCACGGAAAAGATCCCACGGGATAAGAGGGAACAATTGCCTCTTCTTGCGGAAGGCGATCATGTGCTCTGGATCGCGGGATATCGGATCAGTGAAGCGTATAAGGTAAGCCCGGAAACAAAGAGAATCCTCCAGGTTCATATGGAGAAGGCAGCCTGTGGGAATTGCAAAGGAGGAAAAGGCAATGGCTGAACATATTCAAGTTTTAAAATCCGAGGAGGAAGTGGATGCCAGGATCAAGCAGATGGGTGAGCAGATCAGCAGGGATTACGCCGGAAGGGAGATTCATATGATCTGCGTTCTGAAGGGCGGAAGCTTTTTCATGTGTGAGCTGGCAAAGAGGATCACAGTGCCGGTCACCATTGATTTTATGAGTGTTTCCAGCTACGGAAGCGATACAAAATCCAGCGGCGTGGTGAAGATCGTAAAGGATCTGGACGAATCCATTCAGGGGAAGGATGTACTGGTGGTGGAGGATATTGTAGATAGCGGAAGGACCTTGAGCTATCTCATGGAAATGCTGCGGGACAGGAATCCGAAGAGCCTTCATCTCTGCACGCTTTTGGATAAGCCGGACCGCAGAGTGGTGAATGTGAATGTGGATTATACAGGCTTTCAGATCCCGGACGCGTTTGTAGTTGGATATGGGCTAGATTATGATCAGAAATATCGTAATCTTCCCTATATCGGAGTCGTGGAATTTGATTGAGACAGGAAAGAATAGAGACAGGCATTAGATTTGCCGGGAGGTTTTAGAAGTGCCACAAAGAAAAAACAGCGGAATAGGAGCTTATTTGATCTTTATCCTGGTTCTCCTCATGGTCATCATGGGGATCAACAGGATCACGGATAAAGCGCAGGACTACTCCAAGGAAAAACTGATCACGGATCTGGAAGGAAAAAAAGTGACTCAGGTGGTGATCACACCGAACAGTGAGACACCCACGGGCGTGTTGCTGGTGTCCCTGCAGGATGGTACAGTGCGCAGGCTCTATGTGACAAATGTGCAGGACGCCGAGGCGCTGGTGAGGGGATATGGGATCGCCCCCACGATCCAGGATGTTAAAAGGGAGAGCTGGGTGGTGAACACCCTGTTGCCCATGTTGATCGTGCTGGTGGTGGGAATTTTCCTCTTCATGGTATTCTTTGGTCCCAGTGCCGAGCAGGCCAACGGCAGCAATAACAAAATGCTGAACTTCGGAAAGAGCCGGGCCAAGATGACAAAGGACAGCAAGGTAAAATTTGCCGATGTCGCAGGCCTTAGAGAAGAGAAGGAAGAACTTGAGGAGATCGTTGATTTCCTGAAAAATCCCAAGAAATATACGGCTCTCGGCGCCAGAATCCCCAAGGGAGTGCTCCTGGAGGGCCCTCCCGGAACGGGTAAGACTCTGCTGGCCAAGGCGGTTGCCGGTGAGGCGGAGGTGCCGTTCTTCAGTATTTCCGGATCGGATTTTGTGGAGATGTTTGTAGGTGTGGGTGCCGCCCGCGTGAGAGATATGTTTGCGGAGGCCAAGAAAAATCTGCCCTGCATCGTATTCATTGATGAGATTGACGCCGTAGCCAGACGCCGCGGTACGGGCTTGGGAGGCGGACACGATGAGAGAGAGCAGACCTTAAACCAGCTGTTGGTGGAGATGGACGGCTTTGGCGAAAACGAGGGGATCATCATTATGGCAGCCACCAACAGGGTGGATATTCTGGATCCCGCCATCCTGCGTCCCGGTCGCTTTGACCGAAAGGTAGCGGTGGGCGTGCCGGATATCGGCGGACGAGAGGAGATCCTTGCAGTCCATGCCAGGGGAAAGCATCTTTCGGATGATGTGGATCTCAAACAGATCGCACAGACCACAGCGGGCTTTTCCGGAGCGGATCTGGAAAACCTCTTAAATGAGGCGGCGATCGGAGCTGCCAAGGAGAACAAAGCCTTTATCTCTCAGAGCGATATCCGCAAGGCGTTTATCAAGCTGGGGATCGGCACGGAGAAGCACAGTCGCGTCATCTCCGAGAAGGAGAGGAAGATCACGGCATACCACGAAGCGGGTCATGCTATTCTCTTCCATGTTTTGCCGGATGTGGGACCGGTCTATACCGTGTCCATTGTTCCCACAGGCCAGGGTGCTGCCGGTTACACCATGCCCCTGCCGGAGAAGGATGAAATGTTCCACACCAAGAGCAGAATGCTTCAGGAGATCATGGTCTCTCTGGGCGGAAGGATTGCGGAGGATATCATATTCGGAGATATCACCACCGGAGCTTCCAGTGATATTAAGAAGGCTACCAAGGTAGCCCGCATGATGGTGACGAAGTTCGGTATGTCTGAAAATATCGGCGTGATCTGCTATGACAATGACGATGACGAGGTGTTCATCGGAAGAGACCTTGCCCATACCAAGTCCTTCAGTGAGGCTGTGACGGCCCAGATCGACAAAGAGGTGAAGGATATTATCGATGATTGCTATGGTAAGGCCCAGGAGATCATCAAAAACCATGAATATGTGCTTCATCGCTGTGCAGAGCTTCTTTTGGAGAAGGAAAAGATCACCAGAGAAGAGTTTGAGGGCTTGTTTTTGAATCCTGCACCCATGTAAAAGGTATAGTTTTTCTAAAATCATTGTGAAAAATAGACAAATTTAGCATGCTGTTTTTGTAAACTTTGTGAATTTTGAGCCTATGCAAAAAGGGTGGGTGATGCTATTATACTACTTGTAACCCCCCAATACATTATAGTTTTTGCTATACCCCATAAGAAAGAAATACCTTCTCTGAAACAGGCAACCAAAAGTTGCCTGTTTCACTTTTAAACTCTTTTATTTTTCGTCGTAAAATGATAGAATAGGTATGAAAATAATCAAAAGGATGGAAGCTATGTCATTCCCGGATCCGGGCCGTGCCAGTGAATGGCCCATGGGTCCGTCCTTGAGATCATGATTTGGGAATGACATTCCGGATAAAAGAGCATGGATTTTGAGAGATTGCATCGTCTTGAGTTTAATCAACAGTATATCGCAGCCATGAGGCCCGTTTTCAATACGAGGGCGCTGTTTACCGATACCACGGAGTACTATCTCTCCCCTGCCGAACCGGCGGGATATGATGTGATAACAGTCAGATTTCGTACCGGCAGAAACAATGTGGATAGAGTATATCTGGTAAAGGCCGGACAGAAGAACCTGATGAACAAGGTGGAGACAGTCGAAGATTTTGACTATTACGCCATTCAGATTCAGCTGGAAAATGAGAAGATCACATATCATTTTGAAATCTGGACCGGTACCCTTGTGGTGTATTATGATGTGCGGGGCGTTGTGCACGAGCCCAATGAATATTATGATATTTCCGTGATCCCCGGCTTTAAGACCCCGGCCTGGGCCAAGGGAGCCGTTATGTATCAGATTTATGTGGATCGCTTCCGCAATGGTGATCCAACGAATGATGTACTGAGTGGTGAGTACTGTTACATCAATGAACCCGTCATTAAGGTGGATGACTGGTATCGGTATCCCGCGGCGATGGATGTGCGGGAATTCTACGGCGGCGATCTGCAGGGTGTCATTGATAAAATGGACTATCTGAAGGAGCTTGGGGTGGAAGTCATTTATTTCAATCCCCTTTTTGTTTCCCCCTCCAATCATAAATACGATATTCAGGACTATGATTATATTGATCCTCACTTTGGCAAAATCGTATCCGATAAAGGAGAGCTTTTGCCTCCGGGGCAAAAGGAAAACAGATTTGCCAGCAGATACATTGACCGCGTGACCAATAAGGCTAATCTGGAAGCCAGCAACGCCCTGTTTGCCAAGGTTGTGGAGGAAGCTCACAGCCGCGGTATGAAGGTGATCCTGGACGGCGTGTTCAATCACTGCGGCTCCTTTAACAAATGGCTGGACCGGGAGCGCATCTATGAGAATGCCAAGGGCTATGAGCATGGAGCGTATATCAGTGGTGATAGTCCCTACCGCAATTACTTTGATTTTAAGGATGGGACAAAATGGCCCTATAATGCCACCTATGACGGCTGGTGGGGACACGACACCCTGCCGAAGCTAAACTACGAGAGCTCCCAAAAGCTCATGGAATATGTGCTCTACATTGGGAAGAAGTGGGTTTCTGCGCCCTACAATGCGGATGGCTGGAGATTGGATGTGGCGGCGGATCTGGGCCACAGCCCGGAGTTTAACCACCATTTCTGGCAGGAATTCCGAAAGGCTGTGAAGGAGGCGAATCCGGATGCGCTGATCCTGGCGGAGCACTATGGCAGCACCAGGGACTGGCTGCAGGGCAATGAATGGGACTCCGTCATGAACTATGACGCTTTTATGGAGCCTGTGACCTGGTTCCTGACGGGAATGGAAAAACACAGTGATGACTTTAGGGAGGATCTTCTGGGGAATGCGGAGGCCTTCTGGGGCGCAATGCGCCACCATGGGGCGAATTTTTCCATGCCCAGCTGGCAGGTGGCAATGAATGAATTGTCCAACCATGACCATTCCAGATTCCTTACCCGTACCAACCACAAGGTGGGCCGAACCGGAACACTGGGCCCCCTGGCTGCGGAGCAGGGAGTCAATAAGGCTGTCTTTATGGAGGCGATCGCCATCCAAATGACTTGGATGGGTGCGCCCACGATCTATTATGGCGACGAAGCGGGACTGTGCGGATTCACGGATCCGGATGACCGACGCACCTACCCATGGGGCCGGGAGGATATGGAGCTGATCGATTTTCATAAGGACATCATCAAGCTTCGAAACCAGCATGATGAACTGAGAAGGGGCTCCATAAAATTCATCGATGCGGGCTATAATTTCCTGGCCTATGGCAGATTTCATCAGGATGGTCAGTGTGTCATCCTCATTAACAATAATGACTCCACGCTGGAGAAGGAGATAGATGTATGGGAGCTTGGCACTCCCCGGACCGGACGCATGAAGACTCTGATCCAGACCAGCGAGATCGGCTATTCTCTGGGCGGACCGGAGTATGAAATGCGGGGTGGCCGGATCAGGATCCTTATGCCCAAGACCTCTGCAACCATACTGGCTTATGACCACCATTCTCCGGTTGTAATGGAGGATGCACCTGAAAATTCCCAGGTGAAGCCGGAGATCCTGACTCCGGAGGAGGAGATGCGCCGGAAGAGGAGATTTATTTTATAATTTCTTGTGCCGAGCAGCGACAATGCTGAGTATCGCTTGGATTTAATGGGATTTGTTTTATATCTACTTGCATTTTCGGCAGATTTATGGTACGATAAATGACGGCTTACGAAGGCGAG
>CACXDS010000219.1 GCA_902766425.1 uncultured Lachnospiraceae bacterium
GTAGGGCCCCCATTTTTTCCATGGCCCGTCATAGGAAAAGCCATTCTCCCTGCAATACCTTTCCACGGCATTGCTCAGATAGACCAGCACATTTTCACGCTTTTGGGAAAAATAGATCAGCGGTACGCCGTGATCGGAAATCCGCGGCTCCAGGACCTTTAGGTCTTTGACCTTTGACGCATGATAAAACAAAATCCCTCACTCTCCTTGTGAGCCTTTTGCGGGATGCTTTTTCGCTCTTCTACGATTTCACATATGCCCGTATGGCTTTAGTAATTATCAGGCAGATCATTTTCCAGAAGCACATATTTATGCCCCTGACCTTTTATGGCATAGGCGTAGGAAAGTGCATCCTCCAATTTGTCAACACACTTCACCCGCTCCTCCGGGAAGCTCTTGCTCCTGACTCCCTGATAGATGGATTCCCGATTCTTCTTCCCGACGATCAGGATATAATCGCAGCAGTCCGCCGCGTAGGTGCCAAACCTATAGTTGTATTCGTCCTCCTTGTCCCCAAGCTCCACCATGCCGGGAGTGATGAGGATACGGATGCCGTCGAACATGGCAAGCGTCTCCACGGCCGCCTTGGAGCCGACGGGATTGGAATTATAAGCATCATCAATAATGGTGACATTGCCCTGCTCGCGCATTTTCATGCGGTGTTCCACGGGCTGGATCCGGCGCACCGGGATTTTTAACTCCTTTAGGGACATACCAAACTGATGGGCCACAGCTATGGCACCCACCACATTGATCACATTGTGGGCACCCACAAGGCGCATCTGGAAACGCTCCTCCTCGCCATTAGGAGTGACCACGGTAAACTCCGTGCCCATCTGGGAGACAGCCACATCCTTGGCGCGATAACCGGCTTGAACCTCCCCTGCACCTTCCGAAGCTGTTTGGCCTCTCTGCCCAGTCTTAGCGCTTTCCGCAGCAGCGTTGCCTGCCTGTGAATCTTCCGAAGCCGCATCGCCCGCCTTCCCTTCATCCGCGTAATAAAAGATCTTGTTCTTATATTCCTTTGCTTTTCGTTGGATATACTCGTTGTCGCCGTTCAGAAAGAGCTTGCCGCCCTCGGGAAGGCAATCTGCCAGCTCAAACTTGGTATTCATGATATTTTCCATGCTGTGGAAGGTCTCAAGATGCTGTGGACCCACAGAGGTGATGACACCGTGATGAGGATGGACAATGTCCGTGTCCTCCTTAATGTCGCCCACATGGCGTGCGCCCATCTCACAGATAAAAATCTCATGGGTGGGCTTTAGTGATCCCCGAATGGTCTTTACAATGCCCATGGGCGTGTTATAGCTCTCCGGCGTCACCAGCACATTATATTTTCCCTGCAGGAGCGTTTGGAGATAAAACTTCACGCTGGTCTTGCCATAGCTTCCCGTCACGCCAATGATCTGCAGGCCGGGGACGCTCCTTAGCATCCTCTTGGCATCATTGATATAGTGCTGATTGATTCCTTTTTCAATCGGGTGATTGATCACATTGGCAATCAGATTGAATACGAGCTGCATGGAAATCAGGAGCAGGAAAACCCCTGTCAAAAACCCCGGAAAGCCTCTCTGCACAGTATTGGAAAACAGACTCCAGCCCGTTATGACCTTCCACAGTCCCATCACAGTGCCTTGAGAAAGCAAAGGCACCAGACAACAAACCGCAAGAGAGATCGCCGTGAGAACAAGAATCGTGGCGATCATACGCTTCACTCTGGGAGTATAATTGAATTTGGATTTTGTGTTTAACCTCTTCATGGCACGATACACAAGTCGCACCAAAAGCAGGGTCAATATCACAAATATATCTGCCGTCCATAGGGCAATACTGCGGCCCGTTCCGTCCGGGATCAGATCCGCAAGGATTCTCAGAATCCCCAAAACCCCTGTAAAGATCAAGAGCCACTGCTGCCGCAGATTCTTTCGAAGCCACCTGGGGTGTTCATCGTTCTTGTACCCATTGAGCTGAAACATGTGCATATTATATCTCATGGCGTAAAAATAAGCGGGAATCGCCAATAACGCCGCAATGATCGTTCTGATAATCATGATTCCTCCAACTGCCCTTCAAAGCCTGATTTCCTCTTCCAATCCATTCAGATCTGGAAGTAGGCTCTAAGGATCCCCCGAAATGTGCCGGGCTGCTCCAGATAGGAAAAATGCCCTGCCCCTGCAAGGACGGCCAGCCCGTTATTGGGAATCCTTTCCTCCATGATCCTGGCATCGCCAATGGGAGTGGCCGTATCTTTGTCCCCCCAGATCAGAAGCGTATCCTGTTTTATCTTCGGCAACAGCTCCGTCAGATCCTCATTCACTGCCATGACAAGGCATTTGCGCATCATGGGGGAAGCTGCTCGATAATCCGCAGATCCCTGTCTGCTGCGCCAATCATCGATGAGCTCCGGAAAAAGTGCATAGATCAGCTTCATATTCAGGATCCCCTTCAGAAGCTTATACTTGCGGATCTTCACCTTCTGGGCAAAGGTCTTCTTGGGCAGAATCCCCGCGCTGTCGATCAGGACGATGTTCGTGATCTCAAAGGGCAGATTTTCCCTCGATGCCAATTTGATTATGACACGCCCACCGTAGGAATGTCCGATGAGCGCAGCCTTTTTGATGCCCAAAGCATCCATAAATCTCAAAAAAAAGTCCGCATAGGCATCCACATTCCAGGCCTCCCTGGGCTCGTCGCTGGCGCCAAATCCGGGCATATCAAACTGGACGAAGCGCACACTGTCGTTGATCGCATTTGCCACACTGTCATACATGCCAAGATGTGTGCCCCAGCCCTGGAGCATGACCACGGTTCTATCGCCCTCGCCCGTTATTTTATAACTGATATTATAACCATCAACCAAAATGTTCATAGTTTCATTTTATTCAGGAACTTCGGATTCCATACCTTTCACACCTAATCATTATAGGCGAATTCTCGGTCTTTCGCAAGAGTCAATCCCCCCTATTAAGCTTTTTCCGCTTTTTGACGAAATAAAAAGACGCAAGGAGAAGAAAAGAATGGATAATAGCGCATTATACTACCGCATAAATAAATTATATGACAGCTTTGCAGCATCGGCCAATGCCAAGGGCCGCTTCTTTTTCATGCTGGACATCAGCCTGGATACAGCCCGTTGGTCCCCCGCCGCAGTCAATATGTTCTCCCTGCCGGGAGAATACATTGCTCATAATTCCCAGGTCATAAGAAACTGCCTCGCTCCCGAGGATTCCTCCTCCTTTCTGGCAGATGTACAGGCTGCCTCCAAAGGACGCCTCGAGCGCAAGGAGACCCAGTGGCACATGAAGGATAAGGAGGGGAAGTTTATCCCCTGTTCAGTGAAATATTTTACCGTAAAGGATTATGCCGGGAGCCCCGCTTATATCGGCGTTGCCATCACCAGTCTGGACATTGACAGCCAGACGGATCCCGTCACCAGCCTTCCCGGCCAAGTCCGGTTTTTGGAGCATTTACGCAGTTTATTTGTCACAAGGCGCCATGCTGTGATCCTGCTCATGGGTACCGTTAATTTTGCCGAGATCAATAATCTCTACGGTTATACCTTCGGAAACAATGTGATCGCCGCTCTGGCCAGCCACCTGAAGGATCTTGCCTCCGGCTCCGGCGAGTTATTCCGCGGGGAAGGCACCATGCTTCTCTTCTGTTCGGAAACCATGACCGCGGAAGAGATGATCAGGCTCTATCAGGGACAGAAAAATTATGCCCAGCATCTGCTCACCATCGGAGACACCAAGGTTTCGGTAAAGCTGAGCGCCGGAATTGTAGTGGCGGATGATCCCGCTGTGGATGTTCACTCCATACTTGCCTGCGCCAAGTTTGCCCAGAGCCGCTCCGAGACCGAGGCGGAGGGGCAGCCCATTGTACTGCAAAACGACTATCTGAACCAAAACGGCAAAACCTTAGAGATGGTAGCCGCCATCCGAAATGATGTGGAGAATGACTGTCAGAATATGGCCCTGTTCTATCAGCCCATGCTCAATGCACAGAATGACACTCTCTACGGATGCGGCGCTTATCTGCGCTGGGAATGCGAATATGGCAGGATATCTCCTGCAGAATTTCTTCCCTGGCTGGAAAATGACAGCTCCTTCCTCAAGCTCAGCAATTGGATCCTGCGCCGCGCCATCACAGAGGGCAAGCAGCTTCTCCGCAACCATCCCGATTGCATAGTCACGATCAATCTCTCTCACAGACAGCTGGAACAGCCGGAATTTCATCAGACCCTTCTCAGCATCCTGAAAAAGCAGGAATTTCCCGGCAGAAATCTATGCCTGGAGCTGACGGATCGCTGTAGATTTTTGAATTTGGATTCTCTGCGGCATGAGATCATTTTTTTCAAATCCTGCGGAATCCTGGTGGCGCTGGATGGCTCCTGTCTGCTGGATCTCCATCTGGTGCGCGAGCTGCCCGTGGATATCATTAAATTCGGCAGGGACTTTACCTCCCAACTAAAAAAGAGCGCCAAGGATCGGGCGCTCATGAAGGCTCTCTGTATGTTTGCCAAGGAAAGCAATATTCAGGTTTGTGCGGAGGGCATAGAGGATCAAGAAATGCTGGAGCTGGTAAAGACTTATGGCATCAGCTCCTATCAGGGCTTTGTTGTCTCCGGGCCCCTGCCCTATGCGGATTTTCAAAAGCTTCCACAGTTTTGATCCAATTTAGGTCATCCGATTCCCATGCATTCATAGCAGATTCGGATGGCCTTATTTTTGATGTCGTTAAAGCCGCCGTCCAGACCTCCCCAGACAAGCAGAGCTATCGCTCCGATCAACAGAAAGGACAGCACAATATATCTTCGACCCTGCTTTTGGGACAATACCTTTCTGGTCTTTTGTTCTTGCTTTTTCTCCTCCGGACATTTCTCCCGCCAGCCATAATGGATCGCATTTACGGGGCAGCGTGAGATACATTCCCCACACTGAACGCACTCCCGGTCACACACCCTTCTCACATCCAGCCTGCATGTTTGCACGCACTTGCCGCAGTGAATGCATTTGCTCTGATCCACTTTTATGCCAAAGAAGGATACGGGATTCAGCAAGGAATAAATTGCCCCCAGCGGACA
>CACXDS010000220.1 GCA_902766425.1 uncultured Lachnospiraceae bacterium
TGGATTCCAAGACCTCCAGGGATATTCTGGTGCTCCTGGAGACCATCAATCAAAAGTACGGAACCACAATGCTCATTGTCACCCACAACAACTCCATCAAAAATATGGTTCACAGAGTGATCTACATAAAGGACGGCGAGATCAGCAGAGAGTATACCAACGAGAAGCGGGTTCCGGCCAGGGAATTGGAGGATCTGTAGCATGCAAAGAGTATTGAGAAAAAGAGTGTTTCGGGATCTGAAGGAAAATTTCTTCCGCTATCTGGCATTGGGATTGATGATCGTCATGGGTATTTTTCTGGTGGTCACCATTGTGGGCTCCGGTGAGACCCTGACGCGCGGTACGGAGAGGATTGCCGGAGAAACCAAGCTGGAGGACGGTGAATTTAAGGTCTTTGTCCCTCTGACACAGGAGGATCTGAAGGGGATCACCGACATGGGGATCGAGGTGAGGGAACAGTTTTATTTTGATTATCTGACGGAGAATGAGGAGGGAGAGGAAAGTACTCTTCGGATCTTCCGGGTCAGAGATGGGATCAATGAGATTTATTATACGGAGGGCAAAGCTCCGGCTGATAAAAATGAGATCGTTGTGGAAAAGCGCTATGCCGAGGAGCATGACATTCAGGTGGGGGATGGCTTTGAGCTGGCAGGCACGGAGTATCTGGTGTGCGGGATCGGCGTGACCTCGGATTATGATGGTCCCTTTAAGGAGATATCGGACACCTCCTGCAATTCCAAATATTTTGGAAATGTCTTTCTGACAAAGGACGCTTACCTGGACTTTAGAGCCTCCGGCAAAGCCCAGAAATCGGAGGATTATCTCTACAGCTACCGCCTGGGTGGAGGAAAAACAGATCGGGATCTCAAGAATTACTTAAAGGACCTGAAGATCAATGCGGAGCTGGTGGATGATGAGCTTTTCCAGGAATACTGGGATAGAACCGGTGGCATTGAGAAGGATCTGAGAGGTGCAGTGGAGGATCTCAGGGAAGCTACGGACAAGGTGCATGACGGACTGAAGGAGCTGGCAGAGCATAACGGAGATCTGAAGGATGGAACGGCAAAAATCTTTGAAGCATATTTAGTGCAGGCGCAGGAAGCGCTGGTATCCGGGGGCTTAGAGGCAGAGCTTCGGGAGGATACCTACGGGGAGGAGCTGGATCGTTTGATCGAGTATGCGGAGTCCATCGCTTCTGTGAATCCCTATCTGAAGCCGTCCCTGGAGCAGGTCAAATCAGAGCTGGACGCCCTGAAGGAGTATCAGGACGGACTCGGGGAGTATGTGGATGGCGTGCAGGAGCTCTCGGATGGTACAGGGGAAATGGCGGATGGCGTGCAGGAGCTGGACGATGCGGTGGAGGATGCACTGGATGCCTTTGCCTTTGAATTGTCCAATCTGACCATGTTTCTGAAACGGGAGGATAACCCAAGGATCTTTGCCACGAAGAATGATAAGATCGTGGATATTGAGGTGGGAATGATCGCAGGGGTCATCCTGCTGGTGCTGATGGCTTATGTGATCTCGGTCTTTGTGGTACATTCCATTGAGAGTGAGAGCAGTATCATCGGAACGCTTTATTCCATGGGAGTGACCAAGAATGACCTGATCCTGCACTATGTGACACTTCCGGTGGTGGTGACATTTATTTCAGGGCTCGCCGGCGCGCTGGTGGCCTCCACGGGAGTCATGGCACCCATGATCGCGGAGAGCTCCTACCTGTATTTTTCCATTCCCGCCTTTGCCTTTTCCATTCCGGGATATCTGTGGATCTATTCGGTGGTGATCCCGCCCATTGTGGCAGTGATCGTAAATGTTTTGGTCATTAACGGTAAATTAAACCGGACCGCTCTGTCCCTGATCCGGAACGAGGGCAAGCAGGGAAAGAACAGACAGATCAATTTAAAGAGAATGAATTTTGTCACTGCATTTCGGATCAGACAAATGCTGAACGAGCTTCGCTCCTCTGTTGCGGTGGTGTTTGGAATGCTGATCTCGCTGCTGGTATTTATGATCAGCGTGGACTGCTATATTCTGTGTAGCAATATCGCAAAGGACTACGAAAAGGACACCGGATTTGAGTATATGTATACACTGAAGTATCCGGAGAAGGAGGCACCTCAGGGAGCGGAGGCAGCCTACGCCTATACCTGCAAAAAGGCCACCATGGGCTTTAATTTTGATGTGACGATCCTGGGTATCGACGAAGAGAATCCCTATTTTGACATTCATCCGGATCACAGCAAGGAGAGCGTGATCGTATCCTCTGCCTTTGCGGAAAAATTCAAGCTGAAAAAAGGAGAGGAATTTGTTGTTACGGACGAGGAGAAGGAGATGAAGTATGCTTTTTCCGTCAAGGAGATCGCACAGTATTCTCCCGGGTTCTTTATCTTTATGGATTTGGATACCATGCGGGAGATGTTCGGCGAGGCGGAGGATTATTACAATGTACTCTTCTCCGATCGGGCTCTCGATATTGACGCCGGGAGGCTTTATTCCACCACCAGCAGATCGGATGTGGTAAAGGGGGCCTCGGTCTTTACGGATTTGATGATGCCCATGGTTTATACCTTGACCTTCGCCTCCATCATTATTTTCTGTGTGGTCATGTATCTCATGATGAAGGTGATGATCGACAGGAGCGCCCACAATATATCTTTGATCAAGGTATTCGGCTATCGGCGCAGGGAGATCAAAAAACTGTATCTGGACGGGAATTTTTACATTATCGCAGTGGGAGCACTCATCTGTCTGCCGCTGTCCAAAAAGCTGATGGATATGGCATTTCCCTATATGATCTCCAATGTGACCTGCGGATTTCATGTGGATGCACCCCTTGCATTCTATGTGATCGCCTATGTGCTGATCCTGGCACTGTACTTTGTGATCAACGCTGTACTGGTCAGAAAGCTGGATCGTTATACGCCAGCGGAGGTGCTCAAGAACAGGGAATAGATTGCATTTAATGATAATTAATCGCAAAAAAGAAGCTTGCAAATGTGCAGGCTTCTTTTTATACTATTCTAAGGTTAGTTATGGCTAACTTTCTGGGCAGTTATTGTATTTATTGACTTAGCATTTGCCCAAGCTGTGCGGGAGGAAGATGGGACGAAAGGAGAGCGGAGAATGAAAAAAGAATTCTGGTTCATTGTGGGAAGTCAGGGCTTGTACGGAGAAGAGGTACTAAAGATTGTGGACGGCCGTGCCAGAGAGATGGCGCAGGAGTTGTCGAAGAAACTGCCTTATCCCTTGGTTTACAAGGTAACGGCGAAATCAAATCAGGAGATCACCGAGACGATCAAGGAAGCAAATTACAGGGAGGAATGCGCCGGCATTGTGACCTGGTGCCATACCTTCAGTCCTTCCAAAATCTTGATGACGGCAGGATTGCCGAGCAAGGCTCACATAACGCGCTGCTGCAAGCTGACGGGATCTATGCTGCACTCTGGAAGGAGCAGCAGAAAGCCGGAAGGTGGAGGCTGTAATTCTTTTCACAACATAAGAGGCTACTTCCGGATGGGGAAAAAGAGAGTGATCTGAAAAAGGTCATTCTCTTTTTTACTTTCGGCAAAGCCATTCATCCGGCGCATCATTTTCCGGACAATCTGAAGTCCGATGTGGGTTCCCTGCAGATCTGCTTCGCCGCCGCGCACATGGTTGGTGATCCGGATGCCGAAGTACTTATCCCGGATGATGCCGGACAGGTGGACGGGATGACCCGGATCACCGTATTTTTGGATGTTGGATAGGAGATTGTTTAGGATCCTGCCCATTTCCTCCATGCTGATGCTGATGCGGATGGGGGGCCACTCCAAAGCAGCTTCCACCGCAAAGCCAAATGCGCCGAGCTCAAAGCAAAGCTCTGACAGATAATCCTCAAGGAGGTACTGTGCCCTTGCGGGAGCCTCCAAAGCGAAGGTACTGTCCTTTTCAGAGAGAAAATAATCAAAGAGCTGATCTGAGAGACTTCGGATCTGCAGGGCCTTTTCCCGGGCTTTGCGAAGATAGGCTTGGAGCTGGGGAAGGTCACTTTCGGATCTCTGGCTGAGCTCCAAAAATCCCATAAGGCCCGTGAGAGGCGTGCGCAGATCGTGGACCATGCCAAGCACCAGAGTTTCCTGTTCTTCACTTTTCTGACGCTGTAGGTCAATGGCCTCAAGCAAAGGGCCGATGCCAAGATAGAAGAAAAAAGCCCAGATCAGGGCGCTGACGAAGGCGGCCACGGCAATGGCCGTAAGGTAGTAGCTTCGCTGGTAGTTTTTATGGAGAAAGACATCCGCCACGCCGTCGGCAAATTCCACCTGATGAAAGACCTGCAGGGTTCGATAGACCTGCAGGGAGTCGGTCTGTGAAAGCGGAGAGCTCCCGGTATGGGAGTTCTCATAGAGCAGAAAACGATCTCTGGAGACGGCCAGGATCATCATATGATTTTCCTTAGCCCATTTTTTTAATTCCCAGGAATCCGTGGCTGCAAGCTTGTTTTCACGGACATAGGCTTCCAGGGCGGAGACAGCCTCTCTCTCTTTGTCCATGACATAGGAGGTGTAGGTGAAATAGTCGTCCAGCAGGGACTTGGCGATGGAATACAGGGTCAGGAAGGAGAGGACGGCGAGGAGCATTCCGGATAAAAAGATCACCAGAAATCTAGCCTTTAGGGATAAGCATTTTACCTTTGGCATTTTAGTGTTTCCCAAATCGATACCCCCTTCCCCACACGGTGAGAATGTATTTTGGCGACTGCGGATCTGACTCGATTTTAGTCCGCAGATTGCGGATATGCACCATGATGGAATTTGAGCAGCTTTGAAGAAAGGGCTCATTCCATATGCCTTCGTAGATATCACGGATGCTGAAAACTCTGTCGGGATACTGCATGAGCAGGCGCAGGATCTCATATTCCGTCTCCGTAAGACTGACGGGGGAATTGCCAAGCATTACTTGATTCAGAGAAGGATTTACCTTTAGCCCATCGCAGGTAAGCCATTTCGCTTCCGATAAGGGAAGCTCACTGTCTTTTCCGAAGGCCAGCGGGTTGTAGGTGCCGTAGCGGCGAAGCAGGGCCTTCACGCGGGCGGAGAGCTCCGAAAAAGAAAAGGGCTTCACCAGATAGTCATCGCCCCCCGCCTGAAAGCCGAGGAGCATGTCGGTCTCGCGTGACTTGGCAGTCAGAAACAGGATGGGGACATAGGAAAAACGCCGGATTTCCGCACAGGCTTCATAGCCGGATTTTCCGGGCAGCATAACATCCAGGATTACCAGCCCGGTGTCTTTGGTGAGCTTTTGGATGCCTTCCGCACCGTCGGCGGCTTCCGTAATGGTATAGCCTTCCCCTTCTAACAGAATTCTGACGGTTTCCCGGATGTCCTTGTCATCTTCAATGATCAGGATTTCTAACGCGGAATCGGTATGATTCATAGGCCCCTCCTTCTGCTGATTTTAATGCGAAGGGATCCTCCCACACTGCCTATGCGAAGGTATCCCCCACTTCGTGGGTCCTCCTTCCGCTGGGCAGTGCGGGCCCCTCCTTCTGCTAATTCTAAGCTCGCCCTTCGGGCTCGTCCCTCACTTTGTTCGGGATCACGGATTTTCTTCGAAAATCTGTGACTATTATATCATGTTTGGGGAGGGGACGGGGGAAGGGCTTGGAAATTAAGAAATCTTAAGAAATCTTTAGGTGATAGGCTGGCTCCGGGGTGATAGTATGGAAGCAAGGGAGGTGAGGAAGTATGAGGGCTTACGGAAATGATAGAACGAAGAAAAATGATCGAGATTGTTTGGCTTTGCGGGCGGTTATATGGGTGGCTCTGTGTATGCTTTTAGCGGCGGGGTGCTCCGCCGGTGGAGAAGGGGAAGTCCAAAACGATGGACGGAACCTTGGAGGTAAGGCAGCCGGGGGCCGGAAGGCTTCCGAGGCACAAGAAATTCCGAACTATGAGAGGAGTACTGCGGTGTATTCGCTGACAGAGGAGGCCAATCCTTATCGGATGAGCTTTTCGGAGAAGGGTTTTTTTTATGATGTGATGGAGGCAGGAGAGGATAATGAGCCGGAATATGCTTTTTATTTTCAGGCATATGAGCCCATCCCGGATGGTCAGAGCGCAAAGTCGGGAA
>CACXDS010000221.1 GCA_902766425.1 uncultured Lachnospiraceae bacterium
CCGGAAAATGGATCACATTGGGGAAACGACTCTTCAGACCGGAGTTGGCTGTCAGAAACTGTTCCATTTCCTTGGAATAGCCCGCCAAGATCACGATCAGATTATCCCTGTTATCCTCAATTCCCTTGACCAGCGTATCGATTGCCTCCAGGCCAAAGCTGTCATCCCTGCCCCGATACAGACTGTATGCCTCATCGATGAACAGGACGCCGCCGATGGCGGAGGAGATCACCTTATTGGTAAGGGGCGCCGTATGGCCCACATATCTTCCCACCAAATCCGCTCTGGAAACCTCCACCAGCTGTCCGCCTGTCAAAACGCCGATGGATTTCAGATATTTACTGATGATCCTTGCAATGGTGGTCTTTCCTGTTCCGGGATTACCCGTAAAGATCATGTGCTTACTCAGCTCACTGGTCTTAAGTCCCTCCGCAGCCCTGCGCTTCTGTACCTGATAGTATTCTTCCAGACTGAAAATGTATTCCTTGACCTTGGCCAGGCCGACAATGGCATCCATTTCCTTCTTGATTTCTTCGATCTCCCCCCGATAGCCTTCCGGCAACAGAGCGGAGAGGTCAATATCCTCCTCCCCGTTTCCGGCCAGGATCCTCCCATCCTCGACACGAAGCTCCAACGCCGCATCCTTGGAATAGTCCCCCTCCAGCTTTGCCTGGGCCAGAGCCTGAAGAACGCTCTCATAAAAGTCCCTGACACCCTTTAGGCCCACCTGACGGTCAGCCCTTCCGACGCCATACTCCAGAAAGCCTTCCGCGAAGGACAATTGGAAAAAGCACTGCCCGGCTGCCTTCTTTTTCAGCTCCTCCTGCTCTCCCTCCGCAATTCTCCTGATTGCCTCGTCATTCAATGTATTTGTGGTACAGATATCCCCTAAAGCATTGATAAAGGGCGCTCCCATGATCCCTGCCACCTTGTCAATGGATTTTTCCGTGATGAAGATCAAATATTTCCCGGAAGCACGGAAGGTACTCACCACCTCGGAAGCCAGTGAAGTCTGCACATTCACCAGCTGTCCCTTCTGCATTACATAGCGCTCGGAGAGACGGATCTGCCCGTCCGTCACCAGAGAGGCGATATGCGTCAAAAAGGAGGGATGACAATTCTCAAAATTCTCAAAAAGGATCACCTTGGAGCTGCTGGACAACGCCGCATAGATATCCTGCAAAAAGAGTTTCTCCATGGATGCATCCGTATAAATTCCCAGATCCATGATCCGGACATCGGAATTGCGGAATACCCCTCGCCTGCTCAGCTCCTTTGCGGTCTCCAAAAGGGCATAGTGCTTACCCGTGTCATTCTTTCCGGACAAAAATACAGTATTCAATGCCTTGGGCTCAACAGGTGGCATCACATAAGGCCGCTTAAAGGCGATCACCAGCTTCCGGATGAATTCCTCCTGTCCGAACACCTTCTTCTCAATCTCTGCTGCCAAACCATTAAAGCGCTCCAGTACCTCCTCCCTGGGAAGCTCCTGCTCCTTCGAAGCTGATTCCGCCGTCCCGGCGAAGGCGGAAGGAACTGCGCCCGAAGCACTTGAAGTCAGCGCTTGATTTGCCATTGCTCCCGATCCGGCTGAAACTCCAAGATCCGCCTGCAGATTCTTGGTAAAGCTTGCGAGCTCGCGGCTTAGCGCCTCCTGATTTCGAAAGAGCTGCTCATTGATGGCATCCATACTGCCGCCCATCTTTTCCGCATTCCTTCTTCTCTCCTCACTCGCCTTAGCCAGTGCATTCACTTGGGCGCTGGCGGCATCCGCCAGACTCCCGAAATCCATGGATGCGGAAACGGCTCCGCGCCCCGTCAGCTTTGCAAGATTCTCCATCAGTGTGCCGCCGTTTTTCTTTTTCATCCTCTGGGCTTCCTCAATCTCCTCCAGGGTGTAATTTCCTATATTTCCGCCCATACCGTCCAGATATTTGTCCCTCATTTTCTTCTCCCTCTTGCTTTATTACTTTTACAGCTTAAAGAACGCCGTCTCTTTCTCCAGTGAAGCGGCAAGCTCCTGTAGCTTTCCGGCAGCCGCCGCCAGATTGGAAACGGTAAGATTCAGCTCCTGCATGGAGGCTGTGGTCTGCTCCGTGGATGCCGCATTCTCCTCCGACAGAGCGGACAGATTCTGGATGATATCCACCACGGATCTTCTTGCCTCATCGCACTTCTTCACCTCAGCATTCATCTGCCTGGTGTGATCATTCACAACGCCGACGCCCTCGTCCACCACGCCAAACTGCTCCAGCGCGATCCGCATCATATCCTGCTGCGCCTTAACATCCTCCCTCACATCGGACATGACATGCAAGGTATTCTTGGAATCCTCGGACAGATTGCCGATGATCTGGGCAATCTGCTTTGCATTCCCCGCAGATTCCTCCGCAAGCTTTTGGATCTCTGCTGCCACAACCGCAAAGCCCCTTCCAGCCTCACCTGCTCTTGCCGCCTCGATTGCGGCATTCAGGCTAAGCAGATTGGTCTCCTTGGATACTGTGGTGATCATATCCAAAGCCTTTCCGATATCCTTCACTGACTCGTCCGTCTTCTTTACATTCTGCGCTACGGTCTCCACCGCCTCCGTGGTGCGCTCATTGTACTCCTGCAGCCTTGTCATGCACTGCTTGGCCTCACCGCTGGCTTTTTCCACATCGGAGGCCGCCTGATAAAGAGCAGAGATACCATTCACGATCTCTTCGATCAGTTCTCCCATATCTGCCACAAGCCCGGTGGCATTCTCCACCTCCTCAGCCTGTGTCATAGCGCCCTTGGAGATGTCATCCACAGCGGAATTTACCTCCTCTGCCGTCTGCGCTGTCTGGGAGGCCACCTCCTCCAGATGCTCTCCCGACTGTTTTAGTTCTGCCGAAGAACCCTGCAGATTCGTGATGATTCCTCTCAATCTCTGGGTGGTGTTATGTACGGATCTCGCCATGGCTCCGATCTCGTCCTTACGCTCCAACACCCCCGAATCCATCCGGTAATACAGACTTCCTTCCGCCAGTCCGTTGATCGCCACATCCGCCTTTTCCAGCGCCTTGATCAGGATCCTTGAAACAATGACACACGCGATCAGAGCAACAATAAATACAATAATGGACAGGACTATAATATTGATCATTCTCTCCATCGCAAACTTTGATACACTGGCGCTGGGCTGCCCCGCAAAGAACATCCCCACCACTTCGCCGTTGCTGTTCGTCATCGGCACATAATATGCCAAGTACTTTTGCTTATTGATCACCAGCCTGCGCGCCGAGTATTCCTCGCCTCCCAGTACCTTTTCGGCCACCTCTGCGGAGGCCTGTGTCCCCAGGATTCTCTCCCCTGTCTCTATATCAATCAATGTAGTGGCCTTACGGGTATCCCCATAAAAGAGCGTGATCGCAACCTCCGTCCCCTCTACGAAGGAATCCATGATTTCTTCGTGAGCAGTCACATTAAAGCTCCCCTTCATCAGGTCTCCGGCACCGTTCAGGTAATAATCTCCGCTGTCCATCTGCTCATAAGCCGCTCGCATCATAGTTATCTCATTCTGCAGTCCGTTCAACACCTCCTGCTGAATACCCTGCTTGATGCTTCTGCTGGCACTGATCACAATGATCAGCGTCAACAATGCCAGCGGAATCACCGCCATCATCGTCAGCTTCGCCATCAGATTCAAATTCAGCTTCTTTCCGTTAGTGTTTCCCATCTTACTTCCTCCGATCCTTTTGCATCAGTTCTTTATTTATTCTCTTTATATCGCCTTTTTCGATTTCTCCGTTCCATCTGTTTCGCTGTTTTGCTCTAAGACTCATTTCTTTCTGAGACTCATCTTTAAAATCCTGTCACAGAGATCCCCGAAGGAAACTCCTGCAGCCTTTGCCTCCTGCACCAGATGTGCATCCTGATAGAGCTGCGGCAGGGAATCACATTCCAGACAGACATAGCTTCCATCGCTCCTCATGATGAAATCCACCTTGGAATAAGCTGTAACCCCCAGTACCTGACTCACCTTTTCCGCTGTCTCCATAAACTCCTTTGCGACCTTTTCAGGCAGCTCCGCCGGGCATTTCTGTACCGTCTCCCCCTGAAGGGACATGCCCTTTTCCTTATTTCTGGTTTCCAA